>NZ_CP074371.1:7500000-7800000 GCF_018362975.1 Nocardia tengchongensis
CTAGTCGCTGTGAGGTCCTGAATCCTCCGGCTCACCCGGCCACTGCCGCGAATCGTGTCGCGCGACCGGCTGGATCAACCTCCTCTTCGTCCGGCTCCGACACCGCGAACTGTCGTTTGCCGGCGGTTTTCGCCGAATACATGGCTCGGTCCGCACTGCGCAGCAGGTCCGAGAAATCACAGTCCCGCCCGGGCGGGCAGAACGCGGTGCCGACGCTCGCCGACGCGGGCACCGACCCGGCGGCCGTGGGCACCGGCTCGCACAGCGCGGCCAGCACCCGCATGGCCAGCTCACTGAGCGAATTGCGGCGCGCGGGCAGCGCCACCACGAATTCGTCGCCGCCGTAGCGCGAGATCACCGTCTCGGGCGGGCAGGCCGACCGCAGCCGCTGCGCGATGCTGACCAGCACCTCGTCGCCGACGGTGTGGCCGTAGTTGTCGTTGATGGCCTTGAAGTCGTCGAGGTCGATGAGCAGCAGCCCTACCCCGCGCGCCGAATCGGTGGCCATCACCCGCACCCGCTCCTGTAACAGGGAGCGATTGGCCAGATCGGTGAGGGCGTCGTGGGTGGCCTCGTGCCGTAGCCGGGTCTGTAAGGCCGCGATCTCCTGCACTCGAACCGACACCGCCTCGGAGAGGCTGCGTTCCTGCTGCACGAGGGCGCGCTGTTGCAGCGCCTCGGCGTAGGCGTCGATGGCCTGGCTGGCGATGAACGACCAGCGGGTGGCGATCAGCGAGCCGCGCACGCCGGGTGCGAGCCCGAGCAGCGCGCGGCTGGCGGGGGCGAGCATGCGGGTGCGTTCGAACGGCGCGTCGGCCAGGCTGCGGCCGATGCGGCGGGCCGAGCGCACCGGAAACGGTTCGGAGCCCGCCAATTCCAGCAGTTCGTTGATGACCCGGCCGAAGATGGCCTCGAGGTCAGCGGAGGGAACACTGGGCGCGTGACCCAGCGCGGCGCTGCTCGCGCCCGGGTGCACCGACCGCACCCATTCCCGGATGGTCGCCGCCACGATGGCGGAGGTTCGGGTATCGAGACGGATGGACATGCGCGCTCACCCTGCGTACGTGATGCCAGGGCCGGCATCCTCGCCGGTCACGCCCTTCGGATCGAACTCACTACTACGCGGTCGGCCACACCAGTGGTGCATGCTCACCGCCCCCTTTCCAGATACCCCCGTCCGGACAAAAAGGATCCTAGCAAGCCACCCGACATCGAAAACCCCTGATTCAGAACAGGTTCCCACTGTCTCGCGAATGGCGATCGGATGTCACATCGCTGGCGAAGCCCTGGCGTTACACCCAATTTCGGCATGTTCTCGCGACGCGCCGAATGCTTGCCCGCACCGGCCGCGACGTGCGACGACGCGACCTGATTGGCATTCGGGGAGTGAGGTTCGGTACAGTGCTCTACGCACACGGCATCCTTGGATGTGGTGGCTGCGGGTGTAGTTCAATGGTAGAACTTCAGCCTTCCAAGCTGATAGCGCGGGTTCGATTCCCGTCACCCGCTCTTTCCCGTTCATCGGGGAGCGTCGGATCCGACGTGCAACGGGGTGTAGCGCAGCTTGGTAGCGCATCCGCTTTGGGAGCGGAGGGTCGCAGGTTCAAATCCTGTCACCCCGACCATCTTTCGCATCGCACCACCCGATCCAGCTGGTAGCAGCGGACAATTCGCCCGCGGCCGTATTTTCGGCCGTTCCCGACCCCATCCAGGTCGCTTTCGCCCGCATCTCCGGTAGCTGATCCGCGTCCGATCCACCTGGAAGTGGGATTTCGGTAACCGGATGTTGTGCCTCCGTTTGCACTGTGTTATCGATTTACGGTGCTGGTCGACGACAAGATGAACGCTTCCAGCTCGGTGCTGTCCGGGCGCGAGACGCGTTCTCGCCTGATCCCGGCCGCCGGGCTGGGGATCGCCGTTGTTTTGCTGGCGATCGCGCAGGCCTGGGCGTCCGCGCACGGCGTGATGGGGCCGCTACGCAGCCTGGTCGACGACTACTTCGCGAACCCCCAGTCGGCGGCGGTGTCGTGGGCGGGGTTGGGGCTCGCCTGCGTCGGGGTGCCGGCGCGGACCCGGGTGATCGCATTGGTTGCCGCCGGGGTGCTGGATCTGCTGACGCTCGGGCTGCAAGTGGCTTGCGGGTGGCATGTATCGATCGGCACCGGGCCGACGCTGGCGCTCACCGCGCTGACCGTGGCCGTGCTGCGCTGGAGGGTGAGCGACGCCGGACCGCGCTGCAAGCCATCGCCTTCGGCGTGCTGCTGGTGATGGCGTCCAAGCTCGCGGACACCTGGCTGATGGTGAGCATCGTCGCCGGGCCGCGGGTGCTCGATCAATACGTCCAGCTCGCGGATCGGGCGCTGGGGGAACCGGCGTGGCTGGTCGGGCGGCTGCTCGACACCCTCGGTCCGATCCCCTCGCATGTCCTGCATGTCGTGTACATCCAATTGCCGGTCGCGGCGGTGGTGGTCGCGGTGTGGCAGTTGCGTCACGTGTCGACCAGTGCGTGGCCGCGGCACCACCTGGTGCGAACCTTCCTGGTACTGGGCGTGATCGGACCGCTCGGGTATGTGCTGTTCCCGGTGGTCGGGCCGGTCTTCGCCTACGGTTCGCTCGGGCACGGGCTGGAGATCGGGGACTGGCCGCAGGTGTGGCCCGCCTTCACCACCGATCCGCAGCCGATGCTGTTCGACTCCGAGACCGCGCGGAACTGCATGCCGTCCATGCACACCGCGTGGGCGACGGCGCTGTTCATCCACTCCCGCCGCGGGCCGCGGTGGCTGCGCTGGGCGGGCACGTTCTGGCTGGTGTGCACGCTGCTCGCGACGCTGGGGTTCGGCTATCACTACGGCGCCGATCTGGTGGCGGGCGCGGTGCTGTGCCTGACCGTGGAGTCGGCGCTGCGCGAACCCGAGCGCGGCTGGGAGCATCCGCGTGTCCGCATGGTGTCGCTCGGTGCGGCGGTGCTCGCCGGATTGTTGCTGTCCTATCGGTTCCTGGCTAGCACGATGGCGGCGTACCCGGTACTCGCGGGGGCGGTCGTGCTGGGCTCGCTGGCGGCCGTATCGTTCCTCTTCTACGCGACCTGGTTCGCGCGTCCGGGTAGCCGGTTGGCGCACTGGGGAGGCAGAACACCCATCGACGGATTTGCCGTCGATTAACCACTCCCCCAACGCAATCCGGACATCTTTGCCCGAACACCGAAAGGGTTACCCTCTCCCTGATGATCACTACGCGGGCGGGGCAACAGAGCTTGCTGCGCAATCTCAAGTCTGACGGCCGCGCGGGCCTGCCTCGCATTCCGATCGTGGTCGGAATCCTGCTCACGCTGGCGATCACGGCCATCTTCTCGGCCATGCACGGTTTCCTCGATCTGCAGGTCTATCGCATCGACACCCGGGGCTGGCTGGACCACGGCACCCTCTACGGCGCGACCCTCCCCGTGGCCGGCCACACCGATCTGCCGTTCACCTACCCGCCCTCGGCCGCGGTCCTGATGATCCCGCTCGCCATCGTCCCGCTCTGGCTGGCCGAGCTGCTGGTGACCGCGAGCTCCCTGGCCTGCCTCGGCGTCACCGTCTGGCTGGTGTTGTCGCGCATCCGCCCCGACCTGGATGCCCGCGCCAAACTCACGCTCACCGTGACCGCGGTCGTGCTCCTGGTGGCCGTCGAACCGGTTCGCACCACCCTGTGGTTCGGCCAGATCAACCTGGTTCTGATGGCCGCCGTCGCCCTCGACTGCCTGACCGAGAAGCCGCGCTGGCCGCGCGGCGTGCTGATCGGCATCGCCGCGGTCACCAAGCTGACCCCCGCCGCGTTCATCCTCTACTTCCTGATCCGCCGCGACTGGAAGGCCGCCGCCACCGCGGCCGGCACCGCCGTCGGCATCGTCGCCGCCGGATTCGTCCTGCTCCCCACCGAATCCCGCGACTACTGGCTGCACGCGGTCATCGATACCAACCGCATCGGCTCCCCCGACTACGTCGGCAACCAGTCCCTCAAGGGCATGGCGTTCCGCGTCTTCGGCTACTCGTCCTCGGCCGCCACCATCGTCTGGCTGGCCCTCGCCCTCGTCGTCGTCGGCGCGGGCGCCTACCTCATGCACCACCTGACCGGCGTCGAGCGCACCGCCGCCGCCCGGGCGGGTATCCCCGAACCCGCCCCCATGACCGCCCTGGCCGTCGCCACCCTCCTGGTGAACGCCGCCGTCCTGCTGCTGATCTCGCCGGTCTCCTGGACCCACCACTGGGTCTGGGCCGCCCCCGCCCTGGTAGCGGCCATCGCATGGACCTCCACCAAACCGGCCACCGCCACCTACGCCCTGATCGCCACCTTCGCCCTCTTCTTCCTGATCGGCCCCGGCATCGTCCCCAACGGCAAACACCAGGAACTCCGCTGGACCTGGTGGCAACACATCCCCGGCGACATCTACATCCTCGCCACCGCGGCCCTCCTCACCCTGGGCCTCGCCCGCCTGCTCACGCTCCGCGCCCGTACCGCACGCGCCTAGCCCCAACACGGCGGTGCAGCTCGAACGCGCACCTGTCCACGGCCTCGACCACAACGAATAGGTCCGGAACGACCGCGCGTTAGTGACGGTGGCGACCAGCCGCGCGCGAAACGTGTGGCCATACGCGCACCCAACTAGCGACCAAATGCGCAGCACTGTTGCGACCATATGCGCACGAAGGTCGCGTCCAGACGCGCACAACAATGCATAATTAGGCGGCTCCTCGTCATCGACGAAGTGCAGCGCGCTCCTGAGCTCTTCCTTCCGATCAAGGCCGACGTCGATGCCGACCCACGACCGGGCCGATTCCTGCTCACCGGGTCAGCACAGGTGCTTGCGCTGAAGTCGTTGCCGGATGCGCTGCCGGGACGCATGGAGACCATCGAACTGTGGTCCTTCTCCCAAGGTGAGATATCGGATACCCCCGACCGATTCATCGATGCCGCCTTCGCCAAAGGCATTCGCCTGACCCATGATTCAGCCCTGCGCCGCCGTGATTACATCGAACGTGCCGCGGTCGGCGGCTTCCCCGAGGCGGTGCGTCGTACAGATCGCCGCCGTAGCGCCTTCTTCGAAAGCTACATCGATACCCTGATCAAACGGGACGTGCATGAGATCTCAGCGATCGAACGCACACCTCAGCTTCGAAAACTCCTGCAGTTACTCGCTATTCGCAGCGCGAACCTGCTTGTTCCTGCAACAATCGCCAGTGAGCTCGCCATTCACCGCTCGACGATCACCCGCTATCTGGCGCTGCTCGAGACCGTCTTCTTGATCAAGACCATCCCAGCGTGGTCGGGTGGCGCCACTCACCGGGCGATCGGCACTCCGAAACTTGCCTTTGTCGACACAGGTTTGCTGTGCCATCTCCTCGGCCAAGGTCCCGCGCGACTCGCCGATCCGGGCGGGGCTGCCGGCACCGTCCTCGAGAACTTTGTCCTCATGGAACTCGCCCGCCAGCTCACCTGGAATGATGAACGTGCGACGTTGTGGCACTACCGCACCAAGGACAAGGTCGAAGTCGACGCCGTTCTCGAAGCGGCCGACGGCCGTGTGATCGGCATCGAGGTCAAGGCCGGCGCTACCCTCGACAAACACGATTTCGCAGGACTCCGCCATCTCCAGGAGCGGCTGGTCGACCGTTTCGTTGCGGGATTCATCGTCTACACCGGCCAGCATTCGCTGCCCTTCGGCGACCGTCTCCGCGCTCTCCCCATAGAAACCCTCTGGCAGGCATCTCCTTAGGCCCCCAGGTCGCACGGCCCTCACCCCATCTTCCGAGTCCTGTCTACGCGGCGGCGGAGTGGGCCAGGGCGTTGTACAGCCAGTCGTGGGCCCGGCCGACGGTGATGCGGGGGCCGAGGAGTTGTGCGGTGAGATCCCAGTAGCGGTGGATGCGGTGGTCGTTGTCGGTTGCGCCGTGCAGTAGCTGGGCTCGGAAGTGTGGGGAATCGCGTTCACCGCGGGCGGTGGCGTGGGCGTGGACGAAGCGGTCGAGTTCGTTGCCGGGGTGCGGTCGCACGCCTTCGGCTACGAGGGGTACCACGTCCTTCATCAGGTTGCCCATGTCGAGGTACAGCCTGCCGCCGTCGCGGATCGCATACGGCTGGCTTCGCCAGTATTGGTGCCGGACAGCACTGTTCAAGGTGGGGTCGGCGACGAGAGCGGCCAGTTCGGCGTACGCCACGACGTCGTCGACGGACGGATCGGCGGGCGGTTCCGGCACATTCCAGCACACCCACAGGTCGATGTAGCGCCGCGGAACCGGTGCGAGGATGCGCCGCCAGAACTGGATGAGGGCATCGTGGACCGCGCCGCCGTCGTGCGCGGCAGCGAGCAACCCGAGCCGGTCGGCCCGGTCCGTGGGCAGCGCCGTCTCGACGGCCCGCAAGGAGGCCCGCCGCCACGCCAGCGACTTGAATTCGACATCGAGCCGGGCGCTTTCGTCGGCGACCGCCTCACCGATCGACTGCCGCCCGTCCAGCACATCGGTGATCGCCCCCAGCCCGAGCCCGAGCGCGCGCAACCGCCGCACCAGCAGCAATCGTTCGGTGGCGGTCGCCGCGTCGAACATTCGATGGCCGCCCCCGCTGCGCTGGAATTCCAGCATGCCCTCATCGCAGTAGAACCGGATCGTCCGCACCGAAAGCCCGGTGCTGCGCGCCAATTCCCCGATACTCACCGGCACACCCGCCCGTGTGTCGTCCGTCACAGCCTCTTGAACCTCCACCCCACTGGAGCTTTTACCGTACTGCCACACGTCATTACATCGAGGAGCGTCACCTGTGGTTACCACGCAAGCAGAAATCGTCGCCGGCATCGCGGAGATCATCGAGGAGGTGACCGGCATCGAGGCCGCCGAGGTACAGGTCGAGAAGTCCTTCGTCGAGGACCTGGAAATCGACTCGCTGTCCCTGGTGGAGATCGCCGTCCAACTGGAGGACAAGTACAGCGTGAAGGTCCCCGACGAGGACCTCGCCAGTTTGCGCACCGTCGGCGACGCGGTCGCCTACGTCCAGAAGATGGAGGCCCAGGAACCGGAACTCGCCGCCGACATGGAAGCCAAATACAAGGACGGTCAGGACAATTGAGGCGGCAGACCGATGATCGCTGACACACAGCTGAACCCCGCCGCAGTCGAACTCGGCACCTTCCTTCCGCAGCCACCGGACGTCGTCTGGCGCGCACTGACCGAGCCGGACCTGCTGCAACAGTGGCTACTTCGCCCCACCGGCTTCGCCACCACGGTCGGAACCCGCTTCCGATTCACCACCCCCGACTCGTCGATCGACGAAATCATCTGCCAGGTCCTGGCCGCCCACCCCCGCAAGCAATTGACCTACACCTGGACATACCCGCGAGCCGACTACCCCACCCACTGGACCGTCGACTGGACACTGCAACCGCAGGGCCGCGGCACCCGACTGCTGTTGACGCAGACCGGCTTCGACATCGAGGATCGCCGACAGCGGATGGCCCGCAATGCCGTAGAGCGCAGCTGGAAGCGACTCGTGCTGCCCCGCCTCGGCGCGGTGATGCACCACTGACCGTGGACTAGACGGCCGCGCGGGCGTTCTTCTCGCGTCTGACTGGCCTCATTCCGAAAACAGGCTCGTTTACGAGGCCACTGCCAGTGACATTCAGTGGGACTGAGGCGAATGGGCGGGCGATGGGTATCGCCCGCCCGTTCGCGAACTCCGCTAGTTGCGTTCGAGCGCGGCCGCGGCCTCCTTCTCGAGGTCGGTGTAGGACTCCTTGCCGACGTCGATGGTGACGTTCTCGATGGTGCCGCCGGTGAAGGTGCCCGGGGGCCGGTACTGCGTGGTGACGCTGTCGCCGCTGTCGTAACCGACACACAGGCCGTCGCCGGCGAGGGAGAACATTCCGATCTGGGCGCGCATCGCGCCCTTGTTCACCGGTTGGCCATCGACGTAGAGCGTTGTCGTGCCGAGGGATTCACCGTATTGGCCGGCCTTCTCCCGGGTGAATTCCATGCCGAGGGTGTGTTTTGCCCGGCGTCAGCGGCGCGGACGACACGAAGTCCTGTTCGGGTTTGATGCCCAGGAAGTTGTAGATGTAGTGCAGCACACCGTCTTTGATGAACAGGGTGTGTCCGCCGAACCGCGACCCGTGGGCGAAGATCACGCCCTGCGCGTCGGGCGCGAGGTCGACGCTGGCGAGGATCTTGTAGGACTTGCCGCGGATGTTGACCGCGGCGGCCTCGGGAACCGGTGACGCGTCGGGGTAGTAGACGTAGCGGTCTCGGGGCGGTTCGGGCTGGGGTCGTTCGACGGCGAGCAGTTCTGCGGCGCTGCGGTCATCGAGCGGGAGCACGTAATTGTCCTTGGCCTCGTCGTTCCACACCCCGATCAGTTCTTTCAGCTTGTCGGGATACTGATCGGCGAGGTTCTTGGATTCGGAACGGTCCTCGTCGACATGGAACAGCTCCCACTTGTCCTGGTCGAAATGCCCCTTGTCGCTGATCGGGGCATGCAACGCCGAGGCTTTCCAGCCGTCCTGCCAGATGCCGCGGGTACCCAGCATGGCGTAGTACTGACGTTTCTTCCTGGTGGCGGCGCCGGCGTCGTCGAAGGTGTAGCGCATCGAGACCCCGTTGAGCGGATACTGTTTGACTCCCCGGTACTCCTCGGGCATCTGCACACCGGTGACGTCGAAGATGGTCGGCACGATGTCGGTGGAATGGTGGTATTGGTGGCGGATCTGGCCCTTGGCCTTGATTCCCTTGGGCCAGTGGATGATCAACGGGTCGCAGGTGCCGCCGGAGAACTGCGAATAGCGTTTGAACATCTGGAACGGCGTCGAGAACGCCGTGGCCCAACCGGTCGGATAGTGGTTGTAGGTGGCGGGCGAACCCAGCGTGCCGATGTACTGCATGTTCTCGGCGAGATCGTCGGGGTAGCCGTTGAAGAATTTGTTCTCGTTGACCGACCCGTTCGGCGAACCTTCACCCGAGGCGCCGTTGTCGGCGCAGTACATGATGACGGTGTTGTCGAGCTGACCGCTTTGCTCCAGGAAGTCGACGATGCGTCCGACCTGGGCGTCGGTGTACTCGGAGAACCCGGCGAACACCTCGGCCATCCGGGAGAACAACCGCTTCTCGTCCGGATTGAGCGAGTCCCAGGGCCGCACCGCGTCCGCGTCCAGCGCAACGTCTTTCGGTAGCGGGTTGATCGGTGTCAGGGCGGTGCCCTTGGGCATGATGCCCTTGTCGACCATCCGTTTCAGCACCCATTCCCGATACGCCTCGTAGCCGTCGTCGAACTGGCCCTTGTACTTGTCGGCATACTCGGTCGGACTGTGATGCGGTGCGTGGTTGGCGCCGGGGCAGAACCACATGTACCACGGCTTGGACGGGTTGGTCGCCCGCGAATCCCGCAGCATCTTGATGGCATGGTCGGCGAGGTCTTTCGACAGGTGATAGCCCTGCTCCGGCGTGGCGGGCGGGTCGACGAACCTGTTGTCCTCCACCAAGTCCGGATACCAGTTGTTGGTTTCACCGCCGAGGAATCCGTAGAAGCGGTCGAACCCCTTCTGCGTCGGCCATTCGGATCTGCTGCCGCCGGGGGCGACGTCTTCCTGGGGCACGTTGTGTTCCTTGCCGACCCAGAACGTGCTGAAACCATTGTCCTGCAACACTTGCGCGACCGTCGCGCACTGCGCGGGCAGGCGAGCCGCCGCGCCCGGAAACCCGGTGGAGCCCTCGGTGATCGACGCGAAACGATTCACGTGATGATTGCGGCCGGTCAGCATGGTGGAGCGGGTGGGCGAACACAGTGCGGCGGTGTGCCACTGGGTGTAGGTGAGCCCGTTGTCGGCCAGCCGCTGCAGGGTGGGCATGTTGATGCGGCCTCCGTAGGGCGACCAGGACGCCAGGCCGGTGTCGTCGAACAGCACGACGAGCACGTTGGGTGCGCCTTCGGGGGGCTTCTTCAGTTCGAACGGTTTCCAGTCGGCCTTGGAATCGCGCACGTCGAGTTCGATCTTGCCGTCGAAGCCGTCGTTGATCCCCGTCCCGTAGCCGGGAGGTCCGTCGCCGCCGGATTTGTCGCAGGCGGCGAGGAACGGGACGGCGGCGGCGCCCACCCCGGCAGCCGCGAACCCGCCCAGCATCGAGCGCCTGGACAGTTTGCCGCGGGTGGGCTGCGGATCGGAACCGGGATCGTCGGGGGAGGACTGTTCGCGATTCGACGGCGTCATATCGAGCAGGCTAGGCAGCACGAAGGATAATTCGCCAAATATTTGCTGTTCAGCGACCAATAGGTGTCTCAACCGAGATTAACGACGGACCCGTCTGTTCCCTGCCTACTGCCAATGTCAGTCTGCGGCGACGCACCGAAAGCCGAGATGACAGGTGGCGGTGTCCTCGGTCTGACCCTGCCGCGCCGCCGGGCGATACCGCAGACAGTAATTCGGTGCGCACAGATACGAGCCGCCCTTGACCACGCGCCGCGGAAACCGCTCACCGGCCTCCACCGGCGGCGGCCCGTCGGCGCGGGCGCGACCGGCGGCGGGGGCACAGCACGAGCTAGCCGGGGCGCCGTGATCGCCGCGGTAATAGTCGGTGGTCCACTCCCACACGTTGCCCGCCACGTCGAACAGCCCGTACCCGTTGGGCGGGTAGGTGCCGACCTTGGTCGTGCCCGGCTGCGCGGCTTGGCCTTTGCCCGGCTGGAACTCCCACGGAAACCGCCCGACCCAAGTGTTGGCCATCCGCCGCCCGCGCGGCGCGAACTCCTCGCCCCACGGGAACGTCGCCGCGGCCAGACCGCCGCGGGCCGCGAATTCCCACTGCGCCTCGCTGGGCAGCGACTTGCCCGCCCAGTCGGCGTAGGCGAGGGCATCGGCATAGGCGACGTGAGTCACCGGGTGCAGGGTGCGACCGTCCAGATTCGTGCCCGGCCCGCCGGGATGACGCCAACTCGCCCCCGGCACATAGGTCCACCACCGCCGCCAATCATCCAACGGCACCGGCCCGTTCGTGCGCTGGAACACCAGCGCCCCCGGCACCAGGTCCTCGGGCGCGGCGCCGGGAAAGTCGGCCGGGTCGAGGTCGCGCTCGGCGACGGTCACATAACCGGTCTCCCGCACGAATCGGTGAAAGTCCGCATTGGTGACCTGGTGGACGTCGATCCAGAACGGTTCGACCACCGCCTCACGCACCGGCTGCTCCTCGGGAAAGAAGTCCCGCGAACCCATAGCGAATGCGCCGCCGGGTACCCGGACCATCCCTTTGTGTGCTGTCGTCGCGACACTCCCCGACATCGCCCAGCCTCCCGTCCTACCGCCTGCCAGGAACCGATTCGATCCCAATCCCTTTGCCGAGAAAGCTACTACGACAGTAGGCCGCCTTCGATCGGCGCGCTCGGGCGCAATAACGAACAAACAACATCGGCCGACATCCAGCATTCGCCGGTACAGCGTGACTACAGTGGATCGGATAGACAGTTATCGGCCCGCAATGGATGGGGAGCGACACACACCACCGGGAGCCCGACAGTGACCGAACCATCGAAACCCTCAGTCCTGGCACGCATCTCACCCAAGCAGTGGGTGGCCATCGTCCTCACGGTGCTGGCCGTCCTGTTCATTCTCGAGAACCGCCACAAGGTCGACATCGAATTCCTGCTCATGACCATCCGATCCCCGATGTGGCTGGTGCTGCTGGCCACCTTCGCCGTCGGCTGGTTGGCCGGCCTCCTCGCCCGCCGGCGATAGCCCCACTCCCAACGAAATCGAAGCGGGCAGGTCAGGCTACGAAGGCGAGTCCGTAGAAGATCCAGCTGGTGACCGCGGTGAGGGTCATGCCGATGGCGGCGATCGGGGCCCAGCGGCGGTGCCAGGTGCTGTGCGCGCCCGGGTGCGGGGGTGCGTCGAAGTTACGGGCCGCGCGGATGATCACGATCGGCCAGAGGACGACCGAGAAGACGGCGAAGGCCAGGTGGATGGCCAGAGCGGTCCAGACCGCGGCCGAGGCGGTGCCGCCGACCACGCCGGCGGCGCGGGACTCCCAGCCGTTGAAGCGCACGTCGAGTTCGAACAGGACCACCGCGGCCAGCAGGCCGACCGCGAGCAGGATCTGAACTCCCTTGTGCAGACCGAACTTTCGCTTCGCCCTGACCTGGTAGACGCTCCACGCCAGAACAGCGACCACGAGCGCCATCACCAACACCATGGTGTCCATCGCCCACGATGCGCGCGTGCCGAGGAATCCGTCGACTCCGGGGAATTGGTTCATTGCCGTACCTCGTACCTGTCTGCGGAGATTTTTCCCGACACCGCGTCGGTAAGATCCGCGAGGCGGGACTCTAGCAGCGCGCACACCGGCCGCGTCAACTCGCCGACCCCCGCCCGCCCCCGAACGGAGGCAGCGTCCACCCCACGAGCCGCTCGATGCGAGACTTGTCCGAGCTGATCAGTACGAATCTGTCCAGGAGGAACCGACGCAGTGCCGAAGATTCAGGCAGCCACCCTCGCCGAACATCGCGCGACGCAGCGGAACGCCCTCCTGGACGCGGCCCGCACCATGCTGACGGCGGGACAAGTCCCCACCCTCGCCGATGTCGCCGCCCGCACCGGACTGGCCCGCCCGAGCGTCTACCAGTACTTCAGCTCCCGCCACGACCTCCTGGTCGCCGTCATGGAAGACGTGCTGCCGCGCTGGTCGACGCGGATCGCCGAGCAGATGAGCCGGGCCCCCGATCCGGCCGGCCGGGTAATCGCTTACGTCGCAGCCAATATCGAGCTGACCCAGGAGGGCGAACACGCCGTCGCCCGCGCCCTCGCGACCGCCCTGCCGAACGACGAACTCGCCGCCCGCGCCCGCGTCCTGCACGACCAGCTCAAAACCCCGCTCGTCACCGCACTCGAGGACCTCGGCGACGCCGACCCCGACCTGACCGCCGAACTGATCAACGCGATCGTGCATTCCGCCAGCCGACTCGTCGACACCGGCACCGACCCGGCCACGGTCAAGTCCCGCGTGGAAGAACTCCTCACCCCGTACCTGCGCAGGTGACCAACCAACTCGCCACCCCCGAGACGAGCCCCTATACCCGAATTCCGTTGCGCCACACCATTAGCCGACGATTCCGGAATGGGCAGCATCAAACCACCGGTTCGACGTGACCGAGCGGGCCGAAACGCTATCGATTCGGCCCACTTCGAATTCATCCGAGCTACGCCCCGGCACGGAAAAGCGTGGCTTACCTGCCCTTTTTACCCTTGTTCGCCTGGGGTTCGATACCGGACGGCGGGTCGGCGGGCCCCGCCTTCTTCTCCGCTCGTTTTTCCTTCAGGGACTTGCCCTGAGCCTTGGACATCTTGCTACGCGGAGATTTGTCGGACAACTAGTAGGTCCTTTGTTTGCAAGGCCTAGACAGCCTCGATACGTCGACCCTACGCCAGTCGACGCGATCGCCCTCCTGAACGAAGGTTCAGCGAGGCTGGCAGGTCGGGCACCAGAACAAATTTCGGCCCTCCATGACCGTGTGCACCACGGTGGTGCCGCAGAGGCGGCACGGGTCGCCGACTCGGCGGTAGACGTAGGTGCGGGGGCGGTCGGCAGCGTAGGACGGGGCGCCGTGATCGTGTTCGGGGCGCACCACGTGCATCAGGCCGCGGCGGACGCCGACCTTCATCAGGTCGACCAGGTCTGCCCACATGGCTTCCCATTCGGGACGGCTCAGGGACTTTCCGGGGCGGTGCGGTGAGATGTTGTGGCGGAAAAGGACTTCCGCGCGGTAGACGTTGCCGACTCCGGCCAGGACCTTCTGGTCCATGAGAAGGGCGCCGATGGAGCGCTGGGAGCGGCTGATGCGGGTCCAGGCACGGTCGGGGTCGGCGTCGCGGCGCAGGGGGTCGGGGCCGAGGCGGGCGGTGAGGGCGGAAACCTCTGGGTCGTGGAGGATTTCGCAGGCGGCGGGGCCGCGCAGGTCGGTGCCGTGGGGTTCGCCGGTGCGGCCCGCGCCGATCAGGCGCATGCGGACCTCGCCGACGGGGGCGTCCATGGGGACCGATGATTCGGTGAATTTGCCGTACAGCCCCAGGTGGACGTGCAGGGTGACGCCCGAATCGTAGTGGTGGAGAAGGTGTTTGCCCCAGGCTTCGGCGTGCGTGAGGACGCGGCCGTCGATCAGTGCCGCGCCGTCGGCGAAGCGGCCCTGGGGGCTCGAGACTCGGACCTGACCGCCGGCGAAGCGCTTCTCGTGCAGCTTCGCCAGGCGGTGCAGCGTATGGCCTTCCGGCACAGGTCAGTTCGGCAGCGCGGGGGCGACGCCGGTCTTCTCGTACTCGGCGAGGATGTCGATGCGGCGCTGGTGGCGCGGCTCGTCGGACCACTGGGTGGTCATGAAGGCGTCGACGATGGCGAGGGCTTCCTCGGTGGTGTGCATGCGGCCGCCGATGCCGAGCAGCTGGGCGTTGTTGTGCTGGCGGGCGAGCTGCGCGGTCTCCACGCTCCAGCCGAGGGCGCAACGCGCGCCGGGCACCTTGTTGGCGGCGATCTGCTCGCCGTTGCCGGAACCACCGAAGACGAAGCCCAGCGAGCCCGGCTCGGCGACGACGCGGCGGGCGGCCTCGATGCAGAAGGCCGGATAGTCGTCGAGCGCATCGTATTCCAGCGCGCCACAGTCGACGACGTCGTGGCCCTGGCCCTCGAGGTGAGCCTTGACGTGGTTCTTCAGTTCGAAGCCGGCATGGTCGGCACCCAGGTATACGCGCATGGCAGCGATTCTCTCAGCCCGCGCACGGCCGGTCCGCACGGGGCTGTCACGTGCGGAGGACGAGGTGTGAGCCGCTCGTGGCGAGAACACCCCGGCGACGTCGCCGAACGTACTATCCAGGCATGACGTCCGACGACAGTTCATCACCGCCGAACGCCTACGGGGGGCAATCCGCGGGTGATCTCCCGGAGCAACCACCGACCGCGTCCACCGGCGAGGTCCCCGCCCAGCCGACCTCCACCTACCCCGGCCAGCCGGCCCCCACCTACCCCGCCCAGCCGACTGCCACCTACCCCGGCCAGCCGGCCCCCGCGCAGCCCGGTTGGAACCCGGTCACCGGCATGACCGGCTGGGATCCGCAGGTGGGTCCGCCGGGATGGGCTCCGCAGCAACCGTATTCGCCGCCGCCACCGCCGGTGATCCAGCAGGGCAGCCGCGGCCTGTCCCCGTTCGGGATGCCCGCCCGGCACAGCTGGGAGATCCCGCTGCTGGTGATCGTGATCGTCGCCACGGTGCTGGCCTACCTGTTCGCGCTGCTCCTGCTGCTGTCGGGCGTTTCCGGTCAGATCGTGCTGGTGCTGGTGTTCGCGCCGCTGCTGGTCTACCTCGGCCGCGGGATGAACTACGCGGCGCAGCGGGTCAACGGCGTGAAGATGTCACCCACCCAGTTCCCCGAGGGTTTCCGCATGGTGCAGGAGGCGGCGGCCCGGTTCGGGATGGCCACGGTGCCCGACGCCTATGTGGTGACGGGCAACGGCCAGATCAACGCCTTCGCCTCCGGGCACGGCTTCCGCCGGTATGTCGTGGTGTACAGCGACCTGTTCGAAATCAGTGGCGCGGCACGTAATCCCGAGGCGCTGGCCTTCATCATCGGCCACGAGGTCGGCCACATCGCCGCCGGCCATGTCTCGTATTGGCGGCAGGTGGGCATGTTCCTCGCGCCGTTCCTGCCGATCCTGGGCAATTCGCTGATCCGCTCGCAGGAGTACACGGCCGACAATCACGGTTTCTGCAACCGTCCGCAGGGCGCGGCCACAGCCATGCAGACGCTGGCGGCGGGCAAGTACCTGAACAATCTGGTCGGCTTCGACGAGATGGCGGATCGGGCGCCCCAGGAGAAGGGCTTCTTCGTCTGGATCGTGAACGCCATGGCCAGCCACCCGGTGCTGACCTGGCGCATGTCGGCGCTGCGTGACCGCAGCCGGCACGGCAAGCTGTTCTGGCGGCCCGACGCCCCGCAGCGTCCGCCGGTGTCGGGCCCCTACGCCGGGCAGCAGCCGCCCGGCAGGTACGGCGGTCCCCCGCCCCGATACGGCGAGACCGCCACCTATCACGAGTACCGGCCGCACTGACCGACGAGAACGGGCGGGGTCCACAGGGACCCCGCCCGTTCCGCGTCGATAACCCGGCCCGCTCAGTCGAAGGCGGGGTCCTCGGTGCGAGTCCGCTTGAGCTCGAAGAAGTGCGGGTAGGAGGCCAGCGCGACCGTGCCGTCCCACACCTTGCCCGCGACCTCGCCGCGCGGAATCCGCGACAGCACCGGCCCGAAGAACGCGACGCCGTTGATGTGGATGGTCGGCGTGCCGACATCCTGGCCGACCTTGTCCATGCCCGCGTGATGCGAGGCCCGCAGCTCCTCGTCGAAGTCGCCGGACGTGGCGGCGGCGGCCAGCTCGGCCGGCAGCCCCGCCTCCTCGAGCGATTCGGCGATGATCACCGCGAGCAGGTCCTCGCGCGGCCCGTCCTGCTCGTAGTCGGCGCGACGGTTGTGCAGGCGGGTGCCCATGGCGGTGTAGAGCGGGGCCAGCACCTTGTCGCCGTGTTCGCGCGCGGCGGCGATGGCGACCCGGACCGGGCCCCAGCCGCTGCGCAGCAGTTCCTCGTACTGCGGCGGCAGGCCCTCACGGCCTTCGTTGAGCACCGACAGGCTCATGACGTGGAAGTTCACGTCGATATCGCGGACCTGCTCGACCTCGAGGATCCAGCGGGAGGTGATCCAGCACCAGGGGCACAGCGGATCGAACCAGAAATCGACCCGGTCCTTATTGGTGTCGCTCACAAGGAAGTCCTTTCGCAGTCGACGGCCGGACGCACGGCCGTTCCCCTTACGCAACAACCTGGATTGTTGCCGATATTTCCGCTCCGCCCGACTCGCCCGGGGCTAGGGTCGAAATATCGGCCTCGCCGGGAGGACAGCCACGTCCGTGGCGCAGTCCCGGCCGCGTGAGCAGGGAGGTTTCGACATGACCACGTCCAGGTTCGTCATCGCGGGGGGTGGGCTGGCCGCGGCGAAGCTCGCGGAAGCCCTGCGGGCCAATGACTTCGACGGGACGGTGACCCTCGTCAGCGCCGAGGAGCATCTGCCCTACGAGCGGCCGCCGCTGTCCAAGGAGCATCTGCTGGGCAAGAAGGCGCTCGCCGACTTCACCGTGGACCCGTCGCAGTGGTACCGCGACCATCACATCGAGGTGATGCCCGGCACCACCGTCACCGCGGTGGACCGGAGCACCAAAACCGTTGCGCTGCCGGACGGCACGACCCTGCCCTACGACAAGCTGGCGCTGGCCACCGGTTCGCGGCCGCGACTGCTGCGGATGCCGGGCGCGGACGCGGCGGGCGTGCACGTGCTGCGCACCATCGAGGACTCCGACGCCCTGCTGGCCATGTTCGCCGGCGTGCGGCGGCTGGCGGTCATCGGCGCGGGCTGGATCGGCCTGGAGGTGACCGCGGCGGCGCGCGCGGCGGGCGTGGAAGTGACTGTGCTGGAAGCGGACTCGGTGCCGCTGCGGGCGGCGCTGGGCCCGGAGATGGGCGAGGTGTTCGCCGCACTGCACCGCGCGCACGGCGTCGACCTGCGCTGCGGGGTGCAGGTCAGCGAGATCACCACCGCCGACGGCCGGGCCACCGGGGTGCGGCTGGCCGACGGCACCGTGATCGAGGCGGACGCGGTGCTGATGGCGGTGGGCGCGCGACCCAATATCGAACTGGCCGCCGACGCCGGGCTGGCCGTGGACGGCGGCGTGCTCGTCGACGAGAGCCTGGCCACCTCCGATCCGGACATCGTCGCGATCGGCGACATCGCCGCCCAGCAGCATCCGGTGCTGGGGCAGCGAATCCGGGTGGAGCACTGGGCGAATGCGCTCAACCAGCCCGCGGTGGCGGCCCTGACCATGCTCGGCAAGCCCGCCGTGTACGACAAGCTGCCCTACTTCTTCACCGATCAGTACGACCTGGGGATGGAGTACACCGGCTACGTCTCACCCCAGCAGCAGGCCCGCGTGGTGGTGCGCGGCGACCTGGCCGGACGCGAGTTCGTCGCCTACTGGCTCGACCCCGGAAACCGGGTGCTGGCGGGAATGAACGTGAATGTGTGGGATGTCACGGACAAGATCAAGGAATTGATCCTCGGCGGTGAGGCCGTGGACCCCGAAACTCTGTGACCACCGTCACAAAACATTGGGCTGCGCGATACGTCGATCCGGCGTGCGGGGCTCCGACCTGTGGATGAGAGCGCCACCGCGGCGCACCGACGAAGGAGCCGACCATGAAGTACATGCTGATCAAGACCCACAGCACCGCCGCCTTCTGCGACACCCCGATCCACGAATGGCAGCCCGAGGAGATCCAGGCGCACATCGGTTTCCAGCGCGCCCTCGGCGAGCAGCTGGCCAAGTCCGGCGAGCTCGTCGACGCCCAGGGCCTCGCCGACCCGGGCCAGGCCCGCACCGTCTCCTCCGACGGCCGGTCCGCGCCGGTCATCACCGACGGCCCGTTCCCCGAGACCAAGGAATTCCTGGCCGGCTACTGGATCATCGACGTCGACTCCCCCGAACGCGCGGTCGAGATCGCCGCGCAGGCCTCGGCCGCGCCCGGCCCCGGCGGCAAGCCGATCGGCGAATACATCGAGGTCCGCCCGGTGATGAGCGCCCCGCCCACCGAGCTCTGATGCCGCACACCGCGATCGAGGACCTGCTGCGCGAACTCGCACCGCAGGTCCTCGGCGCGCTCGTCCGCCGCTACGGCGATTTCGACGCCGCCGAGGACGCCCTCCAGGAAGCCCTGCTCGCCGCCGCCACCCAGTGGCCCGCCGAAGGACTCCCCGACAACCCGCGCGGCTGGCTCATTCAGGTCGGCGCCCGCCGGCTCATCGACGCCATCCGCGCCGACTCGGCCCGCCGCACCCGCGAGACCGCCGACGCCATCCGCGACCCGGAACGATTGGGCGCCGCCGCACCCGACCCGTCGGACGCGGTCATCGCCACACTCGAGGAGCGGGACGACACCCTGACCTTGTTCTTCCTGTGCTGCCACCCGGCGCTGTCGCCCGCGAGCGCGATCGCGCTGACCCTGCGCGCGGTGGGCGGGCTGAGCACCGAGGAGATCGCGCGGGCCTTTCTGCTGCCGGAAAGGACCATGGCGCAACGGATCACCCGCGCGAAGAAGCGAATCGCGGAGGAGGATCGGCCCTTCGCGATGCCGTCGGCGTCGAACGGGCAGCGCGGTGAATGGAACGAGCGCCTCGACAATGTGCTGCGGGTGCTCTACCTGATCTATACCGAGGGCCACACCAGCGGAGGCGAGCGACTGCGCCGCGGCGATCTCTCGAGTGAGGCGATTCACTTGGCGCGCAGCCTGTCCCGCGCCCTGCCCGACAACCCCGAGGTCACCGGCCTGCTGGCGCTCCTGCTGCTGACCGATGCCCGGCGCGCGGCCCGCACCGGCGAGCGCGGCGAACTGATCCCCCTCGCCGAACAGGATCGCGGGCTGTGGGATCGCGAAATGATCATCGAGGGCGTGCGTCTGGCGACCGCGTCGGTGCGGAGCGGCTTGATCGGGCCGTATCAAATCCAGGCCGCCATCGCCGCCCTGCATGCGCAGGCGCTGCGCCCCGAGGACACGGACTGGCCGCGAATCCTGCTGCTGTACAACGCCCTCGAACGCCAGGCGCCCAATCCGATGGTCACCCTCAACCGTGCCGTCGCGACCGCCATGGTGCACGGGCCGCAGGCGGGCCTGGACCTGACCGACACCCTCGCGGATTCGCTGTCGGCCAATCACCGCCTCGACGCCGTCCGCGGCCACCTGCACGAAATGGCCGGCGACCATGAGGAAGCCGTCGCCTGTTACACCGCCGCGGCCCGCCACACCACGAGTCTCCCCGAGCGCGACTACCTCACCATCCGCGCCGCCCGCCTCCGCCGCCCGTGACCGACCACTCGTCGAGCCGGTGACCGGCAGCTCGTCGACCGGCCGCCGTTCCGCCCCGAGGGTCAGGCGGCGGCCGCGCGAAAAGCGGTGGGGCTGAGCCCGCGGTGGCGTTTGAAGGCGGCCGAGAAGCCGAACGGATCCGCGTAGCCGACCGATCTGGCGATGTGGGCGACGGTGTGGTCGGTGTCGGCGAGCAGTTCCTCGGCTTCGTCCATACGGGATTCGGTGAGGTAGGTCAGCGGCGGCCGCCCCATGACGGCGGTGAAGCGTTTGGCGAAAAGCGCCCGCGAGACACCGGCTTCGGTGGCCAGCGAGGCGACGGTCCAGGGTGCGCCGGGCGTGGTGTGGATGGCCTGCAGGGCGGGCGCGATGACCGGATCGGCCAGGCCGCGGAACCAGGTGGGGGCGTCGGGTCCGGCCTGTTCGAACCAGGTGCGCAGGGTGCAGACCAGACTCCAGTCGAGCAGGCGATCCATCATGGCCTGCGAGCCCGCGCTCTGCCCGACGGCGGAGGCGGCCGCCTGCTCGTACCAGCCGCAGGATTCGTAGTCCTCCCGGACCACCAATACCGGTGGGAGCGCCCGCAACAGGCGTTCGTGGCGACGGAATGAGGTGCGGTAGGCGCCGACCATCAGCGCGGTGGCGTCGGCGTCACCGCCCCAATGGATTCCGGTGAGTTCCTCGCCCGCGCATTCGGAATCGGTGGTGAAGCAGGAGATCTCGTACTCGGTCGGCGCGACGGCGTCGGACTCTCCCGATACCAGCCGGAATTCGCCCGGTCCTCGCACCAGCGCCGTATCACCGGTCTCGAGGGTGCGGCTGCCGCCGTCCGGCAGCAGCAGGGTGCCGCCGCCGCGCATGACGGTGATCATGGTCAGTGGAGCCCGATCGGCGAACCGGATGGTCCACGGCGCGGGCATGACGGCATGCGTGACCACCGCGCCTTCGGCTCGAATACCGCTCAGCAGCTTACTCAGAGGATCCACCCCATCGAGGGTAGACGAATTCCTATCCAAGAGAGCGTTTCACCCATGGATCGTCTACACCCGGGCGGGTGTACTGGAGGCACCGGAACGAACAACCGTCCTGATCCAGGAGGAATCCCTTGTCGCACAACGGTATCGACCAGAACCCCCGCACGGCCCTGGTCGTGGTCGCCCACCACCGCTCCGATTCGCTGACCGAACACCTGGCCGCCCGCACCGTCACCCGCCTGGAAGCCGACGGCTACCGCGTCGACCTGCTGGATCTGCGCGCCGAGGGCTTCGACCCGCGCATGACCGAGGCCGACGAGCCGGACTGGGGCAACCGCGAGAAGACCTACTCCCCCGAGGTCCACGAGCACATGGAGCGCATCTTCGCCGCCGAGGTGGTGATCGCGGTCTTCCCCGTCTACTGGGCGAGCCTGCCCGCGCTGCTCAAGGGCTGGATCGACCGCGTGTGGAACTATGGATTCGCCTACGGCCGCAGCAAGCCTCGCCTGGCGGGCAAGCGGATGCTGTGGCTCGGCCTGGCCGGGATGGCCGCGGGCGACCCGCTGGTCGACTTCCTCCAGCAGAGCCTGGAAGGCCAGCTCAATCTGGGAATCGCCTACTATTGCGGCTTCTCGCACTCGGCCGTCGGACTGCTGCCCGATGCCGAGGAGCGTCGTCAGCGCATGGACGCGGACGGGCAGCTGCGCATCGACGCGGCCACCGCCGGCGTCGAGCGCGTGGCCCAGTACGCCGATCTGGAGCGCCGGGCCGACGCGTTCGTGACGAACTTCCTGGCCGCCGAACCGGTTCCGGTCTAGACGCCGTTCCAGGTGTTGCCGGTGATGAGTTCGTAGGCCTGCACGTACTTCTGGCGGGTCACGTCGATGATCTCGGCGGGGATCTCGGGGCCCGGGTACTCCTTGTTCCAGCCGGTGGAGGTGGACCAGTCGCGCACGAACTGCTTGTCGAACGACTTCTGCGGGCGGCCGGGCTCGTAGTCGTCGGCGGGCCAGAAGCGCGACGAGTCGGAGGTGAGCACCTCGTCGCCGACGGTGAGAACGTCTCCGTCCCAACCCAGTTCGATCTTCGTGTCGGCGATGATGACGCCGTTGGCGGCGGCGTGATCCGCGCCGCGCGAGTACATCTCGAGGGTCAGGTCGCGCAGCTTCTCGGCGACCTCCTTGCCCTCCTGGTTCACCACGTCGTCGAAGCTGATCGGCTCGTCGTGGCCCTCGTCGGCCTTGGTGGTGGGGGTGAAGATGGGTTCGGGCAGCTTGTCGCCGTCGCGCAGGCCCGGGGGCAGCGCGATGCCGGACACGGTGCCGGTGCGGTTGTACTCGGCCAGGCCGCCGCCGGTCAGGTAGCCGCGGGCGATGCACTCCACCTTCACCATCCGCAGCGGCTTGACCCGCACCCCGCGGCCCGCGAACTCGGCGGGCACGTCGGTGGTGGACAGGATGTGGTTGGGCACGTCGGAGAAGAACCCGAACCACCAGTTCGACAGCTGGGTGAGCAGCGCGCCCTTGTCGGGGATCGGGGTCGGCAGCACCACGTCGTACACCGACACTCGGTCGGATGCGACCAGGATCAGCGAATCGCCGTCCTCGTACAGGTCGCGCACCTTACCGGCGTGGATGTGCTTCAACGGTCCTCCTCGTGCTGGGCGGTAGCTGCCGCCGCCCAGCCTAGTGGGTGGCCCCGCCCGCATCCGACACGCCCAACCGCCGCCGGACGGACATGGCAAGCTGGGCTGCGGCGGGTT
Source organism: Nocardia tengchongensis (assembly GCF_018362975.1). Classification (NCBI taxonomy): domain Bacteria; kingdom Bacillati; phylum Actinomycetota; class Actinomycetes; order Mycobacteriales; family Nocardiaceae; genus Nocardia; species Nocardia tengchongensis. The sequence continues at coordinate 7,522,696 of NZ_CP074371.1, forward strand.
CATCCCGCACGGCACAGTTCTCCGAGAGCTAAGGAGCCTCCTTGTCCGCACCGAATCTCACCCGCGAGCAGGCCATCGAACGCGCTGCCACGGTCCAGGTGGAGAACTACACGGTCGAATTGGACCTGACCGGCCAGCCCACCAGCGCCGACGCGCCTCGCAGTGAGACCTTCCACTCGAAGGCGACGGTGACCTTCACCGCGACGCCGGGTGCGCAGACCTTCATCGACTTCGTGGGCGCGGGCCTGCGCTCGGCCGTCCTCAACGGCGTCGCCCTCGACGTGAGCGGCTACGACGAGGAGCAGGGTCTCACCCTGCCGAACCTGGCCGCGAGCAACGAGCTGGTCGTCGAGGCCGACGGCGAGTACTCGAACACCGGTGAGGGCCTGCACCGCTTCGTCGACCCCACCGACAACAAGGTGTACCTGTACTCGCAGTTCGAAACCGCCGACTGCAAGCGCATGTTCGCCTGCTTCGACCAGCCCGATCTCAAGGCCACCTACGACATGGTCGTGACCGCGCCGCAGGACTGGGAGGTCATCTCCAACGGGGCCGTCACCGACACCCACCAGCTGGGCGCGGTCGTCCGCCACACCTTCGCCACCACCCCGCGAATGAGCACCTACCTGGTCGCCCTCATCGCCGGCCCGTACGCGAAATGGACCGACTCCTACCGTGATTCGCACGGCGAGATCCCACTCGGCATCTACTGCCGCGCCTCGCTGGCCGAATTCATGGACCACGAACGGCTTTTCACCGAGACCAAGCAGGGTTTCGGCTTCTATCACACCAATTTCGGTGTGCCCTATGCCTTCGGCAAGTACGACCAGCTGTTCGTGCCCGAATTCAATGCCGGCGCCATGGAGAACGCGGGCGCGGTCACCTTCCTCGAAGACTATGTCTTCCGCTCCAAGGTGACCCGCGCGTCCTACGAGCGCCGCTGCGAGACCGTGCTGCACGAGATGGCGCACATGTGGTTCGGCGACCTGGTCACCATGAAGTGGTGGGACGACCTGTGGCTGAACGAGTCGTTCGCGACCTTCGCCTCGGTGCTGTGCCAGGTCGGCGCGACCGAATACACCAACGCCTGGACCACTTTCGCGAATGTCGAGAAGTCGTGGGCGTACCGGCAGGACCAGCTGCCCTCGACCCACCCGATCGCGGCCGACATCCCCGACCTGGCCGCCGTCGAGGTCAACTTCGACGGAATCACCTACGCCAAGGGCGCATCCGTACTCAAGCAGCTGGTGGCCTACGTCGGCGAGGAGCCGTTCCTGGCGGGTCTGCGCGACTACTTCACCGAACACGCCTACGGCAACGCCACCTTCGACGACCTGGTGGGCGCGCTGGAGAAGGCGTCCGGGCGCGACCTGTCCGACTGGGGCGCGCAGTGGCTCAAAACCACCGGCCTCAATATCCTGCGCCCCGACTTCACCGTCGACGCGGCCGGCAACTTCGCGTCCTTCGCGGTGGTGCAGGACGGTGCGGAGCCCGGCGCGGGTGAGCGGCGCGTGCACCGGCTCGCCATCGGCATCTACGACGACCTGGACGGAAAGCTGGTGCGCACCAAGCGCGTCGAGCTCGACGTCGACGCCGCCGAGCGCACCGAGGTGCCGGAGCTGGTCGGCGTCGGCCGCGGCAAGCTGGTGCTGGTCAACGACGACGACCTCACCTACTGCTCGGTCCGCCTGGACACCGACTCGCTCGACACCGTGGTGGCGCGCATCGCCGACATCGCCGAACCGCTGCCGCGCACCCTGGCCTGGTCGGCCGCCTGGGAGATGACCCGGCAGGCGGAGATGAAGGCCCGCGACTTCGTGGCGCTGGTGCAGCGCGGCGTCGGCGCAGAAACCGAGATCGGCGTCGTGCAGCGGCTTCTCATGCAGGCCAACACCGCGCTCGGCGCGTACGCCGACCCGGAGTGGGCACGCACCGAGGGCTGGCCCGCCTACGCGGACCGGCTACTGGAGCTCGCCCGCGCCGCGGGTGCGGGCTCGGACCACCAGCTGGCGTTCGTCAACGCGCTCACCGGTTCGCTGCTGTCCCCGCAGCACGTACAGGTGCTGCGGCAGCTGCACGCCGAGGATCCCGAAGGTGCGGGCCTGCCCGGCCTGACCGTCGACACCGACCTGCGCTGGCGGATCACCCAGGCTCTCGCCGCCGCCGGAGCCATCGACTCCGACGGTGTCGAAACCCCGCTCATCGACGCGGAACTCGCCCGCGACGACACCGCCGCGGGCCGCCGCCAGGCCGCCGCCGCCTCGACCGCCCGCCCGCAGGCCGCGGTCAAGGAATCGGCGTGGGACACCGTCATGGGTGACGACACGGTGCCCAACATCACCGCGCGCGCCATCGTCGCGGGCTTCGCCCCGGCCGGTCAGGCCGAGCTGCTCAGCCCGTACGTGGAGCGCTACTTCGCCGATATCGCGTCGGTGTGGGAGCGCCGCTCCAGCGAGGTCGCCCAGACCGTCGTCGTCGGGCTCTACCCGCACTGGGCCGTCACCGACGAGGCGGTCGCGGTGGCCGACAAGTTCCTCGGCGGCGACCACCCGCCGGCCCTGCGCCGCCTGGTGGTCGAGGGCAAGGCGGGCATCGAACGCTCGCTGCGCGCTCGCGCGTTCGACCGCGGCTAGAAAGCACTGCCCAGCAACACCTTCCATACGCAACAGCACCTCCCGAACCTTCGAGAGGTGCTGTTGCGTATGGGGGTTCGGCCCGCTACCAGATCTGGGTGGGGTTGCACCCGACCCAGTTCGCCGAGATCGTGCACATCGACGTGATGCCCAGCAGCTTCAACAGGGCGGCGGCCAGGCTGCCGACATCACTGCCGGTGGAGGTGGCGACGAAGGTCATGCTGTGTCCTCTCTCGAATTTCCCGACCGCACAGCAGATTAGGGCCTCGAAACCCTCGCTCTGAAGACCAACGAACCGGTGCCCCCGAACCCTGGGGCGCGGATTCCCGCTGCTGGGAGCGGATCTGCCCACAGCAGCATGGCGAGACTCACACGGCCCGGCTGCGGCACCGTGAAGGCATGGCAGACAACAAGACTCCGATGTTCAACTGGAGCACCAGGGAGCAGCTCTTCGCCCGCCGCGTGCTGGTGCTGGACGGTGGGCTCGACGACGACAACGGCACGCTGCTGATGACCCAGATGCTGACGCTGGCGGCCGAGGATCCGGAGGCGGGGATCTCGCTGTGGATCCACTCCCCCGGCGGCTCGGTGCCGGCCATGCTCGCCATCCGCGACGTGATGCGCCTGGTGCCGTGCCCGGTGTCGACGCTGGCGCTCGGATTGTCGTGCAGCGCCGGACAATTCCTGCTCTCGGCGGGCACGCCCGGCCACCGCTACGCCCTGCCGCACGCTCGCATCCTCATGCATCAGGGTTCGGCGGGCATCGGCGGCAGCGCGGTCGAGGTGGAGGTGCAGGCCGACGACCTGCGCTACACCGTGCAGACGGTGCTCGGCCTGATCGCCGCCGACACCGGCCAGCCCTACGACCAGGTCTTCGAGGACTCGCTGCACGACCGCTGGTTCACCGCGGAACAGGCCCGCGAGTACGGCTTCATCGACCACATCGTGGACTCCTTCCACCAGGTGGTCCCGGCGCGACAGAAACTGGGGATCTCGGCATGAGCACCTACACGATTCCGAACGTCATCACCCGCGACCCGCGCGGCGAACGGATCATGGACGTCTACTCACACCTGCTCAGCGAACGCATCGTCTACCTGGGCACCCCCATCGACTCCGGCGTCGCCAACGCCCTGATCGCCCAACTGCTGCACCTGGACGCGGAGAGCCCCGGTCAGGACATCAACCTCTACATCAACTGCGAGGGCGGCGAACTGCCCGCCATGCTCGCCATCTACGACACCATGCAGCACATCTCGTCACCGGTGGTCACCACCTGCGTCGGCCAGGCCATCGCGGTCGGCGCGGTGCTGCTGGCCGGCGGCGCGCCGGGCCGCCGCAACGTGCTGCCGCACTCCCGAATCGTCCTGCACCAGCCCGCGATCCGAGGCCAGGGCACCATCCCCGACCTGATCCTGCAAGCCGACGAAATCGTCCGCATGCGCGCCCAGATCGAAGCCATCCTGGCCCTCCACACCGGCCAATCCGCCGAAACCCTGCGCCGCGACACTGACCGCGACCGCGTCTTCACCGCCGAAACCGCGATCGACTACGGCCTGGCCGACCAACTGCTGGGCGCACGCTGACCACGCTGACCGCCGTCACCTCGTTCATGGCGATGGAAGACCCCGCCTCCGAACCATCGCGCGAGGTGACGGTGACCGGCACCGGTCAGATCGAATTGTCCTGCTCGACAACGCTGCACCGAGTCGCCGCCCGGTCCGGCGCGTCTCAGGTCCCCGCCGTCAGGTCAGGCGGCCAGTTGCGTGAGTCAGGCAGCGAGCGACAGCATGACCCGGCCCGCGTAGCGCTGCGGGACCACGGGCGGTGCGGCCGCGACGCGACGCGTGCGCAGCATGTCCTCGGCGACCTGATGGGTGAGTCCGCCCACGCTGGTACCCAGAGCTCCCGCCAGCGCGGCGATCATCTCGCTCGACGGTTCCTTGCGGCCACGCTCGACTTCGGACAGGTACTGCGGCGAGATACCAGCGCGCCCAGCGGTTTCGGTGAGCTTCTCGCCCAGATCCAGTCGCATGGAGCGCAACCGCTCGCCGAGGGCCTCGCGCCACAGCGGCTCCGGTCCGGAGGTCCGGGCCGGGGCGATCGCCGGCGCCGGCGGCGTTCCGCGTCGAACCGGCCGGGCCGATTCCTCGAGGCCACCGGGAAGGGCTTTCAAACGCGGATGCTCGGACATACCCCGAGCGTAAAGTCCGGCGGCCCGCCCGCGCGCCCCGATCTGCTGAGAGCGAACTCGCCCTCGCGCAAAACAAAGGGACGCCCGGAGCCCCGGACGTCCCTCGGAGTGTTTACAGCTGCGGGCTAGACCCGGCCGATGGCGGCGGCCATCACGCGCACCGCGGAGACCAGGCCGTCGATCAGCTCACCCTGACGGAAGGAGCTGGTGGCCGCGGTCGCGCCGAGCTGGCACACCCGGTCGTTGGCGCGCTCGGCGACCTCGTGGCCGGAGCGGACCTCGACCGAGCGGGTGTTCGGGTCCACCGCGATCAGGACCGAGCGAGCGGCCTCCGGGGTGGCCGGGAACAGCGCGTCCACGCCGGCGGCGGAGTCGGCGCCCAGGTCGCCGATGAAGACGTTGAAGCGCACCTTGGTGGCGCGGGTCGCGTCGGTGAGGGCATTGTCCATGAGCAGCCGCTCACGGTCGCTGAACGGCGCTTCCTTGAAGACGTCGCCGGCCTCGTGCACACCGGACACGCGTCCGCTGGAGGTGACGGCGTAGCCGTGGGGTAGGTCGGCCTCGTTCACCGCGGGCCAATTAGAAGTTGCCACTTGCCCGGCCTCCGATCAGCTCCGCGTGGGCGGTTTCGATAGCCGCATGGTGCCCATGCGAATCAGCAGTGTCGTGGTGTCCGGATCCGGTCACCTCGTCGGTTGCGCTCCACAGCACCGGAGGCTGGGTCCACTTCGCACCGAGTTCGTAGTGTTCCGGCTTCTCGCCGGGCAGCGGCTTGCCGAGAAACGACAATCCGGCGATCGCCAGATAGATCGCGACCGGGATGCCGACGTAGATCAGCACTGTCTGGAGAATGCTCACGGGCCAACGGTAGTCGATCGGGTCGTGACTACTACGACCGGTAAGGGTTAGTGCGGCCGTGTCGTGACATTCGCCTTTCGGACCAGCCGGACAGCGCCGATCAGACCAACCAGGCCGTCGAGTTCGCCGGCAATGTGCGTCCCGCGAGGGGCACGCTGGCCAGCAACACCTCCCCCGCGGGCAGCAGGATCGGCGCGGCGGTGGCGTTCAGCACACACAGCAGCCCGCCGTCGCGCCGGAACGCCAGACAGCCCGGCGGACTGGCGTACCACTCGAACCCGGGCCCCGCGAATTCCGGCCGGACAGCCCGCAATTCGATCGCCATCCGATACAGCGACAGCATCGAATCCAGGCGTTCCAGCTGCTTCTCCACCGACACCGACGCCCACTCCGGCGGCATCGGCAGCCACGGCACCCCCGTCGTGAACCCGAACGGCGGCCGCCCGCCCTCCCACGGCATCGGCATCCGGCAGCCGTCGCGGCCGCGCACGGTGTGGCCGGACCGCTCCCAGGTGGGGTCGCGCAGCGCGGACTCGGGCAGATCGTCCACATTGGGCAGCCCCAATTCGGCTCCGTTGTAGATGAACACAGCGCCCGGCAGCGCCAGCTCGAGCATGATCATGGCCCGTGCCCGCGCGTGCCCCACAAAACCGTCGCCGTATCGGGTGACCTCGCGTTCGATGTCGTGGTTGGACAGCGTCCAGGTAGGTGTCGCGCCGACCCCGGCGACCGCGTGCAGCGAATTGTCCACGGCCGCACGGATCCGCTCCGGATCGAAGGGCGTCTGGGCGAGCCGGAAGTTGAAGGCCAGGTGCAACTCGTCGGGACGGACGTACTCCCCGAAGCGGGTGTTGTCGTTGACCCACACCTCGCCGATGGCGACCGCGTGCGGATACTCGTCCATCACCTTGCGCACCCGCCGGTGGATCTCGTGCACGCCGGGGTTGTTGAAGCGCGGATCGTCGTCCTCGAGGTGCAGCATCCGGGTGTCGATGCGCTCCATGTCGGGCAAACCCGGCGGCTTGGCCATGCCGTGCGCGACATCGAGGCGGAAACCGTCCACGCCGCGATCCAGCCAGAACCGCAGGGTCTGCTCCAAATCGGCTGCGACCTCGGGGTTTTCCCAGTTCAGGTCGGGCTGCTCGGCAGCGAAGATGTGCAGGTACCACTGCCCGGGTCTGCCGTCGGGTTCGAGCACTCGGGTCCAGGCCGGACCGCCGAAGATGCTCGGCCAATTGTTCGGCGGCAGTGCGCCGTCGGGCCCGCGGCCGTCCCGGAACCAGTACCGCGCCCGCTCCGGACTCCCCGGCCCCGCCGCCAGCGCCGCCCGGAACCACCGATGCTGATCGCTGGTGTGATTGGGCACCAGGTCCATGGTCACCCGCATGTGACGGTCGTGCGCCTCGGCGATGACCGCGTCGAGCGCCTCGAGACCACCGAACAGCGGGTCGATGTCGCGCGGGTCGGACACGTCGTAGCCGCCGTCGGCCATGGGCGAGCGCATGACCGGGCAGATCCACAGGGCATCCACGCCGAGCAGCTCCACGTAGCCCAGCTTGTCCCGCAATCCGCCTAAATCACCCACGCCGTCGCCATCCGAATCCGCGAAGGAGCGGGGATAGACCTGGTAGAACACGGCCGACCGCCACCAGGGGGCTTCGGAATCGTCCATCACAGCCGTAATGGTGCCAAAGCACAGCGGCTTTCGCGGCGCGTCGTCAGGACTTGTCCAGTTTCAGCAAATGATCAGCGGACACCTGTCGCCACCCAGAAACACTGTGGGACAGTGCGTCTTCTGCGGCTGCCGGTCAGAAAGGCGAATTCATCAGCGAATTGGCGGCCATCTCGAAGTAGTCGAGCAACTGCTTGCGATGCGCATCGTCGAGCACCTCCGGCTCGATCTCCGCCACCGCGATTCGCATGGCGCGCAGCCATGCGTCGCGTTCGATCGGACCGACCTTGAACGGGTGGTGCCGCATCCGCAGCCGCGGGTGGCCACGCTCGTCGGAGTAGGTCCGCGGGCCACCCCAGTACTGCTCCAGGAACATCCGCAGCCGGCGCTCGGCCGGACCCAGATCCTCTTCCGGGTACAGCGGACGCAGCACCTCGTCCTCGGCCACCTCGCGGTAGAAGGCCGCCACGATCCGATGGAACGTCGCCTGCCCGCCCACGGCCTCGAAGAAGGAGATCTGCGTTTGCTCGCCCGAAGTCACAGTGCCTATTTTGCCCTGCGCTTCGCTCCGGGCGGGTTCGCGGCCCCTAGGTCTCGATTCTTCCCTCCCTCCGCCCCACTCAGTCCAGAATCGAGACGGCCGCGAACCACTGGGCCGAGCCGCCGAAGAGCCCTGTCAACGGCACAAAATCCGACCTCGGGCGATTGTCACGTCGTGTTCATCCGAATGTGCCGAACAATGTGTCGAAAGAGATGGCATTGTGCGCCGTTCCATGGTCAACTGGGTGGCAGTCTGCCGAGATACCACACAATCGGACGAATACGAAACCGGGGTATGGCCCATGAAGCAGCGGCACGGCGCCCGAGAGGCGCGGACGCATCGACAACTCCAGCCCGCCGATGTCCACAATCGTGGGTCGGGGGCTACTCCGCTGCACTTACTGTCCGAACATTCTCATGCCGAGCATCATCCGGGCGCTCATCCCGAGCCCGCCCATCCGGGCGACCACCGCGAACACTCGCATCATCCACCCAGCGCAGCACCCGTCCCCGCCTGGGCCAAACGCCGCGTGCTGCTGCTCAACGCCACATACGAACCACTCACGGCCCTGTCCGCGCGCCGCGCCATCGTGCTGCTGATCTGCGACAAGGCCGATACCGTGCACGACAACCCGGAGGGTCCGGTCGTGCATTCCGCCGGGACCTCGGTGTCGCTCCCCTCGGTCATCCGACTACGCACCTATGTGCGCGTTCCCTACCGAGCCCGGGTACCCATGACTCGCGCCGCCCTCATGCATCGCGACCGCTACCGCTGCGCCTACTGCGGCGGCAAGGCCGAGACCATCGATCACGTCATTCCGCGCAGCCGCGGCGGCGCGCATTCGTGGGAGAACTGCGTGGCGTCCTGCGCCCCGTGCAACCACCGCAAGGCCGACAAGCTGCTGAGCGAATTGGGCTGGGCGCTGCACCATCCGATGGTCGCGCCCAAGGGACCGCACTGGCGGCTGCTCTCGGCCAGCTCCGAGCTGGACCCGACCTGGCTGCAGTACCTGGGCGAGGGCGCGGCCTGAGGGTCACTCGCCGGTAGGCAGCCCGGCCTCGGCGGCCAGCACGCCGAGCGCACGCTGTAGCGCCGTGCGCTGCTCGGCGGTCATTCCGGCGGTGAGTTCGTCGTCGAGTTCCCGCGCCGCCTGCTCACACGCCGCGAGCAGCGTGTGGCCGTGCGCGGTGAGCCGCAGCACCTGCCTGCGCCGATCGCCGGGGTCCCGCACGCGTTCGATCGCACCCAGCCGTTCCAGGTGATCGGCCAGCGCCACCACCAGACTGGGCGCGACACCCAGCCGGCCCGCCAATTCCTGCTGTGAGGCGGCCTCGCCGTGGCTGAGCGCGGTCATCAGACCCGCGTGCTTGGGTTTGAGGTCGAGTTCCTCGATCCGCGCGGCGAACCGATCGGCGACCACCGCACCCACGGTGCCGAGCCGGAACGCGACGGTCCGCGGGAGCCCGGTCGGCTTCTTGACATCGTTCACGGGTCAGATGATACTTCTGCTCGAACCATTCACAGCCTGAATGATTATTGGAGTGAACGAAATGGACGCGTACACGGGAATCGCGATCGCCAATGCCGCGGTCGCGCTGATCTCGGGAATCTCGAGCGTGGTGGGCATGGCCCGGCCCGCGCTGGCGGTGCCGGACGGCGGCCAGATCAACGCGGGCACAAGGTTTTTCGCCTACGGATACGGGCCCGGGCGGTACCGCTGAGCGTCGTGCTGCTGATCCTGCTCGCGGTCGGAACCCGCGGCGGACTCGCGCCGATCCTGGTGGTGGCGGGGCTGGCACAGATCGGGGACGCGATCATCGGTGGGGGACGGCGCAATTGGCCGATGGCGGCGACCTGCGTCGGACTGGCGGCGGTGCACCTGCTGTCCGCCTGGTGGCTGGCCGGACAGTGAATCCCCCTGCGCGACAGAGGAATTCGCCGTGTCAGCTGTATTCGCTGATCAGCAGCGCCCAGGTGCCCGGCACCAGGGCCTCGAAGACGTGCGGCATGTCGCCGGGATAGCAGATGTAGTCACCGGGTTCGAGCTCGACCGGATCCTCGGCGAGGCCGACCTTGGCACGACCGGCGCACAGGACGATGTGCTCGACCACGCCACGCGAGTGCGGGGCCGAATCGCGGGGATGGCCGGGTTCAGCGGTGACGCGATATACGTCACGGCGGGCGGCCGGCGGGGAGGCCGCGAGCAGCGTGGTCCGGTACTCCGAGTGCGCCGAGGCGAGCACAGGACCCTCGCCCGCGCGAATGACCTGAACCTGCGGTGTCGGCGGATCCAGCAGCCGCGAGAACTGGATGTCCAGAGCCAGGCAGAGCGCCCACAGCGTTTCGATACTGGGGTTTCCGGAGCCCGATTCCAGCTGGGACAGTGTGGATTTCGCGATCCCGGCCCGGCGAGCGACCTCGGTCAGCGAGAGTCCGGCGCGCGCCCGTTCCCGGCGCAGCGCGGCGGCGATCGCCTCCTGCGGGGACGAGGGGATCGCGTCCTGTGGAGATGCCGACGCCTCCGGGGGAGACGCCGGCGCGGAGCGGTCGGGCTGCTGGGTCATGGTGGCGTTCACAGTACCGGCCGCGTGGGCCGCGACCTTTCCTCCGGCACGCCCCTTTGACGAACCCCACCGGGTGTGTTCATTATAGAAAACATGCGTTCGGCATGGCGAACACTCGATCGGGGTGTGCTCACAGGTATCGCGGCGATCTGCCTGGCAGTCGCCATGATCGGCGTGTCCTACGGCGCTACCGCGGTGACGTCGGGACTGCCCGGCTGGCTGCCGGTCCTGCTGAGCATCGCCGTCGTGGCCGGGGGCTCGGAATTCGTCTTCATCGGCATTCTCACCGCCGGCGGCGGCCTGGTCGCGGCCGTCCTGGCCGGACTCCTGGTCAACGCCCGGCACGTACCCTACGGCCTGTCCGTTCCCGACGTGGTCGGCACCGGCTGGCGGCGACTGGTCGGCACCCACGTCATGAACGACGAATCGGTCGCCATGGCCCTCGCACAGCCCGACCGCGACCGCCGCCGCGCCGCCTACTGGGTATGCGGCCTCGCCGTCGCCGCCGCCTGGCCCCTCGGCGCGGCGATCGGCGCGGCCCTCGGCGCGATCGTGCCCGACCCGAACATGTTCGGCCTCGACGCCGTCTTCCCCGCCGTCCTCTTCTCCCTGGTACTGCCCGCCCTGCGCGACTCCCTCACCCGCACCGCCGCACTGGCCGGCGCGGCCGTCGCCGCGGCGACCACACCGTTCCTCGGTGCGGGCCTGCCGGTTCTGCTCGCCTTGGCGGCCGTCCTGCTGGTCGCGCGGCGAGCAGGGAGCGGAGAGGCCGAGGGCACAGCCACCCCCAACCAGATCTCGAATATCGCGGAACAGGGTGTGGACGCGACGAACCACCACTCCGCTCGGATCGGGGATCACGCCGCAGGCACCGTGCATCAAGCCGTAGCAACCGGCGGTACGACGGCCGCGACCACTACGGCTACTGTGGCCGGGATTGTCTGATGCGGACCGAAGCACGGCCGCCTAACCCTGTGAGCGCGGCACGATGACCAAGACGCTGTTGCTGGCCACCATGGCCTTGGCGCTGGGCACCTTCGCGTTCCGGTTCGCCGGGCCGTTGTTGCGCAGCCGGATGCGGATCTCGCCGCGTACCGTCCGGCTGTTGGAGATCGCCTCGGTCGTATTGCTCACCGCGCTGGCCGTCACCACGCTGATGCCCTCGGGCGGCAGTCAATTCGGGTGGGCGCTGCCCGCGGGCGTGGTGGTCGCGGCCGTGCTGGCCTGGCGGCGGGCGCCATTGTTGGTGGTGATCCTGTCCGCCGCCGTCGTGACCGCCGGGCTTCGCGCTTTCGGCGTGCACTGACCGCTGCACTGACGTCTCGACCCGCGATCAGCGCGGGTGAGCGCTCAGCCGTGCAGCAGGTCCGCGAGGCGGGACCAGGCATCCTCGGCGAGTTCGGGGCGGTACCAGTCCCGGCCGGGGTAGACGAAGCCGTGTGGCGCGTCCTCGTAGACCACGATCTCGTGCGGAATGTTGTTCGCGGTCAAGGCTTCTTCGAGTTCGTCGCGGGCCTCGGGATCGATCAGCGGGTCCAGGCCGCCGAAGAACAGCAGGATGCGTCCGGTGATGCCGGAGGTCGATTCGATGGTCGGTTCCGGCGTGGAGAGGGGAATGTCGGTGTTGGTGAGCCAGCCGGGGTAGAAGGCGGCGGTGACGGCCAGCGGGAGCTGGGTCGCCGCGTAGTAGGCGATGTGCCCGCCCGCGCTGAAACCGACCATGTTCACCGACGTGGCTTTCCGGGCGCGGAGTTCGTCGAGGCACGCGCTGATGTCGGCGAGCACGTCGGGGCGGCGCAGGGTGTGGAGCAATTCCAGGCCGCGGTCGCGGCCCTCTCCCCCGAACTCCAGATCGGCGCGCGGGGCCGTCCGGTGGAACAGGTCGGGCAGGATGGCGATCGCGCCCAGGGCGGCGATGCGCTCGGCGGCCTGCTTCGCGGTCGCGTGCAGGCCGTAGATCTCGTGCCCGACAACGACTCCCGGATAGGCGCCGGGCTCGGCGGGGTAGGCCACATAGGCGCTCATCACGGTGTCGCCGACCTTCAGGTCGACCCACCCGGTTTCGATCGCGACAGCAGTCATGCTGACCAACGTAGCGCCGCGAGCCCGAAGACTGCCACCCGATCCGGGGCCGCACTCCATCGAATTTCCGCTGGGCCCCATCAGCTTTCGCCGCACACCCCGGCGTTCATCCGCCGGATACCGCAGCGTTCATCCGCCGGGCACCGGGACGTTCAGTGCGTCAGCAGTGGGAGGGCGGGACCGCGGCGGCGGGCCACCGACCCGTAGCGGGCGTCCAGTCGCAGCCAGGTGCGGGCGGCGCGCACCCGCACGATCTCGTCCACCGAGATGCGCCGGGAGTCGGTCTTCTCACCGCCGTGCGGAATGAAATCCATGGCGGCCAGCGCGAACACGACCCGCATCGGCACCTCGACCTGCTCGCCACCGCCGGAGACGGTGAGCACCGTCTGATCCAGCAGCGCGGCCGGCGGACCGTGCTTGCCACCGTGCTCCTGCGCCACTTCGGCTCCGCGTTCGGCCAATTCGACCAGCATGCGGGCCGGGACGTCCTCCACGTGCACGAACCCGGACTCCGGCGGCAATGCCCCGTGCCAGGCCGAATCCATCGCGAAGCCGAGGCCGAACCCGCTGCCCGCGCCGGCACCGTGCAGGCCCGCGAGGATGGTGTCCGCGCCGATGGTCACGTCGTCGATCCCGAGTTCGGCCACCACCGTGCGCACCGCCAGCGCCTCGAATCCGGTGGCGGCCCAGGCGGACACGAACCGGTCGCCGCGCCGGCGCAGCCGAATGACCGCCGCCGGGTCCAGGCGCAGGGCGTGGGAGAGGAAGGCGGCCAGGTTCTCTCGTTCCGCGGGATCCGGAACGTGCAGGGTCAGTTGTCCCGACAAGGTCGTAGTCGGGTCAGTCGGCCAGCCACAGCGCCAGGTAGTCGCGTTCCTCGGTGGTGAGGCGGCGCAGGCGCTGGGTGTCGATGTCGAAGGCGGCCAGCTGGGTGGACGCGATCACCGCGGCCGGGGAGTCCGGGGCCGCGCCCGCGGCGCGCACCTCGTAACCGACGGTGAAGTCCACCGCGCGCAGCCGCGAGATCCACATGGACACGTCCAGCGGCGAATCCTCGTGCCGCAGCTGGCCCTTGTACTGCACCCGCAGATCGGCCAGCACGCAGCCGGCCCGCAGCTTGACGGTCGGTCGCTCGTCGAGGAACAGCCACGGGATGCGGGCCTCCTCCAACAGGGTGACCATGCGGGCGTGGTTGATGTGCTGGAAGGCGTCCATATCGGACCAGCGCACCTCCACCGTGGTGTGGAAACGGCTGGGCACAGCCTGATCCGTCACACCGGCCGCATGGCCGTTCAGCGAATCGACACTCGTCAACGCGGTACCTCCGATTGCGCTCCCACCCCACTCACCATGCTGCGCACCTGCCGCGCCGCAACCGACAGCGTGGCCAGATCGTGGGTTCCGGACTCGAACAATTCCGCCAGGGCAGAGCGAGCTCGGCCCAGTCGGGACTGATTCTTCGACTCCCAGTATGCAATCTTCTCCTCGGCGGTCTCTTCCGGGTCACCGGCGGAGAGCACATCGAGGGTGAGCGAGCGCAGTGAACCGTACATGTCGTCGCGCAGCGCGAGGCGGGCAAGCGCATGCCAGCGGTCGCCGCGTTCCAGGTGGCTGACCGCCTGCAACAGCCAATCGATCTTGAGGTGATCGTTGAGCGCGTAGTACAGCGCGCCGACCTCCTCACCGCTGCGATCGGTGATGTCGGCGATGTCCAGCACATCCAGCAGCGGGAACTGGTTGAGCAGCCCGAACACCGTGATGGCCAGATCGGTGGGCACGCCCTGCTCGACGATGGCCTGCGAGTGCTCGTTGAGCGAGTCGATGTGGTGGCCGCGCAGCCAGCCCGGCACCTTCGGCGAGAGCGTGCGCACACCCTGGGCATAGCGGTGGATCTCCGCGCCCACCGCCACCGGCTGCGGGCGGTTGTTGAGCAGCCAGCGCGAGGCGCGGTCCAGGGTGCGCTTGGTCTCCAGCTCCAGCACGTCCTTCATGGCGGTGGAGACGTCGGCGACGCGAATGGTGTTCCACACCGTGTGCAGGTCGAAGATCTGCGTCGCGGCGGTGAAGGCGCGCACCGCGTCCGAGGCCGAGGCCCCGATCTCCTCGCCCAGCCGGAAGGCGTAAGTGATGCCGCCCAGATCCACCACCTCGTTCACCAGCATGGTGCTGGTGATCTCGCGGCGCAGACGGTGCCGCTTGATGGCCGCGCCGAAGCGGGTGCGCAGCGGCGTCGGGAAGTACTGCGAGATCCGCGCCGAGAAGTAGGCGCTGTCGGGCAGGTCGCTGGCCAGCAGGTCGGCCTTGAGCGAAAGCTTCACGTGCGCCATGAGATTCGACAGCTCCGGCGAGGTGAGCCCGACGCCCTCCTCGAAGCGCTGCTTGAGCTCCACCTCACCGGGCAGCGCCTCGAGCTCGCGGTCCAGACCCCGGCGGTCCTCCAGATCCTCGATGAGCCGCTCGTGCACATTGAGCATGTTCGGGGCCTCGGCGCGGGACATCCCCATCAGATAGTTCTGGGACACGTTGTCCTGCAACACCAGCGCCGACACCTCGTCGGTCATCGAGGCCAGCAGCGGATTGCGCTCGGCCTGCGACAGCTCGCCCGCCGAGACCACGCCGTCGAGCAGGACCTTGATGTTGACCTCGTGGTCGGAGCAGTCCACGCCCGCGGAGTTGTCGAGCGCGTCGGTGTTCATCTTGCCGCCGTGCCGGCAGAACTCGATCCGGCCCAGGGCGGTGACGCCCAGGTTGCCGCCCTCGCCGATGACGTTGACGCGCAAGGCGTTCGCGTTCACGCGCACCGGGTCGTTGGACTTGTCGCCCACCTCGGTATTGGTCTCGGTGGCGGCCTTGATGTAGGTGCCGATGCCGCCGTTCCACAGCAGTTGCGCCGGAGACAGCAGGATGGCGCGGATCATCTCCGGCGGGGACAGCGAGGTAACCTCGGCGCCCAGGCCGAGCGCCTCGCGCACCTCCTCGCTGACCGGGATCGCCTTGACCGTGCGGTCGTAGACGCCGCCGCCCGCGCTGATCAGCGACTGGTCGTAGTCGGCCCAGGACGAGCGCGGCAACGCGAACATGCGCTCACGTTCGGCGAACGAGGACGCCGCGTCCGGATTGGGGTCCAGGAAGATGTGGCGGTGGTCGAAGGCCGCGACCAACCGGATGTGGCGCGAGAGCAGCATGCCGTTGCCGAACACGTCGCCGGACATGTCACCGATGCCGACCACGGTGAAATCCTGGGTCTGGGTGTCGATGTCCATCTCGGCGAAATGCCGCTTCACGCTCTCCCACGCGCCCTTGGCGGTGATGCCCATGGCCTTGTGGTCGTAGCCCACCGAACCGCCGGAGGCGAAGGCGTCGCCGAGCCAGAAACCGTATTGCATGGCAACGTCATTGGCGATGTCGGAGAACGTCGCCGTGCCCTTGTCGGCGGCGACGACCAGGTAGGTGTCGTCGGCGTCGCGGCGCAGCACCCGGGCCGGCGGCAGCACGGCGCCGGTGGCGCGATCGACATTGTCGGTGACGTCGAGCAGGCCGGAGATGAAGGTGCGGTAGCAGGCGATGCCCTCGCCCTGCAGAGCCTGGCGGTCGGCGACCGGATCGGCGGTGGCGGCCGGCGGCTGCTTGACCACGAACCCGCCCTTCGCGCCGACCGGCACGATCACCGCGTTCTTCACCGCCTGCGCCTTGACCAGGCCCAGGATCTCGGTGCGGAAGTCCTCCAGCCGGTCCGACCAGCGCAGGCCGCCGCGCGCCACCGGGCCGAAGCGCAGGTGCACGCCCTCCACCCGCGGCGAGTACACGAAGATCTCGAATTGCGGCCGGGGCTTGGGCAATTCGGCGATCTCGCGCGGTTCCACCTTGAACGACAGGTAGTCCCGCGCCTTGCCCTCGGCGTCGAGGACGTAGTAGTTGGTGCGCAGGGTGGCCTTGATCAGGCCCAGGATGGCGCGCAAGATGCGGTCGGCGTCCAGGCTCACCACCTCGTCGATCCGGTGCCGGGCCGCGGCCTCCACCTCGACGGCGTGTGCGGCGTTGGCCGATCCGGATCGAACAGCGCGGTGAACAGGTCGACGAACATGCTCGCCGCCTCCGGGTAGGCCAGCAGCACGCGGGTGATGGCGGCCTGGCTGTACGGGAATCCCGCCTGCTGCAGGTACTTCGAGTAGGCGCGCAGGATGGCGACGGCACGCCAGTTCAGCCCGCCGCGCAGCACCAGCTCGTTGAGTCCGTCGGCCTCGGCGCGGCCGTACCAGAGCGCCTCGAAGGCCTCGGTGAACCGTTCCCGCAGCCCGCGCACCTGGGCGTCCAGCGCGTCCAGCCGGCCCACGGACTCCACCAGCTCGGCGTCCATGTTCCGGTCCAGGGAGCTGCGCAGCAGCTCGGGACGGGCCAGCAGGCCGAAGTCGTAGATCCACTGCTCGGGGCCGTGATCGCCGTCGACCTGGTGCGGCCGCTCGTCGATCACCTCCACGCCGAGGCTCTGCAACAGCGGCAGCACCTGGCTCAGCGAGATGCCGCCGCCCCCGACGTAGAGGGTGAAACGCCAAGAGCCCGGGGCGGAGTCGGGCCAGCGATACAGGTGCTGGTCGATGCCGCCCTCGGCCAGGCCCTGCAGGCGCAGGATGTCGGCCATGGCGCGGGTGGGGTCGAAGTCCTCCTTGTAGCTCTCCGGCAGGGATTCGGCGTAGCGCTGCGCGATGGCCGGGTCCAGCACGGCGGAGGTGGCCACCTCGTCGCGCAGATGGTCGTCCCAGGTGCGGCTGGCCTCGGCCAGCAGGTGCTGGATGCGCAGCCGGTTGGTCTCGCTGGTGTCGGCGGCGGGGGCGTCGGTCACGGTGCCCTGATCGGGCAGGCGGACGGTGAAATACACACTGGCGAGGTCGCTTTCGGACACTCGCGCGGAGTAGTCGATGGAGACGCCGCCCAGCTCGCGCATGAGGATGTCCTGCATCTCCAGGCGCACCCGGGTGGTGTAGCGATCGCGCGGCAGGTACACCATGCAGGCCACGAAGCGGCCGTAGCCGTCCAGGCGCATGAACAGCCGGACCTGGCGTCGCATGCCGACATTCAGCACCGCGCTGGCGGTGCGGCGCAGGGCCTCACCGTCGGAGGAGAACAGCTCGGTGCGCGGGAAGGACTGGATGACCTCGAGCATCTCCTGGCCGGAGAAGGAGTCCAGGTCGAAGCCGCTGGATTCGATGATGGAGCGCACCCGGCGGTCGATGACCGGAATGTCGAGCACGTTCTCGTGCAGGGCGGTGACGGTGAAGACGCCGATGAACAGGTGCTCGCCCGTGACGGCCCCGGATTCGTCGATCTCGGCCACGCCGACGAAGTACGGGTAGACCGCGCGGTGCACGGTGGCGGGGACCAGGCCCTGGGTCAGCATGAGCAGCGGCTGGTCGCCACTGTTGTCCGGGACCCGGAAGTCGGTGCCGACATTGGGGCGCAGCACGCCCAGGCTGGTCTCCGGGACGATGATGGATTTGGCCCGGCCGTCGACCGTGCTGCGCTCGTAGCGGGCGTAACCGAGCACGGTGAAGTGGCCGTCGGCCAGCCAGCGCAGCAGGTGGGCGCAGTCGGTGAGGTCGGTGGCCGGGAAGCCCGATCTACCGGCCGCGGCCGCGGTGTCGAGTTCCCCGGCGACCCGCTCCTGGGCCTCGCGCATGGCCTCGGTGTCCTCGATGACGCGGCGCACGTCGGTGAGCACGTCGGGCAGCGCGGACTCGATGCGCTCGAGCTGGGCGCGGCTGGTGGCGGGGTGCAGTTGCACATGCATCCAGGACTCGCGCAGACCGGTCGCGCCATTGCCGTCGACCTCGTGCGGCACCGCGGTCTCCAGGTGACCCGTGGCGTCTCGGGTGACCTCGAAGATGGGGTGCACGACCTCGCTGACACTGACGCCGATGCGGCTCAGGAAGGCGGTGACGGATTCGACGAGCAGCGGCATGTCGTCGGTGACCATCTGGATGGCGACGCCGAGCCCGGCCTCGTCATCCGCTTGGTACACATGGACATTCGCGGTGCCGGGGGTGCGCTGGACGGCCAGATCGACGTGGCAGCGGAAGATGTGGGTGGAGGTCGCGGGTATAGCGCAGTCCGCGTCGCCGGCGTCGACGTGACGGAAATATGCCTCCTCGAGGGACACGAGGTTGCCGCCCAGGGACGCGGGCAAACTCGCAGCCCAGGCCGCGCTGGACAGTTCGGACGAGACCGTCATTTCGCCAACTCCTCGGATTCGGTTCCGTAACAAAGTGACGCCGATGCGAGAGTAGCTGGGCTCAACAGGTACCGGGTCGAATTCCTGCCAATGCCACGCCGCGTCTCACAATACCGACAAACCGGACGGTTCCATGAGTGAGGTTCTTGTCCGATATCGCCAGGTCGCCTTTGACAAACCTTGCACCAAAACAGTTTTCACGCATTACTGCGAATGCGAAACCGCTGAGTTCGCTGTTCGATAACCGTTCACCTGAGCAGCCACGACCCGCCATCCAGCGAACCGTGAAGCAGCCGGCAAACACCCCCGAGCCAGACAAAAAGTAACCAACTGACCGCTCGCCCGCGGGTCGGATTACGTCGACGCCGCGATAACCGGCCGATGACAGCACGGCCCGGCTCCCCCACCCGGGTCGGCCGGGCGGGGGGCTGAGCAGTCAATTCGGTTGGGGTGGTGGGTTATCCGCGGGTGAGCTTGCGGTGGGTGACCCGGTGCGGGCGGGCCGCATCCGGGCCCAGGCGCTCGACCTTGTTGGCCTCGTAGGCCTCGAAGTTGCCCTCGAACCAGAACCACGCGGCCGGGTTGTCCTCGGTGCCCTCCCACGCCAGGATGTGCGTGCAGGTGCGGTCCAGGAACCACCGGTCGTGGGAAATGACCACCGAGCAGCCGGCGAAGTTCTCCAGCGCGTTCTCGAGCGAGCTCAGGGTCTCGACGTCGAGGTCGTTGGTGGGCTCGTCGAGCAGGATCAGGTTGCCGCCCTGCTTGAGGGTCAGCGCCAGGTTCAGGCGGTTGCGCTCACCACCGGAGAGCACGCCGGCCGGCTTCTGCTGGTCCGGGCCCTTGAAGCCGAACGCCGAAACGTAAGCGCGGGACGGCATTTCCACCTGGCCGACCTGGATGTGGTCCAGCCCGTCGGAAACGACCTGCCACACCGTCTTCTTCGGGTCGATGCCGCCGCGGTTCTGGTCGACGTAGCTCAGCTTGACGGTGTCGCCGACGCGCACATTGCCGCTGTCCGCGTTCTCCAGGCCGACGATGGTCTTGAACAGCGTCGACTTACCGACACCGTTCGGGCCGATGACGCCGACAATGCCGTTGCGCGGCAGGGTGAACGACAGATCCTTGATGAGCTGGCGATCGCCGAAGCCCTTGTCCAGGTTGTCGACCTCGACGACCACGCTGCCCAGGCGGGGACCCGCGGGGATCTGGATCTCCTCGAAGTCCAACTTGCGCATCTTCTCGGCCTCGGCGGCCATTTCCTCGTAGCGGCCCAGACGCGCCTTGTTCTTGGCCTGGCGCGCCTTGGCGCCGGAGCGGACCCAGGCCAGCTCCTCCTTGAGGCGCTTCTGCAGCTTCTGGTCCTTCTTGCCCTGCACCTCGAGGCGCTCGGCCTTCTTCTCCAGGTAGGTGGAGTAGTTGCCCTCGTAGGGGAAGGTGCGGCCGCGGTCGAGCTCGAGGATCCATTCCGCGACGTTGTCGAGGAAGTACCGGTCGTGGGTGACGGCCAGCACGGCGCCCTGGTAGGAGGCCAGGAACTGCTCGAGCCAGAGCACTGACTCGGCGTCGAGGTGGTTGGTGGGCTCGTCGAGCAGCAGCAGGTCGGGCTTGCTCAGCAGCAGCTTGCACAGCGCGACACGGCGGCGCTCACCACCGGAGAGGTTGACGACCGGCTCGTCCGGCGGCGGGCAGCGCAGCGCGTCCATGGCCTGCTCGAGCTGCGAGTCGACATCCCAGGGCGTGGGCGTGGTCGAGCTCCTCCTGGAGCTTGCCCATCTCCTCCATCAGCTCATCGGAGTAGTCGGTCGCCATGAGCTCGGCGATCTCGTTGAAGCGGTCCAGCTTCACCTTGATCTCGCCGAGGCCCTCCTCGACATTGCCGCGCACGGTCTTCTCTTCGTTGAGCGCCGGCTCCTGCATCAGGATGCCGACCGTCGCGCCGGGCGCGAGCCAGGCGTCACCGTTGTTCGGCTGGTCCAGTCCCGCCATGATCTTCAGCACACTGGACTTACCGGCGCCGTTCGGGCCGACGACACCGATCTTCGCGCCGGGAAGGAAGTTCAAGGTCACATTGTCGAGCACGACCTTGTCGCCATGCGCCTTTCGCACCTTGATCATCTGGTAAATGAACTCAGCCATATCGGCAAGCCTAACTGTGTGTAGTAGCGGGTTCTCCGGCAGTGTCCGCATCCACGGACGGCCGTTCCACGGGGTCGGTCCGGTCAGGTCGAGCGAAGGTTTTGCGCACCACCGGGGCGGTGCAACGACCCAGATCGGGACCCACTGCCAGGGCCCGCATCTCGAGGTCGGTGCGCTCCGCGCCGTCTCGGGTGGTGTACTCGTTCGAGCGCAGCTGCCCGTACGCGATGACCGGGTCACCTCGTTGCAGCGACGCTTCGACTCCTTCGATGATCCCCCGTCGCCAACAGCTTACGGTGAGGTACAACGTGCCCCCGTCCACCCAGTCCCCGGCGGCCTGATCGTAGCGGCGGGCGGTACTGGCCAGCCGGAAGCTCAGCAGCTGCTCGCCGTTCTGCAGCCCGCGCACCACCGGTTGGGTGACGACCCGGCCGATCACCGCAGTATTCGCCTCGTACATCGCGCTCCCCCTTGTCGATTCGAGCCCGCCCCGCGAGCCTGTGCGTTCGATCGGCTTCCAGCTTCGCCCGATCGAGCGCCTCGGGGCAGACCCCCTATCGGCGAGTGTGGACAACTCGCGGGGTGTGGATAACTTCCGACCCGACCCGAATCGAGCTACAGGGTCGCCAGATCCGTATTGGCCCCGCACAACACGATCACCGGCCGCTCCCCCCGCCGCCGGCACGTACGCGCCGCACTGGATCGCCGCCACCGCCGTCGCCCCCGCCGGCTCCACCACGATCCGGAACTCGCGCCACAGGTACTCCCGGGCCATCACGATCGCGTCATCGCTGACCAGCACCGATCGCACCGCGTAGCGCTGCGCCACCTCCATGGCGATCTCGCCGATCCGGTTCGCGCCCAGGGCATCCGAGGTCACACTGGAGACGTCGACATCCACCGGGTGTCCCGCGGCCAGCGCCGCGTGCAGCGTCGGCGCGCCCACCGGCTCGACCCCGATCACCCGTCCGCGCAGCCCCAGCGACACCGCGATCCCGGCCACCAGGCCACCGCCGCCGACCGCGGCCAGCACCGGCGGTCTGCCACGCACCTGTTCCTCGATCTCGAGCCCGACCACACCCGCCCCGGCCACGATCTCGGGCAGGTCGTAGGCGTGCAACGGCATGGCGCCGCGCTCGGCCGCGAGCTGGCGCGCGTATTTGTGGGCCTCGGCGTAAGTCGTTCCGTGCCAGAGCACTTCGGCGCCGTGCGACCACATGGCCGCCACCTTGGTGTGCGAGGCCGACTCCGGAACCACCACCGTGCACGACATTCCGCGCACCGCGCTGGCCAGCGCCGCCGCGATCCCGGCATTGCCGGCCGAGGCCAGCACCACCTGGGTCTGGTCACCGCGCGCCTGCAGCAGCGCGTTCAGGCAGCCGCGCACCTTGAAGGTGCCGCCGTGCTGGAGATGCTCGAGTTTCAGCGTCACCGGGACCGGTCCGTGCGGGCCCAGGATCTCGGTGTGGAAGACGGGGGTCTTGCGGGTGTGCCCGCGCAGCAGCCGGCGGGCCTGGCGCACGTCGGATCGGTAGAGCCGCTTGACTTTCCGGGTCGCCATGGCGACATCCCTCATTTGCGCACCTCTCCGTCTCGCCGGGCGAGCTCGGCGAACATGGCGTTGTACGCGTTGCGTTCCGCGTCGTCGTCACGTTCGGCCTTGCGGTCGAGCCGGGTCGCCAGGCGTCGATCACTGCGCGACCACTGGATCAGCAGCGCCAGCATCACCACCACCAGCGGCACTTCACCGCTGGCCCAGGCGAGGCTACCGCCGGTGTGCTGATCGTCGAGCAGGTCCTTGTTCCAGGACAGGCCCAGGCCGCGGTAGAACCAGCCGCCCATCACGGTGTTCATGCTCATCAGGGCGATGCCGAAGAAGGCGTGGAAGGGCAGCGATCCGAAGACCATGCCCAGCTTGGTGAGCGGCTCCACCGGTCGCGGCTTGGGGTCGATGCCGATGACCACCCAATAGAAGAGGTAGCCGCTGAGCAGGAAGTGCACGTTCATCAGGATGTGCGCGCCGTGGGTGCCGACGTACTTGTCGAAGATGCCGCCCAGGTAGAGCGCGTAGAACCCGCCGACGAACAGCACCGAGGCGACGACCGGCTGGGTCAGGAAACGCGACACCGGATTGTGCACTGCCGCCAGGATCCATTCGCGCGCCCCCGGCGGCTGATTCCGACCGGCCGGTTGAATCGCGCGCAGCGCCAGCAGCACCGGACCGCCCAGCGCGAACAGGATCGGCGCCAGCATGGACAGCATCATGTGCTGGGCCATGTGCACGCTGAACATGGCCGGCGCGTACCGGCCCACCCCGGAGCTGGTGGCGATCAGCAGCGTCGTGCAGCCCGCGAGCCAGGCGATGGTCCGCCCGACCGGCCACGAGTCGCCGCGCTGGCGCAACCGCAGCACACCCCACACGTACACCGCGGCCAGCACCAGGGCGAGGGTGCCGAAGATCAGATCGAAGCGCCAGTCGAACAGCAGCCGCGCGACGTTCGGCGGGCCGGCCAGGTTGTAGCCGATCTCGACCTCGGTCGGTGTCGGGACCTTGCGCTGATCCGGCGGCGGGGTGCGGCCCAGACCCACGGCGAGACCGATGGTGGCCGCGAAGATCAGGGCCTCGACGCCCGCGAGGCGGATCAGCGCGCCGCGGTCCTGCGGATCCCGCTCCAGATCCGGGATCGCGCGCTTGCGCTGCAGGAAACCCATGACGCCGAGCAGGATCAGCGCGGTGGCCTTGGCGAGCACGAGTTTGCCGTAGTTGGTGGTCAGCAGCTCCGACACCGGCAGCCGGACCAGGGCGTTGATCACACCGCTGATCGCGATCACCACGAACGAGACGGTCGCCACGATCGAGAATCGCCGCACGGCCAGTGCCGTGTATTTGCCTTCCCGCAGCGCGTAGGCGAGCACCGCGAACAGCCCACCCACCCAGAAGCAGGTCGAAAGCAGGTGCAGGATCAGACTGTTGGTGGCCAGATCGTGGGCGCCACCCGAGGAGGAATGCCCGGTCAGCGCCACCGGCAGCAGCGAGACCACCGACAGCAGCAGCAGCACGGGAGTCCAGCCCCAGCGCAACGCCACCCGGCATCCGATCGCCAGCCCCAGCACCATGAACACGGTGAACCGCCACGACCCGGCCACCTCGACCTGGTCCGCGGCCCGCCACACCTGCTCCGGCCGCATCGAGTCCAGCAGCGGTTGCCCGGTGGTGTCCGACAGCGTCAACGGCACCAGCAGCGCCGCCGCGCCCGCCCATACCAGGGCCGCGTTCCCGGCCCGCCGCATCGCCCGATATCCCCCGACATCCAGTACCCCGCTGCCCTGCGGCGGCACGAAGAACGCCGCGAACAACAGCGACCCGATGGTCAACGCCGCCGCCAGATCCGCCACCGCCCGCACCGCCGGCAACCCGTAGGTGGTCAGCGGCCCCGGATCCGGAATCCCCAGCAAGGTCAGTGCCTGCGCCGCCGACAACGCCACGACCAGCGCCGCCACCAAGGCGGCCGCTGCCCCACCCAGTGCCGTGACCGCAGCGAACGTCACCCCCGAACCCGACCGATTCGCCGAAATATCCGATCCTGCGGGCGGGTCCTGCACTGACGACATAGGCCCAGCGTAGTTCGGAGCGCCCGTCCAGACTCCCCTGGGGTTTCCGGTCGTCCGGTCTGCACAACCGCCCCGACGCGCCGAACGGTTGCTGAGCGAGAACCATTACTGATCTGGACGCTCGCTATACTTAACGCGCTGGACACCGAGATCGATTTGGGTCAAGGTGTTTGGAGCCCGCATCACCGCCGATGCCCGCACTGCCTCCGTAGCTCAGTTGGATAGAGCAAGGGCCTTCTAATCCCTAGGTCGCAGGTTCGATTCCTGCCGGGGGCGCACAAGGGTGACTGACCAGCGACAACGCTGGCAGTAACACCAATACCCGAGCTGGGAGAGGGTCAAACACCCAGCAACTCACTCGGCAAAGACCAACGGCCGGTGCCCATGGGCACCGGCCGTTGCTCACCGGGGCACTACAGCTCGCCGCGCGGCTCGATGTCGACGACAATGATCTTCTCGTGTCGGTAGTCGTCCAGATTGGGAGTGTTCCAGCTGTCGCCGGCACGGATTCGGTGGAACCTGAACGTGGCGTTGGTCTCGTTCGCGCTGATGATGCAGCGAACCCGGGTGGGTCGAGGTCGTGGACGAGTCGGCCGACCAACCGCGCCAACGCAATTCCGTGGAGTAGCAGCAGCCGTTGCTGTTCCTCGCCGATGCTCGGCTGCCCATCGACGATGTCGATCTCGACTGGGACGAAGTCCTCGAGATGGAACGAACTGTCGCCGCATTCCCAACCGGTGAGATCGGGAAAGGACGACGGCGCATTGCCGACGTCGCCGGTGGAATCGGCCCACGTGACCACTTGACCTCGATGGACGATCCCCAGCGCCGCCCGCTCGCGAAGACCGGCGGTCAGCCCTCCCGGGGGCTCTATGGGGAAGGCCGACAGCACGGCCACTGCCTCAACCGCCAGATCGTTCATCCGAATTGAGAGCACGATGACGATTATCGTCTTGGATCGACTAGTAGCCGATCATGAAGCCGGGCTGGAGAATCCGAGAAGTTCGAAGTGTCGTCGCCCGTACCGCATCGCCGACTGAGTTGTGTGACGGCTATAGCTCTGGCCGTCTTCGTAGTCGTGCCCGCTAGGACCTTCAGGCCTCTGAACCGCGCTGTCCAGAGGCTCTTGTCCGGGTCAGTAGACGGTGTCTTGTTGGTCTGGGACGACGGTTCCGTTGGGCCCGGTGAGGGGTTGGTGGTCGCCGGTGGCGGTGGTTAAACCTGTTGTGGCGCAGGGGTAGGGCTGGTCCTTGTGTTTCTTGGGGGTGATGAACATCGGGTTGATCAGCCATTTGCCGTCGGGGTTGGCGTAGGCGTGGCACATGAGTTCGGGTTTGTTGCGGTTGATTACGAGGTGGAGGGTGGTGGCGTCGGCGACGAAGACTACGTCGGTGTCGGAGTCACCGGCTGCCAGGGCTGGGCGTTTTCGGGGGGTTGTTGGTCGAAGGCGGTGGGGCCGGTGATGGCGAAGATGCGTTCGTTGATTGCGCAGCGTTTGCCTTCCATGTAGGTGATGACCTGGTCGGGGGCGAGGCCGCCGCAGCCTGCGATGTGGCCGGTGTAGGTGTCGTGGTCGGTGAGGGGGACGATGCCGATCACCTTGTCGGCGGGGATGCCTAGTTCGGGGGACCACACCTTGATCACCGGTTCTGCGGAGGCGGTGACGATTCGGACGTCGAATCCGTTGGCCTGCAAGGTTTTGACGAGGTCCTGTTGTTGGGGGTAGTAGCGGACCCAGCCGTCGACCTTGGTGGTGCCGATGGTTTGTTCGGTGCCTTCGGGGGCGGCGAGGTTTTGGGCTCGGGCCTGGGTGGCGTAGTCGGTGAGTTCGGCGGGGGTGTGTCCGGCCAGGAGTTGTACCTGCCAGGCGTAGGCCGGTTCCAGTCGGCGGTGGTCGTAGCCGTCGAAGGCGGAGGCGCCGGATTTGGTCTTGCCGTTGTCGCCGATGGCCAGGATCTCGTCGGCGCAGGCGGTATTGGTGGAGGTGGGCAGCGGGGTTCCCGGAACAGCGGTACCGCAGGCAGCACGGAGAGCGTCGCCGGCCGCCGGGGTCAGGTAGGGGCTGGTGGCCGACCAGTCGGTTGGCTGTAGCAGCTTGTCGTGGGACAGCAGCCAATAGAACGTGGCCTCACCGGCATCGTTCTTGACCAGCGTGTTGTCCCAGTCGAACAACGCTAGTGGCTTCGTGGCGGTGTTCTTGCCGCAGGTTCCGGTGGTGGCGATGAAGGTCGACAGGGTTTCCTTGTTGGTGCCGTACCACGTCTGCCCGGGATCGAGCTGCTTGCAGGTGGGGGCGGCAGCGCCATCGGAGCCGGAGCCGCAGGCGGTCAGCGACAGCAGGGCACCGGCGGCCGCGATCAACCCCACGAGGGATCGCTTCTTCATAGGTTTCCTCTCCGTAATCGACTGGAGCCGAGCCATTTTCAGCGCTCGTGCGCTTCCTCCAGCACGGTCCGGCCGAGCAGCGCGTAGCGGGCCGGGTCACGCAGCTTGAGGTAGAGCGCGTAGCCGATGCCGGCGGCGCCGACCAGGCCGACCAGCCACGGCGTGGCCTTCAACACCAGCGAGCCGGATTCCGCGCCGGCCGCGGTGCCCATGTTGACCACCAGCAGCACCACCACGCCCAGCATCGCCAGGCCACCGGTCAGCGGGGCGACCAGGGTTTTGAACCAGTGCCGGGTCTCGGGGTGGTTGTTGCGGAAGTAGACCAGGACGGCGAAGGAGCACAGCGACTGCACGACCAGGATGGCCATGGTGCCCAGGATGGCGAGCAGGGTGTAGGTCCCGGTGTAGGGGTCCTTGCCGGCGATGCCGAAGCCGGCGATCAGCAATCCGGCGATGATCGTCTGCACCAGGCCGGCGATGTGCGGGGAACCGTGCTTGGGGTGGGTGCGGCCGAGGGTGCGTTGCAGGACGGGCAGGACGCCCTCGCGGCCCAGCGCGTACAGGTAGCGGGCGGCGCAGTTGTGGAAGGCCATGCCGCAGGCCAGGGAACCGGTCATCATCAGCCACTGCATCGCGGTGACCGCCCAGTGGCCGACGTAGGTGGTGGTCGGGTTGAAGAACACATCCATCGGGTTGGCCGAGCCGGCCAGGTCGACCGATTCGTCGATCCCGTTGCCGGACATCGCCATCCACGACACCAGCACATAGAACACGCCGATGCCGAGCACCGCGATCATGGTGGCCTTGGGGATGATCTTCTTCGGGTTCTTGGACTCCTCGCCGTACATGGCGGTCGACTCGAACCCGACCCACGACCAGAACGCGAAGAACAAGCCCAGCCCGGCCGACGGCCCGGTGAACGCGGCGACCGGGTTCAGCGGTGACAGCGAGAAGCCGTGCGGCCCGCCACCGTGCACGGCGACCGACACCGCCATCACCGCGAGCACGGTGATCTCGGTGAACAACAGCACCACCAGCAGCTTTTCGGCCACGGCGACACCGAACCAGGTGCCGACCGCGTTGATCGCCAGCATGGCGATCGCGAACACCCACCATGGAATGTGCGTATCGAACTGTGCGAGCACGGTATTGGTGCCGAAGCTCGCGAAGATGCCGATCAGCGACGGCTCGAACACCATGTAGGCGAAGGCCGCCAGCAGGCCCGACGCCAAACCGATGGTGCGACCCAGACCGTAGGAGATGAAGCCGTAGAAGGCGCCGGTGGCGGTGATGTGCTTGCTCATGGTGGTGAAACCCACCGAGAACACGGCCAGCACGACCATGGCGATCAGGAAGGCCGCGGGCGTGCCCTTGCCGGTGCCCGCGGAGATCATGAACGGCACGTTGCCGGTCATGGCGGTGATCGGGGCGGCGGTGGCGATGGCCATGAACACCACGCCGAGCAGTCCGATGGCGTTGGGCTTGAGCCGGTGGACGGCGGTCTCCGACTCGGGCGGCGGCGCGGCGGCAACGGCTGCGGGTGTTGTCTGCGTCATCGAAATACTCTCTCTACTAGCTGATTTCGTTATCGGAGGAAATGCCGGGTGGCCGACTCGGCAGCGCGGTGGCGGAGGCTCGGGCCTTGATCGAGACGCCGGAGCGACCAGCGCGGAACATCTGATCGATCAGGTCGCGCGCCACCGTCGCGGCATCGGCGTAGCTCAGGCCGTGCGGTGGACGGATATTCGAAATGCAGTTGCGCTCGGAGTCGGCGCGGCCCGGCTGCGGCGCATAGGTCAGGTAGATGCCCAGGCTGTCGGTGACCGACAGGCCGGGCCGCTCCCCGATCACCACCAATACCGCTCGCGCACCGAGGGTTCGGCCGATGTGGTCGCCCAGCGCCACCCGGGCCTGCGTCGCGATCACCGGCGGCGCCAAGGAATAGTCCGGCGCGAACGCCTCGACCAGCGCGGCGCACAGTCCGGCGGCGTGCGCGGTGACCGCGGTGGCCGACAGTCCGTCACACACCACCAGCGCCAGATCCGCTCCGGAGGAACACAATTCGAGCGGTCCGGAGGGAATGCGCCCCAGATCCGGGCGGCGCAGATACCGGTCTCGGTCTCCCGCCGCGCTGGTCACGTGAACGGGGTCGCCCAGTTCCAGCTCGGCCAGAGCAGCGTGCACGGCAGCCACTTCCAGGGGCGTCCGCACCGCGTCCCGAGCCAGCGCGTGAGATGCGTTGAGCGCCAACACCTCCGGCGTGGCGAGGGTGTCGCCCGCCCTGCGCAGCCCGATCCGGGCCAGCGTGTGCGACCGCATCCGGTCCCAAGGATCGATACTGTCGACGGTCTCGTTGGTCATCGGTTCGCCGCCAGCGCACGCAAGGGGGATCCGGTCGGCCCGGCAGGCAGGACACGCCCGCTGTCGTCGGCCATGTCCATCCGCCGCAGCCACTCCTCGAATTCGGGTGCGGGCCGCAGTCCGCAGACCCGGCGCAGATAGAGCGCGTCGTGGAAGGACAGGCTCTGGTAGCCGAGCATGGTGTCGTCGGAGCCCGGGACGGTGATCACGAACGCCGTCCCGGCCACCGCCAGCGCGGTCGCGAGCAGATCCATGTCGTCGGCGTCGGCTTCGGCGTGGTTGGTGTAGCAGACGTCGACGCCCATCGGCAGGCCGAGCAGTTTGCCGCAGAAGTTGTCTTCCAGCCCGGCACGAGTGATCTGCTTGCCGTTGTAGAGGTATTCCGGGCCGATGAATCCGACGACGGTGTTGACCAGCAGCGGATCGAAGGCCCGCGCCACGCCGTACGCACGGGCCTCCAGGGTCTGCTGATCGACCGGCTGCCCGCCTACCCCCCGATGCGCGTCCGCCGACAATGCGGCGCCCTGCCCGGTCTCGAAGTACATGACGTTCTGACCGACGGTGCCGCGACCCAATTCGCCTGCCGCCGCGGCGGTTTCCGCCAGCAGATCCAGGGTGATCCCGAAACCGGTGTTGGCGGCCTGCGTCCCGGCGATGGACTGGAACACCAGATCGACCGGCACGCCTTGTTCGATCAGTTCCAGGGTCGTCGTCGCGTGGGTGAGCACGCAGGACTGCATCGGAATGTCGAAACGCACACGGATGTCGTCGAGCAGATGCAGCAGCCGCGCGATCGCGACCGGATCGTCGGAGGCGGGGTTGATGCCGACCACCGCGTCACCACAGCCGAGCAGCAACCCGTCGAGGATGCCCGCGGCGATACCGCGCGGATCGTCGGTGGGATGGTTCGGCTGCAACCGGGTCGCCAACCGGCCCGGCGCGCCGATGGTGGTCCGGAACCCCGCCTGCGGCGAGAGCGCCCGGGCGACCGTGATCAGATCCTGGTTGCGCATGAGCTTCGACACACCGCGGCCGCCATCTCCGGAGTGAGGCCTCGCGCGAGCGCCGGAATCGCGAATTCGGCTGTCCCGGACGCAACTTCAGTGAGCAGCCAATCTCGGAACGCACCGACGGTCAGATGGGCGACCGGGCCGAACGCGGCCCGATCGTGCGTGTCGATGATGAGCCGGTGACCTCGTCGGTCTCATAGGGCACCACCGGTTCGTTCAGGAACACCGCCAGCGGAATATCGGCGAGCACCCATTTCGCGGCGGCCCGCTCGGCATCCGATTCCGCTGCGCACCCGGCCAATTCGTCCCCGGATCGGGCTGGTCCGGCCTTCGCCAGTACCTCGATGAGGCTCCCGAACACATACGTTCGTCCGCCGATCTGCTGACGGTAGGTCATCGCGGAAAACGTCCTCTCACGCCGGGCCCGGAAGCCGTCGAATTCCAATGGCGGCAGACGCTAATCGGGTTCTGTTACGGCAGCGCCGTTCCCGGATAACCGGTGATGAGAATTCCGGCGGAGAATTTTCTCACCCGCGGAAATATGGAAGTAACTGAACGTAACCGCCGCGCCACAAGCGCCTGGCTACTCTGAGGCTCTTTCGCGGACGAGGCCCGTCCGCGGCACCAGCAGAAAGGCTGCCCGCGTTTGACCGTACCCACGCCGACGCCACCGCTGGTGGTGCAGCGGTCGTCGATCAGCGGGCTCCGGCGCCGGCGGCTCGCCTTCGCTCCGGTGTTCGCGCAATCGGTGGCGGCCATCGCGCCCGCCGGGACGGCCGCGGTCACCCCGCCCTTCGTGATCGCGGCGGTCGGCGGCGGGCCGAGTGTGCTGGCCTTCCTCGGCGCGGCACTGCTGACCTGGTGTGTGGCGCTGGTCGTGCGGCCGATGGCGCAGCGGATCGCGGTCACCGGCGGGCTGTATACCTACGCAGCGAAGAGTTTGGGGCCGACCTGCGCAATCCCGGTCGGTTGGTCGGCGCTCGTCGGGTATGCCGCGGTGAGCGTGGCGGGGTTGGTCGCCGTCGGCACCTATCTCGGTCGGGTCGCGATGCTCGCCGGGGTCGATGTCCCGGTCGCGGTGACGATGCTGCTGTCGGTCGCGGCGGCCGCGGCCGCGGTGGTGTTGATGACCCGCGGTATCCGGCCGTCGGCGGTCGCCACCCTGCTCATCGAATGTGTCTCGGTGGTGGCGATTCTGACGGCGCTGGGCTATCTGCTCGTCGCCGAACGGCACGACGTCGATCCGGTCCAGGCCGTGTCGTGGCGCGGCGACACCGGTGATCTCGCCATGAGCGCGGTGGTGGCGATCAGCGCGTTCGTCGGATTCGAGAGCGCGACAACGCTGTCCGCCGAGTCGTTCCGCCCGTTCCGTTCGGTGCCGCGGACCGTGCTGTGGACACCGCTGGCGGCGGGCGTCATCTACCTGCTCGCCGTCGGCGCCGAAGCGGTGGCGCTGTCGGTGGATCCGACGGCGGGCAGCGGCACCCCGTTGTCCGATCTACTCCTGCACCATGATTCGCGGCTGCTGGCGGTCGCCCTGGACCTCGGTGTCGCCGCGTCGTTCTTCGCCTGCACCGTGGCCTCGATCAACGCCCTGGTGCGGGTGCTGTTCACGATGGGCCGGGAGGGCATCGCGCCGCGGCGGGCGGGGCGCGCGCATCCGCGTTTCCACACCCCTGCCGCCGCCATCGCCGCGGCCATGACCGTGGTGACCGGGTGCGCGATCGCCGTGCTGTGGGTGGGTGTGGCGCCGCAGGACGCGATCCGTTCGTTCCTCACCCTCAGCGCCTTCGGTTACCTGGGTTCCTACCTGCCGGCGTGCCTGGCCGGTCCGATTCTGCTGCGGCGCATCGGGGAACCGAGCCGGGCGCTGGCAATCCTCGGCGGCACCGCGGCGGCGCTGATCGGGCTGTTGATGGTCGCGGCGGCATTCTCGGGGCAACCGGGCAATACGGCTGTGGTGGCGGTGTACGTCGCGATCATGGTGGCGGGCATCGCCTTCGCCGGCGCACTGCGGCGGTTCGCGCCGGACCGATTGCGCGGGATCGGAATATTTGACGAACCGCAGCGCGACGACCTGTTGCTGACCTCGGTATTCCGGTAGCCCATGAATACACGCGGCACCTCGGTCACCAATACCCTCGCAATTATCGAGATCGTGGCGGAATGCGGTGTGGGAATCACCGCCAAGGAAATCGCGCAGCGCCTCGGTCTCCCGCCCGCGACCGCGTACCGGCTGCTCAATTCTCTGGTCGCCGACGAATATTTGATCCGGACGGCCGATCTGCGCGGCTTCGGTCTCGGTGCGCGGCTGCGCGGGCTGGCGGCCGCATTGAACACCCCGACCGTGTCCCGGGCAGCGCGCCAGCGCCTCGCCGAATTCCGCGCATCCACCCGGTTCGCGGTGAACCTGATCGGCTTCGGCGCGAGCACCGTGCGCGTGATCGATCAGGACCCCGACCATCCGGTTCCAGCCGAGCGGGAGCTGACCCGATGCCTGCACGCCTCGGCGGCAGGGAAGCTACTGCTGTCCGTCCACAGTGATTGGCCCGCACTGGTTCCGGCGCCGATCCGCTCCACCCCGAACACCCGGGTCACGCACGCGGCCCTCGCCGCGGACATCGCCGCCATCCGATCCACCGGCCACGCCCGCGCCGTCGACGAACTCCTGCCGGGCCTGACCTGCTTCGCCTACCCGATCCGCAGTGAATCCGGCACTCCCGACGCCGCCCTCTGCCTGGCTGGCGCCACCAGCCGCCTCGACGCCATGACCACCTTCGACGAGTCCGCCCGAAAGTGCGCCGCGCAGCTGGAAACACTGCTGTTCTGATGGTCTCCGGCCGCTATGTGACCGACGCGTCGGAGTGGAACAGCAGCTGCCAGTATTCGCTGCGTACCGCGTCCCACAGGTCGGCGAACTTGCCGAATCGTTCACGAGCCCAGCACAGGTCGTGGCAGCTGTCGTCGTCGAAGGCGACGTGCTCGGGAGGCCGCGCCGCATTCGTCACGGTGAGGGCCAGGATCTCGATGCTGCTGCCGATCATCCGCCACGCGGCCTGCCCCCTGCCGACGGAGGTGTAGCGGGTTCGAGGTGTGCCGTGTGCGGGAACTGCTGACATGTATCGCAATCCGGAGTGAAGTGGACGTTCCCATCGACTGTCCTCCGCGGCGCCCGCGCGATCAATCGGGGAGGCGTCCAACGCAACGTCCGGTGTGACCGCATCGGTTTGGATGTTCCTCCTGCGGAAACACCCTGAGCCCCGGTCATCGAAGGGTCGAGCCGGCAAGGGCTTCCGGTGTGAAGACGTACCGTTTGAACCAGTGTGGAATGCGGCGGCGCAGGGTGGCATCGCCCTGCAGCTGGACGCCGGGTTGGTGCTGGAGCTCGTGCCAGGACAGGTCGCCCGTCCACCATCGGGTGAGTGCGAGGGTGGGGGCGGTGAGCCAGAGGTCCACGGGGGCTCCGGTGTCGTCGCGGCACAGATTGACTCCGGTCGGCGACAGGTGCAGCCAGAAGTAGCGGTCCATCGGCGGCCGGTCGGTGAAGGTGAGCGCTAGGACGACCGGGCGATCGGGGAGTTCGGTGATGTCGACGCGGCGCTGCATATCCCAGGTCAGGGCGGCGGTGTCGAGGTCACCCTCGGACAGTGCCGCGCTGTCGGCGTTCACTGCCCAGCGGGCCAATTCCTGGAGCACCGGCGCCAGGTCGCGACCCGAGTCGGTGAGGCGGTAGTCGGCGTCGATGATCCCGGGCCCGCCCCGCAGTGCCCGCAGCCGCGTCGACAAGGTGGCTCGGGGAATCCGCGGCAACCCTCGGCGGATGTCACTGAAGGACGCGGCGCCCATCATCAGCTCCCGCACGATCAACAGGGTCCAGCGCTCGCCGAGTACATCCAACGCCCGTGCCACCGCACAGAACTGTCCATATCCGCCCACACCGGCATGCTATGCCCGAACGGGGGAAGGCCGCGGTTCAAAGATTGAACTGGACCGGTCCGGCACCGGCATTCACCATGGCGGCATGAGCAACGTGCAAGCAACACTCGCGTTCCCGTTTCGGCCGCAGTGGTCGGATATGGATCAGAACGGCCATATGCGCACCGCCGGTTATCTCTCCGCGGCGGAGAACAGCCGAATGCTGTACTTCAGCGAGTCCGGCTTCTCCGCCGGAGAGTTCGCGCGGCGCGGCTTCGGTCCGGTCATTCAGACCGACACGCTGAGCTACCGCAGCGAACTGCGCTTGCTGGAACCCGCTGAATTGTCGCTGCACCTGGCGGGCCTGTCCGGCGACGGCGCCCGCTTCATCATGCGCAATACCTTCACCCGCGCCGACGGCGTCGTCGCCGCGACGGTCACCTCCACCGGAGGCTGGCTCGACCTCGCCGGCCGACGCCTGATCGCCGCACCCGAGGACCTGATGACACTGCTGCGCGCACTCCCCCGCACCGACGATTTCGCCGAGCTGCCCTCACCGCTGCGCAGCTCGGCGAACGGATAGCCGGCGACACACCCGCCTCCCCGGCTGACCCCGCGAGCTGGCGAAATACCGCTGATCAGAGGTAGTGGAGTGCACAATGTGTGCCCATGCAGACATTTGCCCGAGTGTTGCAAGCCTTCGTCGTCAGTGCGATGGTCGTGGGGGTCGGCCAGGGGATCGAGGCCGCGCCGGCCGGAGCCGCGCCACAGATTCAGTTGCCTTGGCTGAGCCCTCAGCCCGATGGAGTGCAGGCCGATGGGGCCGCGTTGGCGGATGGGGTCACCGGGACCATGATCTGGTCCCGCGAAGCCGATACCCGGATTCCGATCGCCAGTATCGCGAAGGCGATGACCGCGTTGGTAGTGATCAACAGCGGGGATCTGGAGCGGAGCATCACGGTGCCGGCCGAGGCGGTCGCCTATTGCGTGCGCAATAACGGGAGCACGGCGGGGCTCGCCGCCGGAGAGGTACTCACGGCGCGGCAGTTGCTGTTCGCGATGATGCTGCCTTCGGGGTGCGACGCGGCCTACACACTGGCCGAGTCCTATGGGCCGGGGCAGGACGGGTTCATCGGGAGGATGAACGACACGGCACGCCAGATCGGTATGGGGGGAACGGGTTTCGCTGATCCGAGTGGATTGCCTGCCCCTGACGACTACTCGACCTATTCGACACCGGCGGCGCTGATCCGGCTCGGGCTGGTCGCCATGGGGCAGCCGGTCTTCCGCGAGGTGGCCGGGACACAGACCTATCACCTGCCGGCGGGCGCGGGCAATCGGGACCACGTCTGGAAGACGACGAACCAGTTGCTCCGCGAGTACCCGGGCACCATCGGGATCAAGACCGGGTCCACCGACGCGGCGGGCGCCTGCCTGTTGTTCGAAACCGTCAGGGCCGGAATCCCACTCATCGGTGTGGTGCTGCACAGTGCGGACAGCGGTGCGGCCGCGAAGGCCGATGCGGAGCGGATGTTGAACTGGGCGTACGGCCCGACGCTGGCCGCGCTGCCGACCGGGTCGACCGGGTCGTAGCAGCGACCGGGCGGGGCAGGATCGATGCGGTCCTGCCCACCTCGCGGGTCGATCGGACGCCTGGGTCAGTCGATCGCGGTCATCCCGGTTTGCCCGGAGCGGGACGAGCCGCCGAAGTCACCGGAGCTGCCGGCGTCACCGGAGCTGCCGAAGTCGCCTGAGTTGGCGCTTCGATCACGATGGGCGAGTCCGGGCCGAAGGCCATCCCGAAGCGGGGGCGGCCGTCGGGGCCGAAGTACATGGGCTGCACCCGAATACTGCGGCCCTCCCAGCCGGTGCCGGGCTCGAGGCGGGCGTGATAGGTGATCCACGGGTGGCCGTCGATGGTGAGGAATCCGTTGTGCCCCGGGGCGATCGCGCCGGGGCCACCGGGCAGCATGGGTCCGCCGGATTTGGTCCAGGCCTTGGGGTCCAGGGGATTTCCGCCGCGCGCCAATTCGAGCAGGCCGATCCGGTAGGTGTCGTCGAAGCTGGCGTTGGCGGAGAAGGTGGCGAAGAGGCGGCCGTCGGGCGCGATCAGCGGCTGCGGGGCCTCGTTGATCTTCAGATCCGCGTCGTTGGGGACGGTTTCCCAGTCCGCGGTCGGGGTGGCGATGCTGACGCGGTCGCCGACCGGTGTCATCGGATCCGACATCCGGACCACGCAAATGTCCTGTACGCGTGTGTCTTCGGGGTCGTGGAGGCAGGACCAGAAGTAGTAGCCGACATTCTCGTACTGCTGGTAGGTGCCGTCGATGGCCCAGCCGCCGGGCAGATTCAGCGGCCCGAGATAGTCGTAGGGACCGGTGGGATCGTCACCGGTGGAACGCAATGCGTACATCCGATGGGACTCGTTGCTGTCGTCGGACTGCCCCGCGAAATAGATCCACCACCGGTCGCCGATGTGCACCAGTTCCGGCGCCCAGATCTTGGTGCACGCGGGCGCGGGGCAGGCGGGGTGCTCCCACACCACCTTCGGCTCGCTCTTGCCCAACCCGCCGAGCGTGTCCGAGCTGCGGATCACGATGTTGTCGTTGTTGTAGAAGTCGCCCTGCACCAAGTGGAATCGGCCTTGGTAGTACGCCATGCTCGGGTCGGCTCCGGGCGCCAGCACCGGATTGGCGAATTCCTCGCCGGGCGGCCCGGATGCGGGCGCCTGCGCCGCACCCACACCGACGACCGTGGACCCGATCGCCACCGTCACCGCACCCGCGACCGCCAGAGCGCTGCGCCACCCCGTGAACCTCACCGCTCCGGCGGGGAGCGAACCGATCAGGGCGACGCGGCGATTCATGTGCAGTCCCATCCCTTCGCGGAGCCAGTGAATCACCAGCAACGCTACTGCCCGGAAACACCGTGATCGGCCATCGCCACTCCGCGGCCGCGACCTCGGATCGCTCAGCCGGGATCGCGCAGCAGGTGGTTCACCGCGCCCGCCACCACCCGATAGGCGAGCCAGGCCGGGACGACGACCAGCACGATCAGGCGCAATGCCGACACCGTGGCGGCGAAGAGCAGGTAGCCGAGGCCCATGCCGCCGGGCGAACCGAATCCGTGGCTCTCCGACACCGACGCCAGGACCGGGCGCAGGGCGAGGTACAGCACGACGGGGATCAGCGGGAAGCGGATCAGCCGCCAGACGGCGTGCAGCCGGGCGGGCGGTTTCATCGCGCCAGCTCCGGCCCGGAGGTGAGGAAGGCGAGCAACAGTGCGTTGCCGATCGCCCCGCCGTTCGCGAAGCGCAGCCGGTTCCCGCTGCGCAGCGGCAGGCCGGTGAGGTCGGTGGTGCGGAAAATGCGGGTGAACACGTCGCGGTGGCCGAAGGCGCGGGCGGGGGCGAGCGCGAATGCGGTGGCCGACACCGAGATTCCGAGGATCACCGGACCGCTGTCGATGTCCCCGGGGCCGTCGGAGCCGCCGCCGTATTCGTGGATCGCGCCGAATCCGAGCACGCTGCGCTCCTCCCGGAACAGTCCGGTCGCCAGCTGTTCGGCGAGCGCCCGGTCCGCGAAGCCGGCGAAGTAGGCCGCCAGTCCGGTGCCGGAGGCGCGCGGGGCGTCGTGCGCGCGCCCGTCGGCACCCATGCGTTGCAGCACCAGCCCGGAGCCCGGGTCGATCTGGACCGCGCGGACCTGCCGGGCCCAGTGCGCGAGGACCGCGCTGTGGTCGGCGCCGGTCGCGCGGCCGTGCACGGCGATCGCGGCGGCGACGGCGGCCACATCGGTCGGGTAGGCCTCGCCGGGGAGGGTGTCGATCAGCGCGGTCGGCGAGGCGAGCAGCCGCCGCTCGTAGGAGGCGACGAGCGCGTCCTGCCGGGCGGCGAGGTCGGGCGGAAAGGCCGGATCGACCAGGCGGGCCATCCCCAGGGCGAGGGCCGGGTAGGAGAGGTAGGCGTGCCCGTTCCCGGAGTCGGGCACGGTCACGCCGTCCTCGCCGTGCCAGGCGGCGGTGAATACCGGCCGCATCTCGGGCAGCAGTGTCTTGGCGGCCGCGCGGGTCGCGACGGGGGCGTATCGGTCGCGCCATTCGGGGTGCGCCAGCGAGATCTGCGCCAGGCCGAGCGCGATCATCTGATGTGCGATCAGTCCCCACATGCCGGTCAGCTCGCCGCCCGATCCGTGCGCGCGCTGCTGATCGTCGGCGGACTCGAAGGCCACCGACTCCTCGGCCAGCGCGCGCACCCGTCCCGGATCCCCGCGGAACCAGGCGTCGGCGTCGCGGCCGCACCACCAGCTCGGCAACAGACCCGCGATCGTCACCGCCGCCACGACACCGGCCACCAGGGCGAGCGGACGGCGAAACCTGTGTGAGCGGCGTGACACGCCGTCCGGACTCCCCATGTCTCCGAACGTACCTGGATTCGCGCACCAGATGCCATGCGCGACGGTGGGTTTCGAATATTTCGAGCGTTCTCACACTGCGCGCGAAAGCTATTCCGGTCGATCGTCCGAAATACGACGCGGTCATTTACCGGACCACCGCGCCAAGCAGGGTTGAAACACAATCCGGCGCTTTGTTCGTTAATCCGGGATATTACCCTCGCGTAGCCGGGGCGGCGGGTGCATTCTGGAGAAGAGAAAGGAATCTTCGCTGCTCGAGGGAGGTAAGGACATGGTCAGGGTGACAGCGGTCGAACAGGACGGTCAGCACTGGCATCCGCATCCCGGTGACGCTATCGAGGACCCGCGAGAAGGCGCGGCGCTGGTGATGTGCCTGCTCGGGATCGCGGCCTTCGGCATGACGATCGTGGCGGCCGCGTCGAAATTCTACGGCTGGGCGCTCGTCGGCGGGATTGCCGCTGCGGTGCTGATTGTTTCGGGCCTGTTGTTGATCCGGTTCGAATACTTCCGCGAATTCAAACGGGAGCAGCAGGTCGGGCGCAGGGGCCACAACCCGTTGGTCCGCGCCGAGTACCGGCCGCGCCAGCTCAGCTCGTGGCAGGTCCGGAAGGGCGAAGGCATCGAGTCGTGACCGGCTGACCGGCCACGACCCGACACCGAGCTTCGCTCCCGCTACTTCGCCGGAGCCGGGGTGAACGGCTGGTTGATGGTGGTGAAGTACTGGATCGCGGCGGCGATGGCCACCGGGGCGGTCACCAGGAGCAGGCCGCCGATCGCGCCGAGCGCGCCCATGGCGGCGGCGCCCGC
Organism: Nocardia tengchongensis; assembly: GCF_018362975.1. Classification (NCBI taxonomy): domain Bacteria; kingdom Bacillati; phylum Actinomycetota; class Actinomycetes; order Mycobacteriales; family Nocardiaceae; genus Nocardia; species Nocardia tengchongensis. The sequence continues at coordinate 7,562,104 of NZ_CP074371.1, forward strand.
AAGGCAGCCCACGACCGCGCCGGGCAGGAAGGAGAACAGGCCGCCGATGATGCCGGTGGCCAGCGTGGCACCGCCGCCGACGGCGATGCCGCCCAGCGCGCAGCCGACGGCCGCGCCGCCGACGCCGCCGACCAGCGTGCCGATGGTCGCGCCGACGGAGATGGTGTCCTTCATGCGGTTCCACGCCGCCTGCTCGCGGTCGTAGGGGGTCTTCCAGGGGGCGGTGTCCTCGAAGGGCAGCGCGACCGGTTGATAGGCCGCGTGCTTCAGATCGAGCTGCGGCGTCAAAGTGACAGTGCGGTCCCGGATTTCGGCCGCGATCGGGAAAACGAAGTCGTCCACGCGGAAAGTCAGCTCGGTTCCGGCAACAACCGAGCCATCGGCTCCCTTGATCTTGAAAACGCCATTCTCCACGTCCATCGAGCCGATGTCGGTGGAAATAACCGCCGATCGGTCGGTGGCGGATGCCGTGTAGTGAATGGCACCGACGTCACCCACCTCTCGGTCGGCGTTCGCTGTTCCTGCGGTAATTGCTGTGACGGCGGCCACCAATGCGGTAACGGCTGCGAATCCACTCTTGCGCACTTGATTTACCTCGTTTGAGTAGGCCCGCGTAATTAAACCTCATCGCAGGGTCAGTTAGTGATAAGCAAACTCTAAGTCGGTTCTCAGCGGATCGGCAATGCATATTTGCCATAAGTGACTCGTTACACATCCGTGGCTTTACCGTTGCGCGCCAAGTGAATCCGCCGTTCATTCAGTTGTATTCAATATGTCTAGAAGGTGAACATGCGGTGTTCCCGCGAACCGACCGGGCTGGATTTGACAAGCACCCCACCCGGGCTCACCATTGCCCAGTCAGCACCTCGCTAGGCGAGGCTCCTGTACGAACACAGGCCACTGATCCGACGACGTCGAGAGACGCCCAGGGTTAGGACAGATCACCCCGGATTAAGGGGTGATCCGAAGTGGCTTCCCCGGGCCGCGAGCCCCCGGATACGTCGTGCAGTGCCGAAGCTCTGACGAGAGGGGTGCGGGGCCTTCGCTGTTCGTGTGCGCGGCCCTGATTCCTTCTTGCCGTGCGCGTTGCGACACCACGATCAGCGACGTCCCCGTACGTCTCGGCGGCAAGGAGGTGAGGGACGAACCATGAGTTCCGGCGATAGTCCGTATCCGAGTACGTATTTCACGTTCTCGACGTCCCCGGCCCGCCGCATTCCGGTCACCGGCTGACCCGTTCCCGCTCGAGCTGCCCCGGCGCACCCTGCGCCGGCGTCGGCGCGCGCCGTGGTCCGGTCGCTCGCTGCCCGAAATCGGTTGCCGCCGGGCGCATTCCGCATGCCCGCAGAAACCGCTGATCGAAAGCGAGGGACAGGCCATGGCCTTCTTCGCGAACGGCTCCGGCCGCCGCACCTCCACCGTCGCCGCCTCCGGCGCCACCGCCACTCCGCCCGGTGACACCGCCGGCCTGGCGGGCGCCGTCATGGACAGCGCCCACGTCGGCGACATCGTCGGCGCGTTCGGCTCCATCGGCCGCCACGACACCCTCGAAGGGCGCTCGCGCCTCCAGCGTTTCCGCATGCTGCTGGCCATCATCGGCCCCGGCCTGATCGTCATGGTCGGCGACAACGACGCCGGTGGCGTGGCCACCTACGCGCAGGCCGGGCAGAACTACGGCATGGCCCTGGCCTGGACGCTGATCCTGCTGATCCCGGTGCTGTATGTGAACCAGGAGATGGTGGTCCGCCTGGGCGCGGTCGCCGGAGTCGGCCACGCGCGCTTGATCTTCGACCGCTTCGGCAAGTTCTGGGGCGTGTTCAGCGTGGGCGATCTGTTCGTGGTCAACGCGCTCACCATCGTCACCGAATTCATCGGTGTCTCCATGGCGCTCAGCTACTTCGGGCTGCCCAAGGACGTGGCCGTGCCGCTGGCCGCCGTCGGGTTGTTCGCCATGGTGGCGGGCGGATCGTTCCAGCGCTGGGAGCGGTTCCTGTTCGGGCTGATCGCGCTGAACATCGTCATGTTCCCGCTGGCATTCCTGGTGCACCCCAACCGATCCCAGGTCGCGCACGGCTTCGTACCGTCGTTCCCGGGCGGCCTGAACTCGACGCTGCTGCTGCTCATCGTCGCCATCGTGGGCACCACCGTCGCGCCCTGGCAGCTGTTCTTCCAGCAGTCCAATATCGTCGACAAGCGCATCACCCCGCGGTGGATCCGCTACGAGCGCATCGATCTGTGGGTCGGCATCGTGGTGGTGATGGCCGGGGCCGTCGCCATCATGACGGCCACCACCTTCGGGCTCGGCGGCACCGTCGCGGCCGGGAATTTCACCGATGCGGGCGCGGTGGCGCGGGCGCTGCACGACCATGCCGGGCCCACGGTGGGCGCGCTGTTCGCGCTGCTGCTGCTGGACGCGTCGCTGATCGGGGCGAACGCGGTGGGTCTGGCCACCACCTACGCGCTCGGCGACACCTTGGGCAAGCGGCATTCGCTGCACTGGAAGATCTCCGAGGCGCCGGCGTTCTACGCGGGTTACGCGGCGCTGCTGGCGCTCGCGGCGGCGGTGTCGTTCAGCCCCGATCACGTGCTGGGCCTGCTCACCCAGGGCGTGCAGGCGCTGGCGGGGGTGCTGCTGCCCTCGGCGACGGTCTTCCTGGTGCTGCTCTGCAATGACAAGGCGGTGCTGGGGCCGTGGGTGAACACGGTGCGGCAGAACATCGTCGCGGGCGTGATCGTGTGGTCGCTGGTGCTGTTGTCGCTGGCACTGACCGCCGCGACCTTCTTCCCCGGCATCACCACCGCGAACCTGGAGCTGGGTTTCGGCGGGGGTGTGCTGGTGGGCGTGCTCGGCGGCGCGGGCATGCTGATCGCCTGGCAGCGCGGCCGGCGCCGGGAAACCGAGCGCACGGCAAAGGAATTCGGGAATCTGGATCCGGATCAGGTGGAGGAGCTCGAGGCCACCCGGCTGACACGGGACGAGCGCAGGGCCATCCTGCGGGCCGATCGCGACACCTGGCGCACCCCCGCGCTGGACACCTTGGAGCGTCCGGCGTTCTCCCCGGGACGCACCGCGGGCATGCTGGCCTTGCGCGGATACCTGCTGGTGGCTGTGATCCTGGTGGGGGTCAAGGTGGTTCAGGCCATCGGCAGCTGAACCCCGGGCCGTCGGTGGCCCGGACAGAACCCGACATCTCGGGTGGGCCGGCGCGGGACTTCCGCGTCGGCCGCGTCGGCCGGGTCGGTCAGAGTTCGTCGAGCTCCGGGATCGGGGGCAGGACCGGCTCGGGCCATTCCTCCAGGGTCGCCACCTGGAGATGGATGAAGGCCGCGATGCGGTGGCGGGCCGAGGACGGAAGTCGCTCGATATCGGCCGCGCTCAGGACGTGTGTGCGCCGAAAGAATGGGGCTGGGGCGCTTCGGGGTCGGGCGTTTCGGGAACAACCTCTAGCTTCGCCCGCGAAGCAGTGGCCGGAATGACTGGTTCATCCGGGTCTGCGGCAGCGGCGGCGGTTCGCACCATTCCGTGACCATAACCCTCTGATAACGCACGCGGGACGCGTTGGCGCACTTGTGTCTTCGCGCTGCGAATTCAGCGAAGCCATTGTAAAGGCACTTTGAATGTGCTGGCAGACATGGCCGTCCGGAAATCCGGTCGGCCCGCGCCGGAAGACTATGGTGATCGGCGTCACTCTGTCAACACATGGGACAAAACTCCCCGAAGTGACAGCGGAAACCCGATGGAATGCCTCAGATCGGGCGGCACGCAATGGCATACAAATCTCGCGCCGGACCGGTCGGCTTCTGACCGATCGGCCACACCGCCCGCAACTGCCGTTCCAGATCCAGACCCGCCACGCCGGGCGACACCAGAATTCCCTCGGCCAGCTCGGTCGCGACGGCCAGCGAACTCAGCACCGCCGGTGCAAGGCCGTCGGCGACCGCGGTCTTGATGGCCGTCGTCGAGGACAACTCCAGCGCGACGGCCGGCTCCCACCCCGGGACCTCCGCCGTCATGGCCCGCTCGAAGGAGATCCGGGTTCCCGACCCGGGCTCGCGGTAGATGAGAGGGGTGCGCGCCAGCTCGTCCGCGCCGATCTCCGCGCGCCGCGCCCACGGGTGACCGGGCGCGACCACCACGACCAGCCGATCCCGCGCCACCACATGGCTTTCCAGCTCCCCCGGCAGCCGCGGGCTCTCCACGAATCCGATCCCGGCCCGCCCGTCGAGCACCGCCCTGGCCACCTCGGCCGAATTGCCCGATTCCAGCGCGATGGAGGTGTCCGGCATCCGCGCCCGCAAGCCCATCAGCCACTTGGGGAACAGGTACTCGGCCACCGTCTGGCTCGCCGCCACCCGCAATCGCGAATCGCGTTGCGTGCGCAGACTGTCGATCCCGGCGTCCAGGCGCGCGGCCGCGTCCACCACATCGCGCGCCCACTCCGCGATCAGCGCCCCCGCCGCGGTCGGCCGCGAACCGAGCGTCGTCCGCTCCAGCACCGGCACGCCGACCAGCTGCTCGAGGTAGCGGATCCGCGAACTCGCCGACGGCTGACTGATCCCGTGCGCCTTGGCGGCGCGCCCCAGACTGCCCAGCTCGATCACCGACAGCAGCAGGTCGAGGGCCGACAGATCGGGGACGCGCGGGGACAACGGCATAGACCGAGTCTATGCGCGCCCCGCGACCGAGTCCGATGACCTCGACGCGGGCGGGCAGCCGCCCGGTGACGACGGAATCACCGCACGAGGTCCAGGCCAGCGGGCGGCCGCCGGGTGGCGACGGAATCAGCGCGCGACGGCCAGGTCAGCGGCGGCCGCCACGCGCTCGACGATCGGCCGCCAGGTTTCGAGTGCGTGCACGGTCAGGCCGACGACCTTGCCGGTGTCATCGGCGCGGCGCAGGGTGATGGCGGCGGTGAAATCGGGATCGCTCTCGAAGGCGGCGATCTCCGCGGCGGTCATGGGTCCGCCTTGAGCGACCAGTGTGCGGCGGCTGGACGCCGACAGCGCCGCGGCGTGGGCCGAATCTGTCGCTGCGAGATACCGTTTGGCCACCACGTGGAGTTCCACCAGTCGCGCGACGCGTGCACCGAGCAACCCGCGCACGGCGTCACGGCCGTGGACGCCGTGCCCTGCGTCGTCACCGGGCACCAGCACGTGTCCGATGTCGTGGACCAGTCCAGCGACCTGGAGTTCCTCGTCGGCGGGGAAGTCACGGCGCAGCAGCTCGGCACACTGCCGGTCGTGGTCGAGGATGTCGACCGGATCACCGCTGCGGTCGGGCATGTCCCAGGCGTCGTGGCAGTCGGCGAGCAGGGCCATGAGTTCGGCGACAGTGGCAGGCGCGGAGATAGTTGCCACCTCGGCGACCTCGGCCGCTTGGGCCGACTGGGCCGACTGGGCCGACTGGGCCGACTGGGCGACGGTAGCGGCCTGGTCGTTCGATGCGGCGGTCGCGCGGTTCACGAACGCACCCTACGGCGCGTGTGCGGCGCTCGCCACCGGTCGGCGAATTGCCTGCTCGACGACACGAGCTGCACTGATTGACATATCAATAGTCTGGTTTCGGGTGCGGCTCCGCGCCAATTCGGAACGCGTCGGACAATATTCAGCGAACAACTGCGTGGCCGGCGGACGGGTCACCCGTGCGCCGGATCCTCTGGAAGGAGCCTCCCATGCACGACCTGTCCGGCAAGACGATTCTGATCACCGGCGCGGCCCGGGGCATCGGCGCCGAGACCGCGCGGCAGGCGGTCGCGGCCGGGGCGAATGTGGTGATCGCGGACGTGCTCGACGATGACGGCAAGGCACTCGCGGCCTATCTCGGCGCGCCGGCGGTCTACCGGCATCTCGATGTCACCTCCGAACTCGACTGGGTGACCGCGCTGGCCGCGGCCTGCGACGCCTTCGGCGGCACGGTCGACGGGCTGGTCAACAATGCCGGGATCTCGACCGGCGAGCTGCTGGCGAACGAATCGGTCGAGCACTTCCGCAAGGTCATCGACATCAACCTGGTCGGGGTGTTCCTCGGCATGCGGACCTTCATTCCCGCGCTGAAGCAGGCGGGCGGCGGCTCGATCGTCAATGTCTCCTCCGCCGCGGGTCTCATGGGTCTGGCTCTCACCGGCAGCTACGGCGCGTCCAAGTGGGCGGTGCGCGGCATGTCCAAGGTGGCCGCCATCGAGAACGGCACCGACCGGATTCGGGTGAACTCGGTGCACCCGGGCATGACCTACACGCCGATGACCGCACAGGTCGGTATTCGGCAGGGCGAGGGCGGCTATCCCAATACCCCGATGGGCCGGGTCGGCGAGGCCGGCGAGATCGCGGCTGCCATCGTGTTCCTGCTGTCGGACGCGGCCGCCTACATCACCGGCGCCGAACTGGCCGTGGACGGCGGCTGGACGGCCGGGCCCACCGTGAAATACGTGATGGACCAATGATTCCGCGACGCTAACGCTTCTCGATCCGGCCGCCCGGCGGGGCGACGGCGCCGCGGGCCCGCAGATACGTCTCCAGCGCGTCCAGATCGATGGGCCCGACCAGGGTTTCGCTGCTCTGCGTGAACACCGTGAAGCCGTCGCCCCCGGCGGCCAGGAAGCTGTTGGTCGAAACCCGGTAGACCGCTACGGGATTCAACGGCTCCCCCGCCATCCGGACGCTGCCGTCGATCACCTTGTGGCCCTTGGGCGCGGTCTCGGAATAGGAGTAGGAGATGCCCGCGACGGCCAGCACGGCGGGCTTGCTGGCGTTGTCCCACTGCTGTTCCAGCAGATTCAGGATCTGCTGACCGGTCAAGGACACCGCCACCACCTGATTGCCGAACGGCTGCGCCGTGTACGCCTGCTCGTAGGTGATGTTCCCGCCGGACAGGCCCGCGCGAACGCCGCCGGGATTCATGAACGCCGCCACCGCCCGCGCCGAGGACATGGCGTCGAGCATGGAGTCGGCGATGACGTCGCCGAGCGGGGAGTCACCGGCGGGCGCGGGTTCGGCGGGCAACGGCGCGGCGGCGGTGCCGATGACCCGTTCGGCGCGCGGTTTCGCCTGCGCGGCATAGAAGTCCACCAGTTTCGCGGTGGCCGGGGCGGGCGTGATGTCACGGGTGACGACCCGGTTCACGGCCGAGGCGTCGACCTTGCCGTCGTGGAAGCGCAGGGTGACGTCGGTGACGAGGCGTCCGAAGGAGGCGGCCTGGGTGACGACCTTGCCGTCGAGGGTGCAGTTGTAGGCCTGGTGGCTGTGCGCGGTGAGCATGACCGAGACGGCGGCATCGGTCTTGTGCGCCAAGGCTTTCACGCCGGGCGCGATGTCCTCGCAGCCGTTGAAGTCGGCCGGGCGGCCGTGGGTCTGCTGCGCGCCGCCGTCGTGCAGCAAGGCCACCACGGTTTCCGCGCCCGCGGCCTCCATCGCCGGGACGTTCTTGTTGATGGCGTCGGCTTCGTCGCCGAAGCGGTAGCCGCGAATGCCCTCCGGCATGACGATGTTGGCGGTGTCGGGGGTGACCACGCCGACCACCCCGATCTTGTGCCCGCCCAGCTCCAGCATGGTCCACGGCTTCGAACCCGCCGGCAGCTGCCCGTCGGCGTCGGTGACGTTGGCGGCCAGGTACGGGAACTTGGCGCCGGTGAAGGGCTCACCCGGACTGCAGCCGTCGAGCCCGCAGCCGCCCTGCTGTATCCGCCGCAATTCGGCGACACCGTGGTCGAATTCGTGATTGCCGACCGACGAGGCGGCCACCCCGATCGCGTTGAGGAAGTCGATGGTCGGCTCGTCGTGGAACAGCGCCGAGATCAGCGGGCTGGCCCCGATATTGTCCCCGGACGCCAATACCGCGCTGTCGGGATAGGCCGCTTTCAACCGGGCCAGGTGCGCGGCCAGGTAGACCGCTCCCCCGGCGGTGTACGTGCCCACCTTGCCGTTGGAGCCGTCCGGCGGCTGCAGGTTGCCGTGCAGGTCGTTGATGCCGAACAGATGCACCTCACCCGGCTGCGCCTTGGGCAGGTCGGCCGTCGAAACCGGTTGCGCGGCCGTCGAAGTCGCGGGTGCGGCCTGGTCCGCCCCGCCACACCCCGCCACCAGCCCCAGGCTCAGCGCGGCCGCGCACAGTCCCAGCGCCCGTCGTCGACTGCTCATGGGTATCGACTCTGGCAGACGCCGTCGACGCTCGCACGACCGCCGGGTGAATTCCGCCGTCAAACCCCGGACCGACGACGGCCGCCGCACCCGGGGGTGCGACGGCCGTCGATCGGGGGCCTAGCTGCTGGAGGCGTTCGCGAACGGCGTCACGGCGGCGACGGCGGGGCGCCGGTTCGGGTGCCGCCACAGGCCCTTTCGCTCCAGGATGGGCAGGACGCCCTCACCGAACCAGTACGCCTCCTCCAGGTGCGGGTAGCCGGAGAGGACGAAGTGGGTGATGCCGGCGTTGGAGTATTCGAGGAGGCGTTCGGCGACCTCTTCGTGCGAGCCGACCAGGGCGGTGCCAGCGCCGCCGCGCACCAGGCCGACGCCCGCCCACAGGTTGGGGGCGATCTCGAGCCGGTCGGTGCTGCCGTTGTGCAGTTCGGTCATGCGGCGCTGGCCCTCGGATTCGCTGCGGGCCATGGCGTTCTGGACGCGTTCGATATCGGCGGGGTCGATGCCGGCCAGCAGCCGCTCGGCCACCGCCCACGCCTCCTCGGAGGTGTCGCGGGTGATGACGTGGATGCGCAGGCCGTAATCCAGTTTGCGGCCGTGGTCGACGGCCAGCCCGCGAATCCAGTCCAGCTTGCGGCTGACCGCCAGCACCGGTTCACCCCAGGTGAGGTAGGTGTCGGCGTACTGGGCGGCGACCGGACCGGCTGGGCCCGAGGAGCCGCCGAAGAAGACCGGCGGAACGGGGTCGGGACGGTTGCTCAGCAGCGCGTTCTCGACGTGAATGTGCTCGCCCTGGAACGTGACCGGCTCGTGGGAGTTCCACAGCGACTTCACCACGTGCAGGAATTCACCGGTGCGGGCGTACCTCGACTCCTTGTCGGCGAAGTCGCCGTAGACCGCCTGCTCGGCGCGCTCGCCGCCGGTGACCACATTGATGAGCAGCCGGCCGGCGGAGTGCCGCTGGAAGGTGCCCGCCATCTGCGCGGCCAGGGTCGGGCTCATCAGGCCGGGGCGCAAGGCGACCAGGAACTTCAGCGTCTCGGTGGTCTCGACCAGCATGGCGGTGGTCAGCCAGGCGTCCTCGCACCAGGAGCCGGTGGGGGTGAGCACGGCCTCGAAGCCGTTGGTCTCGGCTGCGGCGGCGATCTGCTCGAGGTAGTGCAGGGAGGCGGGGCGGTCGCCGGACATGGGGGTGCCGTGCCCGCCGACCACCAGGCCGCGGGAGTCGCCGGAGGTGGGCAGGAACCAGTGGAACGACAAGCTCATTCGGGGACTCCTAGGAGGTGAATCGGTCGTTGAAGCGGGTGTCGATGTAGTCGGCGATCCGGACCTTGCCCGGGATCAGCTTGGCGTCGGCGAAGCCGTCGGCCACGTGCTGTTCCGCGGCGATCGTCGCGTCATCGAGCGGATGGTCCTGGTAGTTGGCGCGATTCACGGCCAGCAGGGTGACGTCGTAGGGCACGCCGGTGATGCCGGAGGACTGCTTGGCCCACTCCTCGCGGTGCCCGGCGATCCAGGTGTGCGCCCGCCGCAGCCGCTCCAGCAGGTCGCGGACGGCGGCGGCATTCGCCTTGTTCTGCAATGTCTTCGAGCCGGTGACGTAGAAGCTGTCCGGCTTCACGTAGCCGGTGCCGTCGACCAGCACCCGCCCGCCGCCCACCTCGGCCTGGGCCGCGTAGGGGTCCCAGACCGTCCAGGCGTCGACCCGGCCGGTGGACAGTGCGGCCAGGGCGTCGGCGGGCTGCAGGTACTGCGGCTCGATATCGCCGAAGGTGAGCCCGTTCTTGGTCAGCACCGACAGCAGGTGGTAGTGCGCCGAACTGCCCTTGGTGACGGCGATCTTCTTGCCGCGCAGGTCCTTCGGATCCTTGATCGCCGAATCCTTGGGCACCACGACGGCATTGCCGGCGGCGCCGGAATCGTAGACTCCCACGATCTTGATCTGCGACTTGGCCGCCGCCGCGAACACCGGCGGGGCGTCACCGACGCCGCCGAAATCCACGGACCCGGAATTGATGCCCTCCAGCAGCGGCGGTCCGGCGGTGAAGGTGGACCACTCGATCTTGTACGGCAGGTTCTCGAGCTCGCCCGACACCTCGAGCAGGGCTTGCAGCGCCAGACCCTTCTGGTCACCGACGTGCAGCGTCACCTGCGACAGATCCACCGAACCGTCCGCGTTCACGCCCTTGTTGTCGTCACCACCCGAGGAGCACGCCGCCGCGGCGAGCGTCGCGGCGACCGCGAGGGCGGCGAACAGGCGTTTGGTCTTCATTCGGTGGTTCCTTCCGGGGTGACGCCGAGCTCGGCGAGCAGAGCGGTACGCAGAGCGAGGAATTCGGGGTGGTCGCGGCGGCGCGGACGCGGCAGGTCGATGGGCAGCTCGCGGGCGATGCGGCCGCCGTCGAGCACCACGGCGCGGTCGGCCAGCAGCAGTGCCTCGTCCACGTCGTGGGTGACCAGCAGGACGCCGGGCCGGTGCCGCGCCCACAGGTCCAGCACCAGGGTGTGAATCGTGATGCGGGTCAGGGCATCCAGGGCGCTGAACGGCTCGTCGAGCAGCAGCAGGTCCGGCTCGCGGACCAGAGCGCGGGCCAGCGAGGCACGCTGGGCCTCACCACCGGACAGGGTCAGCGGCCAGGCCGCGCCGCGTTCGGCGAGACCGACCTCGGCCAGCGCGGCCGCGGCCGCCGCCTTGGCATCGGCGCGGCGCAGTCCGAGAACGACGTTGTCGCGCACCCGTTTCCACGGGACCAGCCGCGGCTCCTGGAAGGCGACCGCGATCTCTCCGGACACGGTGAGCTCGCCCCCGGTCTCGTCGTCGAGGCCCGCCAGCGCCCGCAGCAGGGTGGATTTGCCGGAGCCGCTGCGGCCGAGCAGGGCCACGAACTCGCCGGGCCGGATGTCGAGATCCAGTCCGTGCAGCACGCGGCGGTCACCGAAGTCCTTGACCAGACCTCGAATTCGCGCCACCGGGGTTTCGGGAGTCCGGGGCTGCGGAGCCGCTGGAGTGTCCGCGAGCGCGGTCTCGGCCAGTCCGGCCAGGGTCTCCGCGATGACCGAATCGGTCAGGATGCCAGGAAGCCGCGTCGCCATGACAGCGCTCTCCTCTCGATCGAACGAACCAGTGCGTCGGTGAGCAGCCCGAGCAGGCTGTAGACGAGCAACCCGACCACGATCACGTCGGTGCGCAGGAATTCGCGGGCGTCGTTGATCATGAAGCCCAGGCCCGCATCGGCATTCACCTGTTCGGCCACGATCAGCGCCAGCCAGGCCACGCCCAGCGACTGGCGCAGCCCGACCAGGGTCTGCGGCAGCGCGCCCGGCAACACGATGTGCCGGATCAGCCCCACGCGACTCAGCCGCTGCACCCGGGCCAGCTCGGCGAGCTTGCCGTCCACGCTGCGAATGCCCGCGAAAGTATTGAGGTACAGGGGAATCGCGACACCGAAGGCGACCAGCACGATCTTGGGCAGCTCCCCGATCCCGAACCACAGGATGAACAGCGGGATCAGACCGTAGAACGGCAGCGTCCGCAGCATCTGCATCAGCGGGTCGACCAGGTACTCCCCGGCCCGGCTCAGTCCGGCCACGAGCGCCAGCGCGATTCCGGCCGCCGCGCCGATCGCGAAGCCCAGCGCGGCGCGGCTCAGCGACACCGACACGGCCTTGGTCAGCGTGCCGTCCTGGATCAGGTCCACGGCTGTCCGGACGACCGTCACCGGGGAGGCGAGCAGCCGCTCGGGCAGCACCCCGGTCGCGCCGGCCAGCTGCCAGGCCAGCACCACCAGCAGGGGCGCGACGAAGCGGGCCAGGACGGAAACGCTCGGCAGGCGCGGCCGGCCCACGATGGGCCTGGCCTGCACGGCAATTGAGGACACGAAGCACCCCTCGGGCGAACGGGACGGGGACCGTGGCGGCCGAGGGCCTTCGAGCGCCACCTGTCCGACTGTGCCGTTCCGAGCCCGGCCGGTCACCGGTTGGAATCCCCGTGATTCTGGGGTCCCGAGGGCATGGGAGAGCTGTGCGTCAGAGGCTGCGGATCAAGAAAGGGGTGGTGCCGGGTTCCCTCCGCAGCTGGGAACCCGGCACCGGGTCGGCACCGGTGTGGGCGGTGGCCGACGTCTAGTGGCCGTCGCGGACGATCTCCACGGCGCGGCCGAGAATGCCGAGGCCGTGGGTGATCTCGTCGTCGCTGACGGTCAAGGGCGGGAGCAGCTTCACGACCTGGTCGGTGGCGCCGGAGGTCTCGACCAGAAGTCCGAGTTCGAAGGCGACCTGGCAGACCTTCTCGGCCTGCGAGGCATCCTCGAAGACCAGGCCGTGCACCAGTCCGCGGCCGCGGGTGGTGATGCCGCCGAAGGATTCAGTCAGGGTGACCAACTGGTCGTGGATGCGCGCACCCTTGGCCAGGGTGGACTGCTGCAGGACGTCGTCGGACCAGTACTCGCGCAGCGCCACTTCGGCGGTCACGAAGGCGGCGTTGTTGCCGCGGAAGGTGCCGTTGTGTTCGCCGGGCGCCCACTGGTCCAGTTCGCGGCGCATGAGTACCAGCGCCATCGGCAGGCCGTAGCCGCTGATGGACTTCGACAGGCAGACGATGTCGGGGGTGATGCCGGCGACCTCGAAGGAGAAGAACCCACCGGTGCGGCCGCAACCCATCTGCACGTCGTCGACGATGAGCAGAATGCCGCGGGCCGAGCACAATTCGGCGAGCGCGCGCAGCCATTCGGCGCGGGCCACATTGACCCCGCCCTCACCCTGCACGGTCTCGACGATGACGGCGGCCGGCTTGTCGAGTCCCGACGAGCTGTCGTCGAGGGCGCGGCGCATCCACGAGAAGTCCTCGGGCTCATCCAGATAGCCGTCGTTAGGGCATCGGGGTGGCGTGCACCAGGGGGACGCCCGCGCCGGCGCGCTTGGCGGCGTTGCCGGTGACCGACAGCGCGCCCAGCGTCATGCCGTGGAAGGCGTTGGTGAAGTTCAGGACGGTGGTGCGACCGGTGACCTTGCGGGCCAGCTTGAGCGCGGCCTCCACGGCATTGGCGCCGGTCGGGCCGGGGAACTGCACCTTGTAGTCGAGCCCGCGCGGGACGAACACCAGATCGCGCATGGTCTCGAGCAAGCGGCGCTTGGCGACGGTGGACATGTCCAGGGCATGGGTGATGCCGTCGGCCATGATGTAGTCGACCAGGGCCTTCTTGAAGACCGGGTTGTTGTGACCGTAGTTGAGGGTGCCCGCGCCGGCGAAGAAGTCCAGGAACTCCTTGCCGTTCTCGTCGGTGAGCCAGGCGCCGCTGGCGGTGTCGAACACGGTCGGCCAGGAACGGCAGTAGCCACGCACATTGGACTCGAGCGCCTCGAAGACGGTCGTCTCTGCAATGGTCATCGTGATCGGTCCTAGCGTCGCAACTAAGTGAAACGCTGTTGTTTCTATCACATAGGCGGCGAAGCGAAATCATTTTCCTGTGAATCAGGCAGCCATACGCGCTGCCTATGACCACGTGACCCACACCGCAACAGACCGGAGCAGAGCATAACTCGTTGCGCCACACCGGCGGCAGCCGTACCGTGATTCCCTTGTGCGCAGCGACGTGGGGGTCTACTGGCGGCTGGTCAAAGCAGGGTTTCGCAGACAATCGCACTACCGGCTCGCGATGGCCGCGGGCCTGGTGACCAACCTCGTGTTCGGGTTCGTCCGCGCGGCCGTGCTGATGACCGCCGTCCGCCAGAACAACGGCTTCGGCGGCTACGACCGCGGCACCATCGGGGCCTACGTCTGGTTGTCGCAAGCACTGCTCGGGGCCATCGCCTTCTGGATACTGCCCGACACCGTCGAACGGATCCGCACCGGCGACATCGCCATCGACTTCCTGCGGCCCGTCGACATCCAATTCGCGCACCTGGCCGAATACCTGGGGCGCGCGAGTTGCGCACTGGCCCCGCGCGGTCTGCCCGCCATCGCGGTCGGGGCGCTCACCTTCGGGCTCGCCTTCCCGGACACACCCGGCCCGTACCTCCTCGGCGCGCTGAGCCTGCTGCTGGCCATGATCCTGTCGTTCCTGTCCATGTTCGCGGTCAGCCTGGCCGGGTTCTGGCTCATCGAGACCCGCGGGCTGCGGTCGCTGCACATGATCTGCGGAACCTTCCTGGCCGGACTGTTCGCGCCGGTACACCTGTTCCCGGACTGGTTGCGCGCCCTCGCCTACGCCACCCCGTTCCCGTCCATGCTGCAATGGCCCGTCGATCTGATCTCCGGCCGCACCACCGGGACGGATGCGGTGGAAATCGTTGCTGTGCAATGCTTCTGGCTGGTGGTCCTGGTCGGTCTCGGGCAGCTGCTGCTGCGGGCGGGACGGCGCAAACTGGAGGTGCAGGGTGGGTGAGACGCACGCCTCTCGAATCGCTCCCTACCGCGCCGTCCTGGCATCGCGGATGCGCGCGCAACGCGCCTATCCGCTGTCCTTCGCCACCGATGTGCTGAGCGCCCTCCTGATCGGGCTGATGGAATTCGCCGAAATGTGGGTCATCTTCCACAACGTGCGGCAGCTGGGCGGGCTCGACCTGAACGCCATGCTGCTGCTGTTCGGCATGAGCAATACCTGTTTCGCCATCGCCGACATGATCGTCGGGCATGCCGACACCCTGCCTACCTATATCCGGATGGGCACCCTCGACGCCTTCTACCTGCGGCCGCAAACCACTGCTGCTGCAACTCATGACCAGCGATATCCAATTGCGGCGGGTGGCGCGCATCGCGGTGGCCGCCACCGTGCTGGCATTCGGCCTGGCGCGCAACCACATCGACTGGTCGGCGGCGCACCTGGCGCTGTTCGTGGCCACCCTGATGTCCGGAATCGCCGTCTTCGCCGGACTTTTCGTGTGCGCGGCCGGAGTGCAGTTCTTCCTCATCGACGGTGCGGAACTGACGAATTCGTTCACCTACGGCGGCTCCTACGCGTCCATGCAACCCACCTCGGTGTTCCCCACACCGATGAAACTGGTCTTCGGATTTCTCATTCCGGTCGCATTCACGTCCTATCTGCCCGCCATCGCACTGCTCGGACTGCCCGGCCCCGCCCTGCTGCCGGGTTGGCTGGCCTGGGCGGCCCCGGTGGCGGCGGCCTGGGTGTGGGCGGCGGCATTGTTCCTGTGGCGACTGGGCACCAGGCACTATCAAGGAGGCGGCGGGTGAACGGGGCCATCATCGATATCGAAGGCCTGACAAGGACTTTCACGGTGAGCAAGAAGGAGGGCCGCTGGCGGCGCCGCCGGGAAGTGCTGACCGCGGTGGACGACATGAGCTTTCGCGTCGAGCCCGGCGCGGCGGTCGGGTACATCGGCGCCAACGGTGCGGGCAAGTCCACCACCATCAAGATGATCACCGGGATTCTGGTGCCCTCCGCGGGACGGTTGCGGACCTGTGGCCTCGACCCGGTGCGCCGGCGCCGCGAGCTGGCCGGGCGGATCGGCGTGGTGTTCGGGCAGCGCTCACAGCTGTGGTGGGATCTGCCGCTGCGCGAATCGTTCTCGATCCTGGCGGCCATCCACCGGATCGGCCCGGCGGCCGCCCGCACCCGAACCGCCGAGCTCATCGCGCAGCTGGAGATGGAAGGCACCCTCGACACCCCGGTGCGGCAGCTGTCGCTGGGGCAGCGCATGCGCGCGGAAGTCGCGGCGGCGCTGCTGCATTCGCCGGAACTGATCATTCTCGACGAGCCGACCATCGGCCTGGATGTGTTGTCCAAGCAGCGATTACGCGAGTTCCTGCGGCACGAGCGCACCCAGCGCGGCACCACCCTGCTGCTCACCACCCACGACATGGGCGATATCGAGCGGCTCTGCGAGCGGGTGCTGGTAGTGGACCACGGGCGGCTGGTCTACGACGGCTCGCTGACCGGGCTCGGCGCGACCGTCGGCGCGCAGCGCGTGCTCACCGTCGATCTCGCCGAGCCCACCGCCGACCTGGCCGACCTGCCCGGCGCGAAACTGCTCGACAGCGCGGGCGCGGGCATGCGGCAGCGGCTGGCCTTCGACACCGAGACCACCACTGCCGCACAGTTGCTCGCGGCCGTGTCGGCGCGCGCGGAGGTGCGCGACCTGTCCATCGAGGAACCCGATATCGAGGACGTGGTGCGGCGGCTCTACGAGGCCGCGGCGTCGGGCTCCCTCGCACCCTGATCGAGGCGGAACGGCGGGTACTCGTCGGTCATCAGCGAGACGTAGGCGCGCACGCGCAACGACCAGCGGTTGATGCCCATGAGGAAATCGAACAGGCCCGCCGGATAGGCGCCGGTGAACAACAGTCCGATCAGGGCCACCAGCACCAG
Source organism: Nocardia tengchongensis (assembly GCF_018362975.1). Taxonomy (NCBI): domain Bacteria; kingdom Bacillati; phylum Actinomycetota; class Actinomycetes; order Mycobacteriales; family Nocardiaceae; genus Nocardia; species Nocardia tengchongensis. Next base: position 7,578,564 of record NZ_CP074371.1, read on the forward strand.
GGTCGCCATCGGCGCCAAGGTGTTCCGGCCGCCGTAGAGCAGGGCCCCGACGATCAGATACTGCGGAATTGCGAGCAGCCACCATTTGATCAAGACCAGGCCGCGGTTGAACTGTGCGGGATAGTCGACTTCCAGGTCAGCGGGATATTCCGGGTCGGGTTCCAGACTGAACGGCGGGTAGCGATCGGTTCCCAATTGGGACAGCGCATAGAAACGGACGCGCCAGCTCCAGCGCATCACACCGACATTGAAATCGAAGAGCGCTCGCGGATACGCGCCGGTAACCAGAATGGCGAAGAAGGCGACGATGGTGACCGCGACATAGGCGATGCTCAGAAAGAGCAGGACAATATAGTGTGGAATAGCAAGTATCCACTTGACTATCCACAGCCAGCGGGATACTCCGGGATCTAGATCCCCACGGACGCGAACCGGATAAACAGGACCAGGCATGGCCGTCACTCCTCTCGAGCGGCGGCACCCACCTGGCGACCACCGCGCGAACAGCGGTGAGCCGTTGTTCACCCCATTGTTTCCCCTGCGACGCGAAGATCACATCTGCTTCTCACACATTGTGACCAGATTTGTAATAGCGCGCACGGCGGCGAGTTCCGCACGCCACACAGGCACCGTTCGAATTGCGGACCACCGTCGGGTGTGCGACGTTGCTGACTATTCTCCAAGTGCTCGGCCCGGGTCGGCACGACAGCTGATAATCGGGAGACTGAGTGAAGGCAGGTTCGGCGAAAGTGTTGCCACCGGGTAACGTAAAACTCACGCCACCACTGGAATTGATCCGTCCGCGCACCATCGCGGCGCGACTACGCCGCATTCTGATCTTCTCCGTCGCGCTGGTACTGGCCCTGCTGACCGTCATCATCACCCATCAGGTCAACAGTTTCCGCGATACCGGCGAGACCGCGCGGGCGGTGCGGCTGGCCCTGGCCGTGCAGGACCTGGTGCACGAGATCCAGCGCGAACGCGGCCTCACCAACGGCTTGCTCGGCGGCGACGCAACCGCCCGCCCCGCCATCGGCAATCAGCGCCTGGCCACCGATACCGCACTGGCCGAACTGAATCAGACCCTGGGCGAGCAGCCACAAGGGGCCGACCAGGTCCGATCCGGGCTGAGCCAGTTCTCCGGCGTCACCGCCAATCGCGCCGACGTGGACGCCGGGCGCATCGACCGCGCCGCGTCGTTCACCTTCTACACCAACGCCATCGCCGCACTGAACCAGGCGCGGCCCGGCCTCGACCACGCACCGGACGCACAACTGTGGCGGGGCCTGCAATCACTGCACGACCTCGGCGACGTCAAGGAGTTCACCGCGCAGGAACGCGGCTTCCTCGAAGGCGTCTTCGCCGCAGGTGAATTCGCGCCCGGCGAGTACGTGAAGTTCCTCGACATCCGCGCCGCCAAGCAGGCCGCCGTCACCGGCTTCGAACGCGACGCCACCCCGGGACAACGCTCGAAGCTGTACGGCGCCATGCAATCCGATGAGTCGGTCCGGGCCGGCGCGGCCGAGGCCGTCGCCATCGCCTCCGCCCGCGGGCCGCTCACCGAAACCGTGAACCCGGCCGACTGGTGGCGCGAGATGAGCTCGGTCATCGACGGCGAACGCGTGGTGCAGCGCGACCTCGGCAGCGAGATCACCGGCCGCGCCGCCGATCTGCGCCGCGACGCCACCCTGGTGCTCGCGCTCTACCTGCTGGCGGCGGCGCTCGCCATCGCCGCCCAGGTGTGGCTGGTGGTGGCCAGCGTGCGCGCCATCGTGCGCCCGCTGGCCGAACTCGCCGAGGAGGCCGACATCGTGGCCGGGCGGCGACTGCCGCAGCTCATCGCGGCCTGGCAGAACTCCGACGACGCCGACCCCGAACCGCCCGAACCGGTCCGGGCCGACGAGAGCGCCGGCGCCGAGATCGCCTCGGTGGCCTCGGCCCTGGACCGGGTGCAGACCACCGCCTACGAGCTGGCCTCCGCGCAGGCCCGGCTGCGCCGCAACTCCACCGAATCCATGGCCAACCTGGCCCGGCGCAATCAGAACCTGGTGCGCCGCCAGCTCGGGCTGATCAGCGAATTCGAACGCGAGGAACTCGACCCCAACGCGCTGTCCAACCTCTTCGAGCTGGACCACCTGGCCACCCGCATGCGCCGCAACGCCGAGAGCCTGCTGGTGCTGGTCGGCGAATCCAGCCCCCGGCGCTGGTCGAAACCCATTCCGCTGACCGACGTCATCCGGGCCGGTCTGTCCGAGGTCGACGACTACCGGCGCGTGGTGCTGCGCCGGGTCGACGACACCGCCATCGCGGGCGCGCACGTCAGCGAGGTCGCGCACATGCTGGCCGAACTCATCGAGAACGGGCTGTCCTTCTCCCCGCCCGACCTGGAGGTGGAGATCTACGGCCGCCGGCTGGGCGCCCGCTACATGATCGCCGTCGTCGACCACGGCGTCGGCATGCCGCCCGACCAGCTCGCCACCGCCAACGCCCGGCTGCGCGGCGAGGCCGACTTCCTCGTCGCGCCCACCCGCTTCCTCGGCCACTACGTGGTCGGCCGACTGGCCCAGCGGCTCGGCGTCGAGGTCGAGCTGACCGTCTCGCCCACCAGCGGCGTCGTGGCCCGCATGCTGCTCCCCGCCGAACTCCTGGGCGACCCCCGCACCGAGCGTCCCGCCACACCCGAAGACGCGAAACACGCCGCGGGCGCGCAACTCCCGACCGCCGTCGACACCATGCCCGAGCCGAAGCCGGGTCGGCACAGCTCCACCCACGCCACCGATCCCGACTTCGACACCGGCGTCGCCTTCGCCGCACTCACCGAATTCATCGGCGACATCGGCGGCGACTCCACCGAACTACCGGTCGTGAGCGAGCCCGCCCACAACGCCGACGGCTACTCGGGACCCGGCGGCACGACCGCTAACGGCAGCCCCACCTCTCCCGCCGGACCGTCCATATCGCACGGTACAACCGCCCCCGGTGGCACGACGATCCCCGGCAGCCCCACCCCACCTGGCGGCACGACGATCGCCGGCGGCTCGGCTGCCGCGGGCGGCCCGGTCGAACCCGGCGGCTCGGTCGGCTCGCGTTCCAATGGCACACCGGCGCGCCCCGGCACGATCAAGCTGGTGCCGCTCGAGCCGCAGGCGCCGAAGGCCGCCGCGCCGGAACCCGCTGCCCCGCAAGAATATCCGACCGCGCCCGAATTGCCTTCTGCGCCAGGATCACCCGACGTGCCGGGATCGCGCACGCCCCGATCAGCCGCGCTCCCCACGACGGCCACAGCAGCTTCGGCCCCCGGTACGCCCGCGGCGCCGACGGCGGCCGAGCGCTTGTTCAACGGACCGGTCACGGGCTCCTATGCGGCGCTGCGGGGTGGCGCACCCGCCGCCGGCCCGGCGAACGCGGGCGGCGAAACCACCGGTGCGAAGGCGGCTGGGGTGGAGCAGGTTTCGGCGGGCTCACCGGGGGCGGGGGCGGACGTTTCGGGAGCCGTCCCGGAGGTGCAACGTACGCGAAACGGTCTCGTCAAGCGCACCAGGAAGACTCGCGGGCACACGGGCGCCACTCCGGGTGGCGCTCAGCCGGCGGCCGGGCGACCGAATCCGACGCCGGTAGCGGACCGTTCACCCGACGAAATACGCAGCATTCTGGCCGGATTCCGATCCGGGCATCAGCGCGGGCAGGGTGGCGAACCGCCCCGACCCGGATCGCGAGCATAGGAGGACACCGGGTGACCACCCACTACACCGATACCGATCCGCACACCTTCAACTGGCTGCTGGCCGACTTCGTGCGCACCACCGACGGCGTGCGCGACGCCGTGGCCGTGTCCTCCGACGGACTGCTGATGGCGATGTCGCAGGGCCTGGACCGCAATGGCGCCGACCGGCTGGCCGCCATCGTCTCCGGGCTCACCAGCCTGGGCCGCAGCGCCTCGCGCAGTTACGATTTCGACGGCCTGCGCCTGGTCATGATCGAGATGGGGCGCGGGTTCCTGCTGGTCTCGGCCATGGCCAACGGCAGCTGCATCGGCGTCATCGCCGACCACAATGCCGATGTCGGGCTGGTCGGCTACCAGATGGCGGTGCTCGCCGATCGGGCCGGCGCGCTACTCACCCCGGCGCTGATCACCGAATTGCGGGAGTCGTTGAGCCGATGAACGATTCGCCCCGGTTACCGGACGAGCGCATGATCGCGCTGACCCGCCCCGGTGGCTGGGCCGGTGCCGCAGCGCCTGGAAAAGACTCTCGCACAAAGGGACTCATCGACCCGACGAGCCGGTGGTCCGTCCCTTCATGATCACCTCCGGTCGCACCACGCCCGTGGTCGACGGACTGCGCATCGAGGCCCTGGTGCGCGCCACCCCGGCGTCGCTGTCCGCGCCGCTGCGCTTCGAGCTCGAACGGGTGGTCCGACTGTGCCAGCGCCCGCATTCCATCGCCGAAATCGGTGCGGCCCTGCGGGTGCCGATCGGGGTGGCGCGGGTGCTGGTCAGTGATCTGGTATCGGCCGGGCACGTGTCGGTCGGGCGTACCGACGAACTCTCCACCGCTGCTCTGGAAAGGATCCGGGACCTTGTTCGGAACCTCTGAGAAATCCGCCGATACACTGCCGCTGGCCTCCTCGGTGAAAATCGTGACCAGCGGCGGGTTCGGGGTCGGCAAGACCACCTTCATCGGGGCCATCTCCGAGATCGAGCCGCTGGCCACCGAGGCCGCCATGACCGAGGTGTCGGTGGGGCTCGACGATCCGGGCCTGGCCACCGGCAAGACCACCACCACGGTGGCCCTGGACTTCGGCCGCATCACCCTCGACCCGAGCCTGGTGCTGTACCTGTTCGGCACGCCGGGCCAGGAGCGCTTCGAATTCCTCTGGGACGATCTGCTCGACGGCGCGCTGGGCGGGGTCATCCTGGTCGACACCAGCCGGGTCGAGGACTGCTATCCGGTGCTGGACTTCTTCGAGCAGCGCGGGACGCCGTTCGTGGTGGCCGTCAACCGATTCGAATCCGGCTCCCGGTTCGACCTCGGCGAGGTCCGCGAGGCGCTGGACCTGGCGCCCGGGATCCACCTGATGGATTGCGATGCCCGCGATCGGGAGTCGGTGAAACTCGTGCTGGTGGCGCTGCTGGAGCAGATCCTGCAGGCCCGCCGCGCCCCGGCGCTGGCGGGTTGAGCGGACCGCAGCACAAAAATCGCCCCGGATGCGTACGCACCCGGGGCGATTGCCCGAAACCCTTCGCGCTAATGCGAATTAACGGCCGAACGAACCCGTCCACAGCGTGTTGAGAAGACCGCCGAGGGCAGCACTACCGGTGTCCAGCACGCCGTTGAGAGCAGCGGAACCAGTGTTGATGATAACCGGGATCATATTTCGACCTCTCTGTTGAGTCTGCCGCCGTCCGGGATTTCCGAGCGGCGACCGGACCCACACTGCACAGCGAGACTTAGGCGAACCTTGCTCGTCGCTGAGAAGTAGCTGAGACGGGGTGTGTCGCCCGACACAATGGAGAGGACCGTCCAGTTCCTACTGCGGCGGGGTGGCGCCTCCCGAGTACAGACTGATCTCGCCGTCCTCCCCCAGGAACGCGTTGACCAGCATCGTTCCACTGGAACGCATTTCATCGGACTCGGGAGCGGAGGTCGTGATGGAGATCTGCGGCACCGCGGACCAGTTCACAACAAACCGATCAGGTGGTCCGTTGTGGCCGGAGAGATGCGCGAGCCGGAACACCGACACCGTTCGGCGAACGATCAGGTTCCGGACGACTTCGGCAATTCGCTCGGGGTCTTCCAGCGCGAACATGAAGCCGAACCGTAGCTCCGGAGAAGACGCATAGGCGGGCACAAATACCGAGGCTAACCGACTACGGCGCGCCGCGCCCTCGGCACGCCGAAAAGATAGCCATTCATAAGCCTCGGTAACCGAAGCCGGGCAAGGAAGCCTCACCCCGGCCGCGAAGGGCCCTCGAAGCCGTCTCACACACCGCCCGCGCAGGTGTCGATCAGCCTTCAACCGCAGCGGCCACGTGACCGTCTTGTAATGCTGTATAACGATTTTCAGGCAGCTTCGCCGATCACGCGCCGGATGGTTGCGCCCCTCCGACTATCGCGCTTTCCTGAATATGTCCCGCATTATCGGACAGTCTTCTCATCGCATCGTCGCGGATTTCCCGGTTACTTCACCGTGTCGCTGGTGGTGGGCTGTTGCGTTCCGGGTGCGGGCTGCGCCGGAGCCGAGGGGAGCCCCTCCCCGAATCCCCCTCGGCCCTGGCGTATCCACACGCATGCGCCGGCCGAGGGTGGGAAATATGGCAATCGACTACAGCGGAGCGGGTTTCGGCGCCGAACTACCCTCGCCGGACACCCTGCTGCGCGCCTTCCGAGAACCCGTGAACACCGACCGGCGCGATCGAGACGTCCTGGAATCGGCCCACGAGCTGGTGCGCTGCCACGAACACCGGCATCACGCCCTGGAAACGGCCCACGCCGCCGACGCCACCCCCGACGATGTCGCCGACAGCACCCACCACATCGACCGGATCGACGAACGCCGCGCCGAACTGGTGGCCCGCATCGACGAATGGGTCGCGGTCAACATCCCGCACCGCACCGGAGCCTCCCTGCACACCGAGACCCTCGGCGCCGTCATCGACCGGATGGCCGCGAAATGGGTTGCCGCACAACAGGCCCTGGGCAACACCGGCCCGGCGAATCCCCCTCCGAAAGCCGTCGACGGGCGAGCCCGGCGCCGCGCCAAGGCGCATCGCGTGAGCGAGGACCGGCCGCACCGCGGCATGGACACCGAGGCCCATCTGCAGTGGTACCGGCTCGCCGAGCTCGCCGACGGCTATCGGGATCTGATCACGGAGGTCGCCCAGCACCGCCGGCGCCTCCCGACTTGGTAGATACAACTCTCGAAACTCTCAGGGGCTTCGCCCCGAACCCCCTCGAGATTCCGGGGGCCAGGCCCCCGGACCCCCGCTAGCGGGGGTCGATCACCTCGGCGTCGATGACATCGGACTGCGTCACGCGCTCGCTGTGAACCGGGTTCGCAGCCGAATCCTCCTGCGCGAGTGTCGGTTCCGGAGCCTCATCGACGTCGTCGTCGAGGTCGTCGGACAGGTCGGCGGCGCGCTGGGCGGCGGCGTCCTTCTCGGCGGCGGCCGCGGCTTCGCGCATCTCGATGGCATCGGTGATCCAGTCACCGATCTCCCGGGTCACCTCGGCGACGGTGCCGGTGATGATCGATGCGATATTGCCGACGTGCCGTGCTCCCGACGACGTCAATTCCTGGATCAGATCCTTGTTGCTCTCGAATTTAGAAATCATTTACACGCCCACTTCACTCGCCTGCCCCTGGCGCATCACGATAACACCGGCCTCCCCTGAATTCTTGACCAGGAACGGCGGCAGCGCCAGCTTGAACAGCTTCCCCCACACCGAGCCGATCTGCTTGGCGAAGCCTCCGGTGTTGTACGGCAAACCGTGCTTTTCGCACAGCGCCCGCACCTCGGGAGCCATTTCCGGGTAACGGTTGGCGGGCAGGTCCGGGAACAGGTGGTGCTCGATCTGGTGCGACAGGTTGCCCGACATCACATGGAACAGCTTGCTGCCCTGGATATTGGCCGAGCCCAGCATCTGGCGCACGTACCACTCACCCTGGGTCTCCTCGGCGCACTCCTCCTTGGTGAACGTCTGTACGCCGGAGGGGAAGTGCCCGCAGAAGATGATCGAGAAGGTCCACAGGTTGCGCACGATATTGGCGGTGAAGTTGGCCGCCAGCGTGGACAGGAACAGCGGTCCGGTCAGCGCCGGGAACACCACGTAGTCCTTGAGGACCTGGCGGCCGGCCTTGCGGCTCTGCCCCTTCAGCAGTGTCTTCACATCCGCCCACGACTTCTTGCCGCGCACGATGTTCTCGACCTCCAGGTCGTGGCCCATCACGCCCCACTCGAACGCCACCATCAGCATGAAGGCGTAGAGCGGGTTGCCCAGTCGCAGCGGATTCCACGGCTGCGCCTCGTCCACGCGCAGGATGCCGTAACCGATGTCGCGGTCCATGTCGAGGATGTTGGTGTAGGTGTGGTGCATGTAGTTGTGCGAGTGCCGCCACTGGTCGGCCGGGCAGACCGTATCCCATTCGAAGACACGGGAATTCAGGGTCGGCTCACGCATCCAGTCCCACTGGCCGTGCATGACGTTGTGGCCGATCTCCATGTTGTCGAGGATCTTCGACACGCTCAGCGCGGCCACGCCCGCCAGCCAGAACGGGGGCAGGAAGCCCAGGTAGAGCAGGCCGCGGCCGGCGATCTCGAGGCCGCGCTGGGCCTTGATCACCCTGTAGATGTACTCGCGGTCGCGGTCGCCCAGGTCGGCGGTGACGCGGGCGCGCAGCGCGTCGAGCTCGCGGCCGATCTCCTCGACCTGCTCGACGCTGAGGACCAGCGGACCTTCGGGGGTTTCGGTAAGAATCGCCATGATGTCTCCCGTTCAAAGAGCGATGTCGACGTCCCCGACGGGGGCGCTGATGCAGATCTGGATTTGCTGATCGGGGTCGCTGTCGAGCTCCCCGGTGCGCAGATTGCGGGTGCAGCCGCTGCGCTTGACGGCCGTGCAGGAGAAGCAGATGCCCATGCGGCAGCCGTACTCCGGGGTCAGGCCGGCGGCTTCGGCCTGCTCGAGCAGGCTCTCGCCGGTGTTCTCGGCGACCACGCCACTGCCGGAGAAGGTCACCTTGCCCTCGGCGTCGGCGGGGTCCACCACGGCGGTGGTGAGGGTGAACTCCTCGCTGTGCAACCGCGGGCCGAGCTGTTCGGCCTCGTAGACGGTGCGGACCGCGGCCATCAGGCCGGGCGGGCCGCACAGGTAGGTCTGCGCGTCGGCGAACCAGGGCGCGAGGGCCTCCAGCTCGTCGTAGCCGAAACCGGCGTCGCGCTGGGTCTCCGGGTAGCGGAATTCCACCCGCACATTGCTGTGCTGCATGGCGATCGCCTCGAGCTCCTCGCGGTGCGCGACGAATTCCGGCGAACGGTTGTAATGCAGGAACAGGATGCGGCCGCGGTAGCTCTCGTTGGCGAGGGTGCGCAGCATGGACAGCACCGGGGTGATGCCGCTGCCGCCGCTGATCAGCACCACCGACTCGGGCCGCGACGCGGGCAGGTGGAACACGCCGGCGGCGGGCTCCAGGTCCACCACCATGCCGGGAATGGCGTTGTCGTGCAGGTGATTCGAGACCAGCCCGTGCGGGTGCGCCTTGATCGTGAGTTCGATGTGCCGGTCGCGACGCCCCTCGGCGTTGACCGGCGAATAGCAGCGGGTGTGGCGGACGCCGTCGATCACGACGCCGATCTGGACGTACTGCCCCGCCACGTGCCCGGACCACTGCCGGGCGGGCTTCAGCGTGAGGGTGACCGAGCCGACCGCGCTGCGCCGCACGTGGGTGATCTCCGCGCGCATCGAGCGCCGGGTCAGGGTCGGGCGCACCAGCTCGAGGTAGCGATCCAGCGGGTGCGGGGTGGTCATTGTCTTCTGCACCAGGTCGAGTAGTCCGACCATGTGAGCCTCCTGTCGCGTCGCCGGGCACAGCGACGCCTCTCCACGTTCGATGCGGCTTCCGAGCCGGCGCCGAGGTCCACACTGACTTCGACGCCGTTTCGGTGCACATCTGTACACTGAGATAGTGTGCCCGGTGAAGCCACTCCAGTTCAACCGGCAGTTCGTGTGACCCACACGACATCTCTCGAATGGAACGAATGTGAACGCATGTATGCTCATCGAGATGAGCGAGCAGGCAGCTACCCGAGTCGAGCGCAAAGAACGCACCCGCGCGGCGCTGCTCGACGGCACCCTCGCCCTGGCCGCCGACCGTGGCTTCGCCGCCCTGTCACTGCGTGAGATCGCCCGCTCGGCCGGCATCGTGCCGACCGCGTTCTACCGGCACTTCACCTCCCTCGACGAACTCGGCACCACGCTGGTCGAGGAAGGCGTGCGGCAACTGCGCCTGGCACTGCGCGAAATGCGGCGCACCCCCAACCCGGCCCTCGCCCAGACCGTGCGCTTCGTGTTCGAGCAGGTCGACGAGAAACGGGACCTGTGGGGGTTCCTGATTCGCGAACGCCACGGCGGGTCGGCGCCACTGCGGGGGGCCATCTCGGTCGAAATGCAGCTCATCGAACGGGAACTGGTGGTCGACCTGTCCCGGGTGCGCGCGCTGGACGCGTGGACACCCGACGATCTGGAGCTGGCCGCGGACCTCATCGTGTCCACCGTCGCCGACCGGATCGCCGACTACCTGATGGCCGAGCCCCGCGAGAGCGCGCGCACCGTGGAACGGGCCGTGCTGCAGGTGCGGCTGATCGCACTCGGCATGGGCGTCTGGCGACCCTGAGATCACCCCGTTACGCCGAGTTCACCTGTCGCCCAGGTCATCTCCGCGCACCGGCAGCAACAGCATCAGACCCACGACCAGCACCAGCAGCAAACCCACGATGCCCGCCCGCTCGGCGTCGAACGCCCACACGAAGAAGCCGAAAAGGGTTGGGGCGAGGAAAGACACGGCACGGCCGGTGGTCGCGTAGAGCCCGAACATCTGGCCCTCGCGGCCCGGCGGCGACACGCGCGCCAGAAACGAACGCGCGGAAGCCTGTGCGGGACCGACGAATACGGTCAGCAGCAGGCCGAAGATCCAGAACATCAACGGCCCCGACAACACCAGCAGGAACGACCCGCACACGATCATGCCGAGCAGTGAGGCGACGATCACCGCCTTCGGCCCGGTGCGGTCGTCGAACCGGCCGCCGACCAGCGCGCCCAGCGCCGCAACCACATTCGCGGCGATACCGAACAACAGCACATCCGCGTCGGCGATGCCGTACACCTTCACCGCCAGAATCGCGCCGAAGGTGAACACGCCCGCCAGCCCGTCCCGGAAGACCGCGCTGGCCAGCAGGAAACCCACCGTGCGCCGATCGGTGCGCCACAGCTCCCGCACATCGCGGAACAGCACCCGGTACGAGCTCAGGAACGCCCGGCCGCGCACCGCCGCACCGGGATCCGCGTCGGTGCGCGGCACCTCCGGCACGAACAGGAACAACGGCACCGCGAACCCCGCGAACCACACCGCCGCCAGCACCGCGACCAGCCGGATGTTCAACCCGTCCTCGATCGGCACCCCGAGCAGGCCGCGATTGTCGCCCTTGCCCGCGATGAATCCGACATAGCTGATCAGCAGCAGGATGATTCCGCCGAAATAGCCCATGGACCAGCCGAATCCGGAGACCCGGCCGACATTCGCGGGCGTGGACACCTGGCGCAGCATCGCGAAGTACGGGACATGCGACAGCTCGAAGCTCGCCGAACCGATGGCCAGCAGCAGCAGTCCGACCCACAGGTAGTGGTAGTCGTCCTTGACGAAGAACATCGCCGCCATCAGCAGCACGGTCACCGTGGTCAGAATCCCCAGGGCGAGTTTGCGTCTCGCCGTGGCGTCGAACCACTGACCCGCCACCGGCGCGGTCAACGCCACCACCAGTCCCGCCGCCCCCAGCGCCCACCCCAGCCAGGCGCTCGCCGAGATTCCGCCCGGCAACTCCTTGCCTACCTTGTCGGTCAGATACACCGAGAAGACGAAGGTGAGAATCACCGCGTTGAACGAGGCCCCCGCCCAATCCCAGAACCCCCACGTCAGCACCGTCCCCCGCCCGGTCGCCTGCCCCACGGTGACTTCTCCCGAGCGCTCGGTCATGCAGCGCAGAGTAAGCGACCGAACACGACTCGCGTGCGACATCCGCGCACGCCGCGAGCCAGGTCAGGCCAGGGTCCGGCCGTGCACCCGCTCGACGTGCTCGGCCCACGGGCGGCGGCGCTCCGCCTCGGTCATGGCGAGCAGGGTGCGCAACGTGTCCCAGGCCGCGGGCGTGGACGGCGTCCAGACCTGCATCCACGCACCCGCGATCGACGGCAGCGACATGCTGGTCATGTACATCTCGAGGGTGCCGACCGCGAGATTGCGGACCACCCGGGTGCGGCCGACCGGGAGCGCGACATCATTGCGGGCCCACAGTTCCGCGAAATGCGGACTGTCGGAGACCATGCCGTCGATGAACTGCGTCCACTCCGGGTCACCCAGATTGCGGGCGTACGCGGCCCGCAGGTAGCCGACCATGCGGGCCAGATGATCGGGTTCGGAATTCACCGGGTACGGGGTGCAGCACTCGTCGGCCAGGAAGACCTTGCGCAGCACATTGCGATGGCCGGTCACGAACAGCGGATACAGCGCTTCGTAGGCGGCATTGTGGGCGAGCACATCGTATTTGGAGCTGAACAGGGTCGCCGGCAGCGGATGCAGATGATCGAGAATCGTCTGCACCTCCTCGGGCACCGGCTCCTCGACGACCAACGCCGGCGCCGTCGGCACATCGGCCAGCCGATACAAATGCGCGTGCTCCGCCCCGTCCAGGCACAACGCCCGCGCGATCGCATCCAGCACCTGCACACTGCAATTGATGTCACGCCCCTGCTCGAGCCACGTGTACCAGGTGATCCCCACCCCAGCCAGCTGCGCCACTTCTTCCCGCCGCAACCCCGGCGTCCGCCGCCGCACCCCCACCGGCAGCCCCACATCCTCCGGCCGAATCCGCGCCCGCCGAGACTTCAAGAACGTCGACAACTCTCCCCGGCGCACCTTGCGCACCGACCGCGAATCACCGCTGCGCGCACCCGCCCCCGCGGTCCGCTCGACGAGAACGTTGTAACCCGCTGCTGACACCATCACTCCATGGTGACTGCAATCGCTAAGGGTATCCAGGTGGTACCAGTACCCGTATAAGCAAAAGCACCTCGCATGCGCGCAGCCCGCCCAGGCATCACCACTCGCCTACAACGAGCAGCGACACGCCAATCCACCTAGGCTGCAAGACAAGTCACGTTCAAGCGGAGGGGATAAGACGGTGACGAACCTGCTCTTGGTTCTGGCGATCCTGGACATCGCACTGATGACGATATTGATCATCATCTACCGCATCCCTCCCCTATCGCGCAGGTTGCAAGCCACGGCTGTGGTGCAACGCTATTGGCGACCGGGATGGCCAGACCTCAGAACCATGATCATGCCACTGGTCCTCGTCATGACAGGCGTGCTGGTAGGGATCGGCTACCTAATGTGATCACGTCGTCAAGCCCAATGCCGATGTCGCGCTGAGCCTTGTGGTGGGCACGTCGACCCATTCGCGCAGCGCGACCAGCGGCACTCGAGTGCATTTGCTGCGACAGCCGCGCCTTGCTGACGGACGTTGATCAGGCCACGATGATCGCTATGGCAGGCGACGATGACACTCCGACAGTCGATATCCGGCTTTGGCGCGCGGACGCAATCGTGCTGTTCGACTGGCTGATGTCCACGGATTTGAACACGGTGCCGATCACGCATCCCGCGCAGAAACAAGCACTGGCGGACCTGTGCGACCGTTTCGAGTGGGCCTGCGACTACAACGTCATGGAGTGCAGCGAAGAAGAAATCGCGGCGGCTCAGGAGGAAGTAGCCAGGGACATGGGCTGGTGAGCGCGGGCCGATCGGCCATCGGCATTGCAGGACGTTGAGACGCTGCCGCTTCAATTGGTCCTTGAAGGGCCGACTCCATGGTGGCGGTGATCGCTAGGGGTATCCAGGTGGTGCCGGTACCCGTATAAGCGGACTCCTGTCGGCGGGATCGGTTGCCGCGCAGGCTGAATCCCATGTCACAGAGCCTCACTCACACCTCACCTGCGGTATCGACTCCGCCAACCGCACCTACTCCGGCCGCCGCGGCCGGCGGCGTTCGGCGGCCGCTCGCGGTGCTTGCTGTCATCCTGCTCGGCCAGTTCATGGCGGTGCTGGATGCCTCCATCGTCAATGTCGCCATTCCCTCGATGCGGACCTCCCTGCACGCCAGCGGTTCCGGGCTGCAGCTCATTGTTTCCGGCTACGTCATTGCCTATGCAGTGCTGCTGGTGACCGGGGCGCGGCTGGGTGATCGGTTCGGGCAGCGGACCATGTTCATCGCGGGGCTCGCACTGTTCACCCTTGCGTCCCTCACCTGTGGGCTTGCCTGGAATCCGGCCTCGCTCATCGTCTTCCGCTTCCTCCAGGGCATCGGGGCCGCGGCCATGGTGCCGCAGGTTATGACCCTGATACAGGTCACCGCTACCGGGAACACTCGGGCTCGGGCGCTGTCGGCCTACGCTGCCGTCATTTCCGGCGGGATGGTCGCGGGCCAGATTCTCGGCGGGCTCATCGTGAGCGGGGATATCGCCGGAACCGGTTGGCGCGGAGTGTTTCTGGTGAATGTGCCGATCGGTGTCGCGCTGCTTGTCGTCGCGCCGCGCATCCTGCCCGCGCCTGCCCCGCGTGCCACGCGGCGGCTCGACCTGCCCGGGCTGGCGGTGCTCACGGCTTCGGTGCTGGCGCTGTCGGTGCCGCTGGTTCTCGGCCACGAACAGCACTGGCCCCTCTGGACCCGAATCATGTTGGGCGCCTCCGCTTTCGGCTTCGCGGCGTTCGCTCTGGTGGAGCGCTGGGTGCACCGGCGCGGCGGTGAGCCGCTCTTCTCCGACCGAGTGGTTCGCGCTCCCGGACTGCTCCTCGCCGCCGCCACCCTGTTCCTGATCATGTGCACCTTCGGTGGCTGGGTCTTCATCCTCACCATCCACCTGCAATCCACCCTCGGCTACAGCCCCGTCCATGCCGGTCTGCTGTTCGTGCCCAACGGCGTCACCTTCGGCCTGGTGAGCCTGAACTGGACCCACATCCCCGACCGTTTTCACCGGGCGATGATTCCCGGCGGCCTGTTGCTCGCGGCCGCGAGCACCATCGCCATGGGGTTGTCGCTGCGCGACGGCCACTCGATCGATCCGGTCGACCTGGTCGTTCTTGCCGTCATGGGCATCGGGTACGGGCTGGCCTTCAGCCCCCTGATGAACCGCGCCACCGGCAAGATCCCCGTCACCCTGGCCGCCGACGCCAGCGGCATTCTGGTCACTTGTGTCCAACTCGGCGTGGTCATCGGCGTCGCCACCTTCGGCACGCTCTTCCTCACTCTGGCCACCGATCACCTCGCGGCCGCCCACGCCCTCGGCACCACCGCCGTCGCGGCGGGAGCCACTCTCGCCGTGGCCGGAATTCTGGCTATGAAGGCTGCTCGCTGACGGTGTACAACGCTTTACCCCCGCTGCGGCACGGCCTAGATTTGTTTGACCTTGGTTTGCTATCCGCGCGACGAAGGGAACCCTCATGAGTACGGCAGCGGAGCGGGCAGCCCAGCTGGATCTGGTGGCCAGACTGAAGTCCTCGTATCCCGAGATTCCGGATGCGCCGACTCCCGATCTCATGGACCACGATCGCGTCACCGCCTACCTGAAGACCGTTCATGACGTGGGCGGTGAGCCGGACGCCCCGATTAAGTACGAGAACAAGCAGTACGAAGTGTGGGAGCACAACACGTACGTGATGTGCGAGGTGCTCGCGTGGCGTGGCATCTGGGTGTCGGAGGAGCGACGCCGGATGGGGAATGTCGACCTGGGGCGCGCGATCTATTTGGGAATTCCGTACTACGCCCGCTGGCTGCTGGCCGTCGCGCGCGTCCTGGTCGAGAAACACCACATCGCGCTCGGCGAGCTCAGCGAGCGGATGGTCGAGGTGCAGCAGCGCTACGCGGGCGGGCTGGCGGGCAAGGCGATCGAGGCGTACCCCAAGTTCGAAGGCGACGGTACGCAGGTCCGGCGCAACCACCATCACCTCGCGGCGGTCGGGAAAGGCGACCCGCAGGTCTTCGCCGGTCAGGCCGGCGAACCGCGGTACAGTGTCGGCGATCGGGTCAGGGTGCGCGAACTGCCCGCCCTGTTCTACACCCGCACACCGGAATACGTGCGCGGCGCCACCGGCGAAATCGCCTCGGTCGCTTACGAGAGTCCCGCGGCCGAGGACGAGACCTGGGACCGCCCCGACGCGAAACCGGAATGGTTCTACGTCGTCAGGTTCACTCTCTCCGAGTTGTGGCACGGCTATACCGGCACCACGAGCGACACCCTGCAAACCGAGCTCCCCGAGCGCTGGCTGGAAGGGATGGCATGACCGATCACGACCATGACCACGATCACGACCACGCGCGCACGGTCGCGCCCATGGTCGACGAGATCACCGACTTCGAAGTACTGGAGATCGCGCTCCGCGAACTGTGCATAGAGAAAGGCATATTCAGCGCCGACGAGCACCGCAGATTCACCGAGTTCGCCGAGCAGATCGGGCCCGCCCCGGCCGCACACCTGGTGGCCCGGGCGTGGCTCGACCCCGACTTCAAGGAGCTCGCCCTCGCCGAACCGATGACCGCCAGCCGCGAAGTCGGCGTGGACTGGCTGGAACCCACCGGCTTCGGCACACCCAGCGACTTCACCGCGTTCGAGATCCTCGAGGACACCCCGACCCTGCACAACGTGATCGTCTGCGCGCTGTGCTCGTGCTACCCGCGGCCGATCCTGGGCAACTCCCCCGAGTGGTATCGCACGCCCAACTACCGCCGGCGCATGGTCCGGTGGCCACGACAGGTGCTGTCGGAGTTCGGACTCGAACTGCCCGAGGGCGTCGCGGTCCGGGTGCAGGACTCCAACCAGAAGCACCGATTCATGGTGATGCCCATGCGCCCCGAGGGAACCAACGGCTGGGACGAGGACCGGCTCGCCGAAATCATCACGCGCGACTGCCTGATCGGTGTCGCACTGCCCAAGCCGGGCCGCACCGCCAATGTCATCACCGACACCCGTCCCGCCGTCCATCCTGTCGACTGAGGGAGCGCGCAATTTGAGCACCGAGAACATGGCGCCGCTGCAAGACATCGTGGAGCGCAACCAGGTCTGGCCGCGCATGGCCGCCAAATACGGCGTCAGCAATCCGGTGCCACCGTGGAAGACGAGCCTGGACGGCATGTGCGACGCCCTGGACCACGCCGTCTGCGATGCGAATATCCCCGACCTCAAAGACCGTCGGGACGAGGAGGATTCGCTGACGGCGACCGTGTACGCCGACCTGCCCTACCCCGAGAACCAGCTCGTCGCCTTGGCGCACTCGCTGCTGACCCGCGGCGTCATCGACGAGACCGAACTCCGCGAACGACTCGCCAGCGTCCGCGCCCGACTGGAAGCCTGAACACCCGATTCAGGCCTCCGCCATCGGAGTGACCTGGAATACACCCCACTGCTGTCACGCTTCGCGCCCCGAGCGGTGTCTACGAGAATGTCCGGATCCGCCGGGGAGCGAGGAGTGGTGCGATGAAGGTTCTGATCGTGTGTGTTTCTGTGTCGCACGGGAATACGCGGAAGGTGGCCGAGGCCATGGGGGCGGCGCTCGGGGCGCGCGTGGTGGAGCCCGAGGAGGTGACCGCCGCCGAAATCGGCGAGTACGACCTGGTGGGGTTCGGGTCGGGAATCTTCTCGATGGCGTTTCATCCGCGGCTGCGCGAGTTCATCAAGGCGCTGCCGGAAGGGCCGCGCGGGCGCGCTTTCGTGTTCGCCACCAGCGGGTTTCCGGTCCTGATGGGGCCGATGACGCGGCTGCTCGGCCGGCGAGGGTTCAAGGTGGTGGACACCTTCTCGGTGCGGGCGTTGGACACCTTCGCACCGTTGAAACTGGTCGGGGGCATCAACAAGGGGCGGCCCGACGCCGGTGACCTGAACGCGGCGCGGGCCTTCGCGGCGACGCTCAGCTGACCGTGAACGAGAAGGTGGGGACGGCGTTCTTGCCCTTGGTGGCGTCGTAGCTCAGCGTGTAGTTGCCGGTGGCCGGGGCGGGGACGACGAACACGGCTTGGAGATCGGACTTGTCGATGGTCTGATTGCGACCGAGCAGTTCGTCGATGAAGCCGCGGAGTTGGTCGTCCACCACGTCCTGGCCGCCCGGCGCCTTGACGGTGAAGTACTCGGAGAAGACGTTCAGACCGCCGTCGCCGATGCCGGAACCGCCGACGAGTTTGAATTTCAAGGCCAGTTCCATCTTCCCGGCCTCGTTCTTGGTGTAGCTGGGAGTCAGTGTGGCGCCGGTGATTTCGACGGTGGTCTGATCCTGGGTGAGCTTGCCGGTGACGTTGAGGGTGCGCGGCGCGATGCTCTCGACCTTGGCGTCGGCCTTCAGCGGGAACTTGGTCTGGTTCTCCGCGGCGCTGCCGTAGAGGATGGTGATGGTGTCGAGCAGATGCTCGGGGGTGTCGTACGACTTCACCGACGCGGTGATATCGCCTGTGGCGGAACCCTTTCCGGGGACCTCGGGGCTGTTCCACCCGGCGCCGCCATCGATCGCGCCGCCGATCTGGACAGCGGGCACGACGGCTAGCGTCTTGTTGGCGGTGGTGGTGTTCTTGTAGGTGATGTCGACCCGGATCTTCGCGCCGCCGAATCCGTCGGCGGTGACGGTGGCCTGGTCGATGGTGATCTCGAAGCCCTCGTACCAACCGGTCTTGCCGATAGCGCGCAGGAACGCCCGGGTATCGACGCCTCCGGGCTTGGTGCCACCCGGCTGCCCGGCGCCCTGCGGGGCGACGCTGACCGAGGTCGTCGGCACCGGAGTTCCGGTCTTGTCGTTGCAGGCGGTCATCAATACCGCGGATGTCGCGATGAGAACTGCCGCCCCCACCGTCGCGAATGTCGAACGCATATCGGCTCCCCTGAGTTCATCCCTGACCGAGTATCTCCCCCGAACTGGTGGTTCGCTCTGAAATCCGCCCCGTGACCGGCGGTGTTAACCGACACGCCGACAGCCACGCGGCACGCCGCCGCTCTATGCACTGAATTGCATAGTACGTGTCGTAGCAGTTACCCTGGCGGCATGGCCCTCGAACACGCGCTGCTGGTATCGCTGACCGAACGCGCCAGTTCCGGCTACGACCTGGCCCAGCGCTTCGACAAATCCATCGGATTCTTCTGGCACGCCACCCACCAGCAGATCTATCGCGTCCTCAAGCGCATGGACGAGCAGGGCTGGGTGGACGCCGAGACCGTGCCCCAGGACGGCCGCCCGGACAAGAAGGTCTACACCGTCTCCGACGCCGGCCGCGCCGAACTGGTCCGCTGGATCGCCGAAACCGCCGACCTCGAGCCGCTGCGCAGCGACCTCGGCGTCAAACTGCGCGCCGCCTCGCTCGGCGACCCCGAGGTGATCATCGCCGAAGTGCAGCGCCACCGCGACCAGCACGCCCACCGCCTCGACCTGTACCGCGCCTTCGAAAAGAAGGACTACCCCGCGCCGGATGCCCTCACCGGCCCGAAACTGCACCAGTACCTCGTCCTGCGCGGCGGCATCCGCGTCGAGGAGGGGTTCATCGACTGGTGCGACGAAGTACTCGACGCCCTGAAACGCGACACAGCCCGGTCGCAGGCGTCCGACCCGAAAGGCACCCGCCGATGAGCGCGTACCCCCACCTGTTCGAACCCCTGGACCTGGGATTCACCACCCTGCGCAACCGGGTGGTCATGGGTTCCATGCACACCGGCCTCGAGGATCGGGCCTGGCACACCAACCGGCTGGCCGCCTACTTCGCCGAACGCGCCAAAGGCGGTGTCGGCCTGATCATCACCGGCGGCTACGCGCCCAACCGCACCGGCTGGCTGCTGCCCTTCGGCGCGAAACTGACCAACAAGACCGAGGCGTACCGGCACCGCGCCATCACCAAGGCGGTGCACGCCGAAGGCGGCAAGATCGCGCTGCAGATCCTGCACGCCGGCCGCTACTCCTACATGCCGACCAGCGTGTCGGCCTCGGCCATCAAGGCCCCCATCAACCCGTTCAAGCCGCGCGCGCTCTCCGCCAAGGGCGTCGAGAACACCATCGACGACTACGCGCGCACCGCCGCCCTGGCCAAGTTCGCCGGCTACGACGGCGTCGAGATCATGGGTGGCGAAGGCTATTTCATCAACCAGTTCCTGGCCGAGCGCACCAACAAGCGCAAGGACAAGTGGGGCGGCTCGCCGGAGAAACCGCCGCCGCATCGCGGGCGAGATCGTGCGCCGGGTGCGCAAGGCGGTCGGACCGGACTTCATCATCGTGTTCCGGCTGTCCATGGCCGACTTCGTGGAGAAGGGCCAGACCTGGGACGAGATCGCCGCGGTCGCCAAGGATGTGGAGGCCGCCGGGGCCACCATCATCAACACCGACATCGGCTGGCACGAGGCCCGGGTGCCCACCATCGTCACCTCGGTGCCGCGCGCGGCGTTCGTCGAGTGGACCGCGAAAGTCAAAGACCTCGTGGACATTCCGGTGTGCGCCTCCAACCGCATCAATATGCCCGAGACCGCCGAGGAGATCCTCACCCGCGGCGACTCCGACCTGATCTCGCTGGCCCGCCCGCTGCTCGCGGACCCCGACTGGGCCCGCAAGGCGCAGGACGCACGCACCGACGAGATCAACACCTGCATCGCCTGCAACCAGGCCTGCCTCGACCACGCCTTCCAGGCCAAAACCGTGTCCTGCCTGCTGAATCCGCGCGCCGGACACGAGACCGAACTGAAGCTGCTGCCCACCCGGCGCACCCGGAAGTTCGCGGTCGTCGGCGCGGGCCCGGCCGGACTCTCGGCCGCGGTCAGCCTGGCCCAGCGCGGGCACCACGTCGACCTGTTCGAATCCGACGACAAGGTCGGCGGCCAGTTCGACATCGCCCGCCGCATCCCCGGCAAGGAAGAGTTCAACGAGACCATCCGCTACTTCACGCGGCAGCTCGAAATCACCGGCGTGCGTGTGCATCTGCAGACCCGCGCCACCGCCGAGCAGCTCATCGCGGGCGGCTACGACGAGGTCGTGCTGGCCACCGGCGTGAAGCCGCGCATCCCCAACATCCCCGGCATCGATCACCCGAAGGTGCTCACCTACGCCGAACTGGTGCGCGACGGCAAGCCGGTCGGCAAGAAGGTGGCGGTCATCGGCGCCGGCGGCATCGGCTTCGACGTCAGCGAATTCCTCACCGTCGACGGACATCCCAGCCTCAAGCTCGACGAGTGGAAGGAAGAGTGGGGCGTCTCCGACGACCCGAACGTCCCCGGCTTCGTCACCACCCCCCAGCCCTCCCCCGCCGCCCGCGAAGTGGTGCTGCTGCAGCGCAAGTCGTCCGCCTTCGGCAAGGACCTGGGCAAGACCTCGGGCTGGGTGCACCGCGCAGCGGTCAAGGCCAAGGGCGTCGAGCAGCTCGGCGGCGTCAACTACGAGCGCATCGACGACCGCGGCCTGCACATCAGCTTCGGCGAGAAGCGGCAGCGCCCGCAGATCGTCGAATGCGACAACGTGATCCTGTGCGCCGGCCAGGAATCCGTGCGCGACCTGCACGAGCCGCTGCAGACCGCGGGCGTGAAGGTGCACCTCATCGGCGGCGCCGACCTGGCCGCCGAACTCGACGCCAAGCGCGCCATCAATCAGGGCACCCGCCTGGCGGCGAGCCTGTAATGCCGAACCTCACCCGCCTGGGACTGCCCGGAGACGAGCAGTCCTGGGCGGCACTGGGTTTCACCGTCACCGACGGCCGCTTCCGGGTCGGCCAGGTCGAGTGCGTCCTGGGCGAAGCCGCCTGGGGCTTCGACGAAACCCACGCCGCCCCCGACACACTGGGTGTCCGGTACCTGGAATCGACCGGCTCCCAGCCCGATTCCGCCGCAGCCCACCCCAACGGCGTGACCACCATTGACCACGTCGTCTACTGGGCCCCCGAACTGGACGACGCCGTCACCAACCTGAACGCCGTCCTCGGCATCGAGCCCCGCCGCCGCTTCTTCCCCCGCGGCCCGGAAGGCCCCGAGATGGCCTTCTACCGCGTCGGCGAACCCTTCATCGAAGCCGTGACCTCCGGCCGGCCGGCCGCGCTGGTCGGCGTCGCCTTCATGACCCCGGACCTGGACGCCGCCGTCACCGCCATCCGCGCCGCGGGCGGCCCCGTCGGCGACCCCAAACCGGCCGTCCAGGGCGGACGGATCGCGGGAGTCTGGCGCGGGCACGTGCAGTGGGGCGTCGCGTTCATGGAACCCAAGGCACGGGCGTAGGCCCCGAGCGCTTCCATCCGAAAACGGAATGACCTATCCGGCAACCGATTCGGATGGTCCGCGCTGTCGTACCCCTCTGTCATGATCGCGTAGCACGTGATTCGATCGAACCGGGGGAGAAATTCTCTATGTCCTTTACTCGTAAGGCCGCACTCGGCGTGGTGGCCTGCACCGCCGGCGCCCTGCTCACCGGCACCATGGGCACCGCCCACGCCGACGGCGACCTCTACGGCGCGTTCGCCATCGCCAACCTCGACGACTCCACCCACATCGCGGCCCGCTGGAACTACCCGGACCAGGCCTCGGCCGACGCCGACGCGCTGTCCGCATGCGGTTACTCCAACTGCTTCATCAAGCTGCGCTGGTCCAACGGCTGCGCGGCCTATGCGCGCCGCGACGACAACCTGTTCTGGGCCATCGGCGCCACCCGCGCCGAGGCCGAGCGCAATGCCCTCGCCGCCGCCGGTCCGGATCCGAACCCGCTCCTGGTGGGCCTGGGCAGCGCGGAGCCGAGCACCGCCACCATCCGCCACTCGGCCTGCACCGCCAACGCCGGCTGATCCGAGAGACGAACCCGGTTGGCAACCAAATGACCGATCTGGTAACCGATCCAGATGGTCAAGGTTGTCACCAGGTCCTGTCATGATCGCGGAACACCTGCTTCAACGATCGTGGGAGAGAACTTCTCTGATGCGTTTTTCCAAGATGGCCACCGCCGGTGTGGTCACCACCGCTGCCGCCGCGCTGCTCTCGGGCGGCATGGGAACGGCCGATGCCGCGCCCAACTACTATGGCGCACTGGCCGTGTCGTTCGACTCCGCGGGCGAGCTGTACGTCAGCTCCGCGACCAACTTCCCCAGCCAGGACGAGGCCGACGCCGCCGCCCTGGCCAACTGCGACCTCAAGCCCTGTGAGGTCCAGGTGCGCTACGTCAACGGCTGCGTGGCCGTCGCCCAGCGCGGCCAGGACTACTGGTACGGCACCGGCGCCACCGAGGCGGACGCCGTCGCCAAGGCCATGGCCGCCACCGGCCCGGACCCGAACCCGCTGATGGTCGGCCTGGGCAGCTCCCAGCCCAGCACCGCACGGGTGCACGGGACGGACTGCTCCACCGGCAGCTAACCGGATCCCGGGCCGGGGGGCGCACCCCGGCCCGGCCACCCGGTTCCGGCGATCATCGGTAGGCTCACCGACTGTGAGCCTGCCTGCACCCACCGCCGACAACCGTGCCGTCGTCACCGGATCCTCGTCCGGGATCGGCGTCGCCCTCGCCGAAGAGCTTGCCTCGCGCGGCTACTCGCTGATCCTCGTCGCCCGGCGCGGCGATCTGCTGGCCGAGCTGGCGCAGCGGCTGACCGAGCGGTACGGCATCACCGCCGAGGTGCGCGCGGTGGACCTCTCCGACCGCGAGCAGCGGGCCCCGCTGGCCAAGGAACTGGCCGCGCGGGACATCGCGATCCTGTGCAACAACGCCGGTGTCGCCACCTTCGGCGCGCTCGCGAAGCTGGACCTCGACTACGAGCGCGACATCATGGAATTGAACGCCGTCGCCGTGCACGACCTGAGCCTGGCCGTGCTGCCGGGCATGCTGGAGCGCCGCGCGGGCGGCATCCTGATCACCGGGTCCGCGGCCGGCAACATGCCGATTCCGCACAACACCACCTACTCGGCCAGCAAGGCGTTCACCAACACCTTCTCCGAGTCGCTGCGCGGCGAGCTCAAGGGCACCGGCGTGCACGTCACCCTGCTGGCGCCCGGCCCGGTCCGCACCGACAACCCGGACCAGGACGAGATGGGCAACAAGATCCCGGAGTTCATCTGGGTCACCGCCGCCCACACCGCCAAGATCACCATCGACGCCCTCGCCCGCAACAAGATGCGCGTGGTCCCGGGCCTGATCAGCAAGGGCATGAGCATCGCCGGCCAGTTCGGGCCGCGCTCGATCACCTCGCTCGTCGCGGGCGCCGCCTACAAGAAGCTCGGCGGCTGATCAGCAAAGCGTCAAGATCGGGTAGTCCCTCGTAAAGGGGACGTTGCCGGACGTTTCCGGCGCCCCGGATCGGGCGTAGTCCTGGTGAAGGCCCCGCATGAGAGAAAGCGGGGAGCTCTCACCAGGAGACGCCTTGACGCTGCTCGAGATCTTCCCGTCGCTGCGAGACGGGGGCATCGTCCCCCGCCTCGACCCGGCGATCTGGCCGCGCGAAACCCACTACGACGCCGACGGGCGCATCACCGTCGGCGGCGTCGCACTGGCCGATATCGCCGACCAGTACGGCACCCCGACCTACGTGCTCGACGAGGGCGAGGTGCGCGACCGCTGCCAGGCCTACCGCACCCGCTTCCCCGACGCCGAGATCATCTACGCGGGCAAGGCCCTGCTGACCCGGGCGGTGGCCGAATGGATCACCGAGGAAGGCCTCTCGCTGGACGTGTGCTCGGCCGGGGAACTGGCCGTGGCCCTGTCCGGCTGGGCCGACCCCAGGCGAATCGTGCTGCACGGCAACGGGAAACCGTTCGCCGAATTGGAGACGGCGGTCAACTGCGGAGTCGGGCGCATCGTGATCGACTCCCTCACCGAGATCACCCTCCTCTCCGCGCTCGCCGAACGACCGCAACGAGTCCTGCTGCGGGTCACCCCCGATATCGACATCGACGGGCATCCGGCCGTCCGCACCGGCGTCACCGACCAGAAGTTCGGGTTCCCGATCGGCAGCCCGGCCATCCGGGACGCAGTGGATCGCATTGTGCGGCAACCGAATCTGACCCTCACCGGGCTGCACTGCCATATCGGCTCCCAGATCTACAACACCTTCCCCTACGGCGAAGCGGTGCGGCGGATGATCGGCGAAATGGCCCGCATCCGCGACGAATTCGGCCTCACCCTGACCGAACTGGATCTGGGCGGCGGGCACGCGGTCGCCTATCGCGGCGGCGATGCCGAAATGAACCTGGCCGAACTGGCCGACATCATCGAAGACGCCCTGGACGCGGCATGCGCCCGGCACGGATTCCCGCGGCCGGGCATCGCCCTCGAGCCCGGCCGCGCCATCGTCGCGCGCGCCGGCGTCACCCTCTACCGGGTGCTGTCGATCAAACACGTCGAACGCGGACACACCTATGTGACCGTGGACGGCGGCATGAGCGACAACCCCCGGGGTCGCCCTCTACGGCGCCCGCTACGACGCCGTGGTCGCCAACCGGCACCCCACCGGCCCGCAGATGACCGCCACCATCGCCGGCCGGCACTGCGAGGCCGGTGACATCCTGGCCCGCGACGTCCGCCTGCCCGCCGACCTGCGACCGGGCGAAGTGCTGGCCATGCCGTGCACCGGCGCCTACCACCACAGCCTGGCCTCGTCCTACAACGGCATCGGCCGCCCGCCGATCGTCGCGGTCCGCGACGGCCGCAGCCGGGAACTGGTGCGCCGCGAGACCATCGACGATCTGCTCAGCCGCGATATCGGGCGCTGAACGCTACCGCTTGCGGGTGCCGAAGATGCTGCGGCTGATCTCGCGCCCGGCCACGGTGGCCGCCGACCGGAGAAAGTTCTTGAAGGCCGGGTTGTTGACGATCTTCTCGGCCATCGAATCCTCTTCCGGGGCAGGCTTGGCCGAGCGGGTGCTCTTGGCCGCGGCCTCCTGGTCGGCCTGCTCGGCGGCGGCCTGGATCTTGGCGGTCAGGATCTCGTAGGCCGACTCCGCGTCGATGGTCTGGCCGTACTTGCCGTACAGCGTGGATTGCTGAGCGCGGGAACGGATTCCGTCGTCGCCGATGGTGTCCATCAGCGAGCGCGGCGGCTGCATGCGCGACCAGGCCACCGGGGTCGGCGCGCCCTTCTCCGACAGCACCGTCACCACGGCCTCACCGATACCGAGCGAGGTGAGCGCCTTCTCCAGATCGTAGGTCGCGGTCTTGGGGTAGGTGCGCACCGTCTTCGACAGCGCCGCCTGATCTTCCGGGGTGAACGCGCGCAAGGCGTGCTGGATGCGCGCACCCAGCTGGGAGAGCACCGAATTCGGGATGTCGGTGGGCAGCTGGGTGCAGAAGAAGACGCCGACGCCCTTGGAGCGGATCAGCTTCACCGTCTGCTCCACCTGGTTCAGGAACGCCTTGGACGCGCCGTTGAACAGCAGGTGCGCCTCGTCGAAGATGAACACCAGCTTCGGCTTGTCCACATCGCCGACCTCGGGCAGCGTCTGGAACAGGTCGGCCAGCACCCACATCAGGAAGGTCGAGAACATCTGCGGCCGTGCGGCCTGCGCGCCCAGCTCGAACAGGGTGATCACGCCCTGCCCGCCCGCGGTGCGCATCAGGTCGGCCGGCTCCAGCTCCGGCTCGCCGAAGAAGGTGTCGCCGCCGTCGGCCTCCAGATTCACCAGCGCGCGCAGGATCACGCCCGCGGTCTGCGCGGACACGCCGCCGATGCCCTTCAGGTCCTCCTTGCCCTCCGGGCTGGTGAGGTACTGGATGACCGCGCGCAGATCCTTCAGATCCAGCAGTGCCAGGCCCTGCTGATCCGACCAGTGGAAGATCAGGCCCAGCGTCGACTCCTGGGTCTCGTTGAGGCCCAGCGCCTTACTGAGCAGAATCGGGCCGAACGAGGTGATGGTCGCGCGAATCGGCACCCCGATGCCGCCGGTGCCGAGCGAGACGAACTCACACGGGAACCCCTGCGGCTTCCAGTCCGGATCACCGGTCTCCTGGGCGCGGGTCAGCAGCTTCTCATTGGACTGCCCCGGCTGCGACAGTCCCGACAGGTCGCCTTTGATGTCGGCGACCACCACCGGCACGCCCGCCGCCGACAACTGCTCGGCGATGCCCTGCACGGTCTTGGTCTTACCCGTACCGGTCGCGCCCGCCACCAGCCCGTGCCGGTTCATCGTCTTCATCGGAATCCGCACCCGCGCATCCGGATGCACGGCGCCGCCGACGATCACGGTGCCCAACTCCAGCGCGAGCCCCTCCATGTCGTAGCCGGCCGCGATCTCCAAGGCGGCAGCCTCGTCCTTGTCGGCCGGAGCGGCAGCTGCTTTCGATGTGCCCGAATCCGCTTCCGCGGCACCGGCATCGGCCGGAGCAGCCTGCTCGGCCGCCTCCTGCGCCGCGGCCTCCTGCTCGGCTGCCTCCGCCGCAGCGGCCGCTTCGGCCGCGATCCGCGCCGCCTCCTCGGCCGCCTTCCGTGCCGCCGCTGCCTTCTCCTGCGGGGTGGTCATCGCGCTTCCTCCGTCTGCTGTGCCAACTGCGACTGCGTCCGAACAAAACTGCCCAACCCACACGCCGACCGCTCGCTGCGCGTGAGATTCGACCGCAACCATACTGCTCATTCGCACGTCCGAGCGGCCTCGACGCGATTTGCCTTCAGTTAACTCACGGGTCGATCCGACGCCCTGGAGCCGGGCAACCCGGTCCCGCTCGGCCGAAGGGTTAGTGTTTGGCGGTGACCGACAAGTACGTGGTGTGGATGGACTGCGAGATGACCGGGCTACGGCTCGACAGCGACAAGCTGATCGAGGTGGCGGCGCTCGTCACGGACAGTGACCTCAATATTCTCGGCGAGGGCGTGGACATCGTGATCCACGCCGACGATGCCGCATTGGCCGCGATGCCGCCGGTGGTGACCGAGATGCACGCCAAGTCCGGGCTCACCGAAGAGGTGCGGCGCTCGGTGGTCACCCTCGAGGAAGCCGAACAGCAGGTCCTCGACTACATCAAGCAGTACGTGCCGACCCCGCGCACGGTGCCGCTGGCGGGCAACTCGATCGCCACCGATCGCGGGTTCATCGCGCGCGACATGCCGACGCTCGACGCGCACCTGCACTACCGGATGATCGACGTCAGCTCGATCAAGGAACTCGCCCGGCGCTGGTACCCGCGGATCTACTTCGGCCAGCCGGAGAAGGGCCTCGCGCACCGCGCGCTCGCCGACATCCAGGAATCCATCCGCGAACTCCAGTACTACCGGCGCACCGCGTTCGTCCCCGCGCCCGGCCCGTCGACCGCCGAGATCGCCGCCGTCGCCGCCGAATTGGCGACCCCCGCGGAACCGCCCGTAAACCCCGCCTGAACAGCCGATTAGGTACTCGCCGCGAGAACACGTTAATATCTACCGCGCCGGAAGTTACGGCGATGGTGGCTGTAGTTCAGCTGGTAGAGCACCAGGTTGTGATCCTGGGGGTCGCGGGTTCAAGTCCCGTCAGCCACCCTTTCACGGCGTGCGAGCCGCTCCTCACGGAGCAGTTCGCACGCCGTTTCTCTTTTTCCGCCCGGTTCGAGACCACTGGCAGAATCCGGAGCATGGCGCAATCCTCGACGACGTCTCCGGCCGTCGGCCGGGCGCTCGACATTCTGGTCCGGCTGGCCCACGCCCCCGGCCCGGTACGGGCGGCGGCGCTGGCCCGCGATCTGAACCTGCCGCGCTCGTCGGTCTATCACATGCTGTCGGTGCTGGTGGACCGCGGATTCGTGGTGTATGTGCCGGGTGAACAGGCCTACGGGCTGGGCGTCACCGCCTTCGAGATCGGTTCGGCCTACCTGCGCCACGAACCGCTGGAACGGCTGGCGCAGCCGATTCTGCACCAGCTGGCCCGGCAGCTCGGGCAGGCGGTGCATCTGGGGATCCTGCACGGCAACGAGACGGTCTACCTACTCAAGGAGCGACCGAGTTCGGGGCCTGCCGCGGAGGTCTCACTGATCACCGATATCGGGGTGCGGCTGCCGTCGCATCTGACCGCGAACGGGCGCGCGATCCTCGCGGCACTGCCGGACGCCCAGGTGAAAGCCTTGTACGCCAAGCGCTCCGACTTCATCACCCGCACCGGGCGCGGGCCGCGAACCTTGACCGAGTTGCGCCGGGATCTGGAGGAGGCGCGCGCCCGCGGCTGGGCCGAGGAGGTGGAGCTGGTGACCGCGGGACTGCGGTCGGTGGGCGCGGCGGTGTTCGATCACAACAGCCGGCCGGTGGCGGCGCTCAGCACCACGTGGCGCAAGCTGTCCTATCCCGAACCGGACGTGGTGGGGAAGGCGCTGCAATGGGGCGCCGATCGCCTGACCTCACGAATCTCCGGGCAGGCGCCCGTCTCACCCTGACCTCACACCACCCTTGTGAGTCCCCTCACAGAGGTTGTATGTTGTTGTATAGACAACCGCCTGACCGGGGAGATTTTCCGACAATGACACAGGACTGGGACGACGACCTCCACGCCCGAACCGCAGACCGGACGCCGGCGAACTCGTACGCCCAGTCCCTGCCCGAGTGGTACAAACACGACTTCGACCCCGGCCGGGCCGCCACCGACATCGCCCGCATCGAGGCGCTGCGCCCCGGATCGTTCGACGTCGCCCTGCACGCACCCACCGGCAGCGCGCGCGGGCAAGCCCGCCTCACGCTCTACATCACCGGAACGGCCGTCTCCCTCAGCCGCATCCTGCCGGTAATCCAATCCCTCGGCGTGGAAGTCCTGGACGAACGGACCTACCCGCTCCAGGATTCGGCCGGAAACCAGTGCTGGATCTACGACTTCGGCCTGGCCTTCGACCACGCACCGGCGCCGGACGCCGGCACGCACGCCCGGTTCACCGACGCCTTCGCCGCCGCTTGGCGCGGCGACACCGAAGCCGACACCTTCAATCGCCTGGTACTGGGCGCCGGATTGGCCTGGCGGCCGGTATCGATGCTGCGGGCCTACGCGAAGTACCTGCGCCAGAGCGGATTCCCCTACAGCCCGGAACGGATCGCGGAAGTCCTTGCCGCCCACCCCGACTCCGCGCGCCTGCTGGCCGAACTGTTCCACGCGCGCTTCACGCCGGGCGAGCCCGCCGCGACCGGCGAAGCGGAGTTGACCGACCGTCTGAACGACAGCATCGGCCGGGTCGTCGGACTGGAAGCGGACCGCATCCTGCGCGCCCTCACCACCCTCATCCGAAACACCCTGCGCACCAACTACTTCGTGCGCGGCGGCAACACGACCGTGCTGTCGTTCAAGCTGGACCCGCAGCGCATCGACGAACTCCCCCACCCCCGACCGCGATTCGAGATCTTCGTCTACTCCCCCCGGGTCGAAGGCGTGCACCTGCGCTTCGGCGCCGTGGCGCGCGGCGGCCTGCGCTGGTCGGACCGCAAGGAGGACCTGCGCACCGAGGTGCTCGGCCTGGTCAAGGCGCAGGCGGTGAAGAACGCGGTGATCGTGCCGGTCGGCGCGAAGGGCGGATTCATCGTCAAACAGCCCCCGCGCCCCCGCGGCGACGACCAGGCCGACCGCGCCGCACACCTGGCCGAGGGCATCGCCTGCTACCGGCAGTTCATCGCGGGCCTGCTCGACGTCACCGACAACATCGACGCCGCCACCGGGGCCACGATCCCGGCCCGCGACGTCGTCCGCCACGACGGCGACGACACCTACCTGGTGGTGGCCGCGGACAAAGGCACCTCGACCTTCTCCGACATCGCCAACGCGGTCGCCGCCGACTACGGCTTCTGGCTCGGCGACGCGTTCGCCTCGGGCGGATCGGTCGGCTACGACCACAAAGCGATGGGCATCACCGCCCGCGGCGCCTGGGAGAGCGTCGAACGCCACTTCCACGAATTGGGCCGCGACACCCGCAGCGCCGACTTCACGGTGGCCGGTATCGGCGATATGAGCGGCGACGTCTTCGGCAACGGCATGCTGCTCAGCGAGCACATCCGGCTGGTCGCCGCGTTCGATCACCGGCACATCTTCCTCGACCCGAACCCGCGGGCCGCGGACTCGCACGTCGAGCGCGAACGGCTGTTCCGCCTGCCCCGCTCGTCCTGGGCGGACTACGATCCGGACCTCATCAGCGCCGGCGGCGGCGTCTGGCCGCGCACGGCGAAGTCGGTGCCGCTCACCCCCGAAGCCCACGCCGCACTGGGACTTCCGGACTCGGTCACCGCGGCGGCCCCGGACGAGGTGATCCGCGCGATTCTGCGGGCGCCCGTCGACCTGCTGTGGAACGGCGGAGTCGGCACCTACGTCAAAGCCTCGTCCGAATCGGCCACCGAGGTCGGTGACAAGGCCAACGACGGTGTCCGGGTGAACGCCGCCGACGTGCGCGCCACGGTGGTCGGAGAGGGCGGCAACCTCGGATTCACCGCCCTCGGCCGCATCGAATACGCCCGCCGCGGCGGCCGGATCAACACCGACGCACTGGACAACTCGGCCGGAGTCGACTGCTCCGACCACGAGGTGAACATCAAGATCCTGCTCGACGCCATGATGTCGGCGGGGCGGCTCACCCGCGCCGAACGCGACGCGCTGCTGGCCGACATGACCGTCGACGTCGGTCGAATGGTGCTGCGGGACAACCGTTCCCAGAACCGCGTCCTGGGTGTGAGCCGCGCCGGCGCGGCCGACCGGATCGGCGTGCACGCCCGCATGATCGCGCACCTGGAATCCCGGCGGGGACTGGTTC
This sequence comes from Nocardia tengchongensis, assembly GCF_018362975.1. Taxonomy (NCBI): domain Bacteria; kingdom Bacillati; phylum Actinomycetota; class Actinomycetes; order Mycobacteriales; family Nocardiaceae; genus Nocardia; species Nocardia tengchongensis. The sequence continues at coordinate 7,610,037 of NZ_CP074371.1, forward strand.
GGGCCCTGGAGGCGTTGCCCGACGAGAACGAGCTCGCCCGGCGCACCGCGGGCGGGTGCGGATTGACCTCCCCGGAACTGGCGACCCTGCTGGCGCACGCCAAACTCGCGGTCAAGGACGAACTCCTGGCCGGCGACCTGCCCGACGACCCCGCGCTGCGCGATCACCTGCTCGCCTACTTCCCGGCGACACTGCGAGAACGGTTCGGCGACAACGTCTCCGAGCATCCGCTGCACCGCGAGATCGTCGCCACCCAGCTCGCCAACGACGTCATCGACCACGGCGGCATCAGTTTCGTGTTCCGGCTGGCCGAGAACTCCGCGGCCACCGGGCCGGACGTGGTCCGCGCCTACCTCGTCGCCACCCGCCTGTTCGGGCTACAGAGCCTCTGGGACGACATCGCCGCCGCGGACCTGCCCGCGACGGTGGCCGACGGGCTCGTCCGCACCACGCAGCGGTTCCTGGACCGCGCGGTGCGGTGGCTGCTGGCCAACCGCCCACAGCCGCTCGACATCGCCACCGAGACAGGCCGATTCGCCCCGCGGCTGGCGACCCACGCCCACCTGGTCCCGGAATGGCTGAGGGACCGGGAAGCGGCGGATCTGCGCGGCCGGATCGCCGACTCGATCGACGCCGGGGTATCGCACGAGCTGGCCGCCCGGGTGCACCTGCTGCTCGACCAGTTCGGTCTGCTCGACATCATCGAGGTCGCCGATGCCGGAAGCCACGACGTCGCCGACGTCGCCGGGCTGTACTACGCGCTGAGCCAGCATCTGGGCACAGTGCGTCTGCTGCAGTCGGTTTCGCGGCTGTCCACCGAGGACCGCTGGGGCTCAATGGCCCGCCTGGCCCTGCGCGACGACCTGTACGGATCACTGCGCCTGTTGTGCCTGGCGCTGCTGGCGGACCGTCCCGACCCGGCCGAGCCGCCCGCTGACACCATCGCGCGCTGGGCGACCCGCAACGCCACCCGGATCCACCGGACCAGCACCACCCTCACCGAAATCCTCGACGGCCCCACGGCCGACGTGGCGGCCATGTCGGTGGCGGTGCGTCAGATCCGCGGTCTGGCCCACACCGCCTAACCGTTCACCCAGCAACCATTCACGACGACTGCGCGTCGAAGGTTCCCGCGAGCCGGTAGCGGGAACCGGGGTGCAGCAGCCGCACGGAACTGACCAGCCGGTCTTGCGACCACGTCCGGCGGCGAATCAACAGACACGGCTCCGACCCGGTGAGACCGAGCAGGACGCTCTCGTCCGGGGTCGGCAGCACCGCCTCCACCACGTGCTCGCCCCGGCCGAGAGGCGCCACCGAGACCAAGTAGGTGTTGGGCGTCGTGGTCGTGAAGTCCTGCTCCAGATAGTGCGGTGCGACAGCCGGATTCACGAACCGGTCCTCCAGCTGGATGGGCAGCCCGTCCTCGAAATGCACCAGCTTCGAATGGAAGACGGGGCTGCCCTCGGCGACGCCGAGATCCTGCGCGATCACCGAATCCGCCGCGCGCTCCTCCAGCGACACCACCTCGGCCCGATGCCGGTGGCCGCGCTCCTCGATCTCGTCGGCGATATTGCGCACCTCGACCAGCGCCGAACTGACTTTCCGCTCGGCCACGAAGGTGCCGACCCCGGTCGTCCGGACCACCAAACCGTCGGCGCTCAGCTCCCGCAGCGCGCGATTGATCGTCATGCGCGACAGTCCCAGCGCACCGACCAGTTGATTCTCCGACGGCAGCAGCTCGCCCTCGCGCCACCGCCCCGCCACGATCTGCTCGGCGATCATGTCCTTGACGCGCTGATACGCCGGGGCCGACCCGCTACCGCGAGCCCGATACAGCGACGCGATATCCACCTCGTCCATCGCCACATTCGTCACCTGTTCCACATCCTGCCCATCGGTGGACACCAGCACATTCGAGACCGAGTGTATCGGCGCGCTGCGCGGGCACGGTGCACGTCAAGTGTCTCGGATCCGAGAATCTCGCGCGCCGACGCTGTTCCAGGCCTCGAATACGCGGTGTTATGGGCATCACGATCAGCCCATCCACAGGAGTCCCGATGACCACCACCCCCACGTCCGGCCCCCGCCCGGTCCGTGCGCCGCGCGGCACCGAACTGAAATGCCTCGGCTGGCAGCAGGAGGGCGCCCTGCGCATGCTGATGAACAACCTCGACCCCGAGGTCGCCGAGCGCCCCGACGATCTGGTCGTCTACGGCGGCACCGGCCGCGCCGCCCGCAGCTGGGAGGCCTACGACGCCATCGTGCGCACCCTGACCACCCTGAAAGACGATGAGACGCTGCTGGTTCAGTCCGGCAAGCCGGTCGGCGTGATGCGCACCAGCGAATGGGCGCCGCGCGTGCTGTTGGCCAACTCCAACCTGGTCGGCGACTGGGCCAACTGGGAGCAGTTCCGCAAGCTCGAGGCCGAGGGCCTGATGATGTACGGCCAGATGACCGCGGGCTCGTGGATCTACATCGGCAGCCAGGGCATCCTGCAGGGCACCTACGAGACATTCGGCGCGGTGGCGCGCAAGCGTTTCGGCGGCACCCTGGCCGGCACCATCACCCTGACCGCCGGCGTGGGCGGCATGGGCGGCGCGCAGCCGCTCGCGGTGACCATGAACGACGGCGTCGCGATCTGCGTCGACGTCGACGTCACCCGCATCGATCGCCGCATCGCGCACGGCTACCTCGACACCAAGGCCGAAACCCTCGAAGCCGCACTGGAACTCGCGGTCCAGAAGCGCGACGCCCGGGAACCGCTGTCCATCGGCGTGGTCGGCAATGCCGCCGAGATCTTCCCGCGGCTGCTCGCCATGGGCGCGCCGATCGACATCGTGACCGACCAGACCTCCGCGCACGACCCGCTGTCCTACCTGCCGATCGGCGTCGAGGTGGCCGACTGGCACCGCCGCGCCGCCGAGGATCCGGCCTGGTTCACCACCGAGGCCCGCAAGTCCATGGCCGCCCACGTCGAAGCCATGGTCGGCTTCCAGGACGCCGGCGCCGAGGTCTTCGACTACGGCAACTCCATCCGCGACGAGGCCCGCCAGGGCGGCTACGACCGGGCCTTCGAGTTCCCGGGCTTCGTGCCCGCCTACATCCGGCCGCTGTTCGAGGAGGGCCTGGGCCCGTTCCGCTGGGCCGCGCTGTCCGGCGACCCGAAGGACATCGAAGCCACCGACCGCGCCATCCTGGAACTGTTCCCGGAGAACGAGCACCTCAAGCGCTGGATCACCATGGCCGGGGAGAAGGTCCATTTCGAGGGCCTGCCCGCCCGCATCTGCTGGCTCGGCTACGGCGAACGCCACCGCGCGGGACTGAAGTTCAACGAGATGGTCGCCTCCGGGGAACTGTCCGCGCCGCTGGCCATCGGCCGTGACCACCTGGACTCCGGTTCGGTCGCCTCCCCCTACCGCGAGACCGAGGCCATGGCCGACGGCTCCGACGCCATCGCCGACTGGCCGCTGCTCAATGCCCTGGTCAACACCGCGTCCGGGGCATCATGGGTGTCGATCCACCACGGCGGCGGCGTCGGCATGGGCCGTTCCATCCACGCCGGTCAGGTGTGCATCGCCGACGGCACCGAACTGGCCGCCCGCAAGCTCGAGCGAGTGCTGTCCAACGATCCCGCCATGGGCGTGATCCGCCACGTCGACGCCGGCTACCAGCACGCGGCCGATGTCGCCGCCACCCGCGGCGTTCGAATCCCGATGCAGGAGAACTGAACCCTCATGCACAACGAATCCGGGCAGTGGACGGTCGTCGACAATATCGGCGCCCTGGTGACCAATGATCCCGAGGTCGGCGCCGGCCGGCTCGGCGTGATCCGGGATGCGGCGGTGGTGTTGGGCGACGGCCTGATCCAGTGGGTCGGCCCGCGCTCCCGCCTGCCCGAGGGCAGCACCGGGACCCGGGTGGACCTCGAAGGCCGCGCCGCCCTGCCCGGATTCGTCGACAGCCACGCGCATCTGGTGTTCGGCGGTGAGCGGTCCGAGGAGTTCGCGGCCCGCATGACGGGCGCGCCTTACAGCGCGGGCGGCATCCGGACCACCATCGCCGCGACCCGGGCGGCCACCGACGCGGCGCTGAGCGCCAATGTCACCCGTCTGGTCACCGAGGCGCTGCGGACCGGAACCACCACGATCGAAACGAAGTCGGGCTACGGGCAGACGGTTGCCGATGAGTTGCGGAGCCTCGAGATCGCCTCCCGGCACACCTCGGAGACGACCCTGCTGGCAGCGCACGTCACGCCACCGGAATTCGCCGGGCGCACCGACGATTACGTGCGGCTGGTCATCGACGAGATGATTCCCGCGTGCGCGCCGCACGCGAGCTGGATCGACGTCTTCTGCGAGGAGGGCGCTTTCGACGAGAACCAGTCGCGGGCCGTGCTCGAGGCCGGTATCGCGGCCGGACTCACGCCCCGCGTGCACGGCAACCAGCTCAGCTACGGCGCCGGAGTGCGGCTGGCGGCCGAGCTGGGCGCGGCCTCGGTCGACCACGTCACCTACACCACCGACGCGGACGTCGAGGCGCTGGCGGCGAGCACCACCGTCGCCACCCTGCTGCCGGGGGCCGACTTCTCCACGCGCAACAAGTATCCCGACGCGCGGGCCCTGCTCGACGCCGGCGTGACCGTCGCGCTGGCCGCCGACTGCAATCCGGGCACCTGCTACACCACGAGCATTCCGTTCTGCATCGCATTGGCCGTGCGCGAAATGCACATGAGCCCGGACGAAGCCGTGTGGGCTGCGACCGCCGGCGGTGCTGCGGCCTTGCGGCGCAACGACATCGGAGCCATCCGGGTGGGTGCGCGCGCCGATCTGATCGCCCTGGACGCCCCCTCGCACCTGTACCTGGCCTACCGGCCGGGAGTGGCGCTGGTGCGCGAGATCTGGAAGGACGGGCACCGGCTGTGACCGCTGTCGATCATCCCCCCGCCCCCTGGTCCGGTCGCGACGACGGCCCGGGCGCGGCACATCTGCGCTGGCACAGCGCGATCTCCCCGTTCACCCCCGAAACCCCGCCCGGGGCAAGCGTTCTGGTCGGATTCCGCAGCGATGAGGGGGTCCGCCGCAACAAGGGGCGGACCGGAGCTGCCACCGGACCGGCCGCCCTGCGGCAGGCACTGTCGTCCATGGCGCTCCCCCGCCCGGCAAGCGTCATGGACGCCGGTGACATCGCGGTCGAGGACGGGGATCTCGAATCCGGGCAGCGACGACTGGGCGCGGCGGTGACCGAATTGCTGGACGCCGGGCACTTCGTGACCGTGCTCGGGGGTGGGCACGAGGTGGCCTACGCCAGCTATCTCGGCATCGCCGCCGGGGCCGCGGTCGCGGCCGGGGCTCGTCTGGGCGTGCTCAATCTCGATGCCCATTTCGATCTCCGGGCCGATCCGACGCCCAGTTCGGGGACACCGTTCCGGCAGATGGCCGAGGCCGAGGCGGCCGCCGGGCGGGCGCTGAACTATGCCGTTCTCGGCATCTCGCAGCCGAGCAATACCGCGGCGCTGTTCGAGACCGCCGCGGCGCTGGGGGTGCGCTATCGACTGGACGAGGACTGCACCACCGGGCAGCTGGCCGGGGTGCGGGGTTTCGTCGAGGAGTTCCTGGCCGCCGTCGACGTCGTGTATATGACCATTGACCTGGACGTTCTCCCCGCATCGGTCGCGCCGGGCGTCAGCGCCCCGGCCGCATACGGCGTGCCGCTCGAGGTGCTCGAGCGGGTGTGTGACCTGGTGGCGGGCAGCGGGAAGCTCGCCCTGCTGGATGTGGCGGAGTTGAATCCGGCGCTCGATATCGACAACCGGACCGCGCGTACCGCCGCCCGCCTGATTCACCGGATCGTGACTCGGCACGACGTCCGACTAAATTAGTTGCCGTTGTGTAACTACACACCCTTGACACAGTTGTATAGACAGCCCTATACATATGTGAACGCACTCACAATCCCTGTCGGGCTGCGTTATGAACAACACCAGGGAGTCCGATCCGTGAAAGACATCTCCTCGACCCTGACCCGGGGTCTCACCGCCCGCCACATCCGATTCATCGCACTCGGATCGGCCATCGGCACCGGCCTCTTCTACGGGTCGGCCGAGGCGATCAGGAAGGCCGGACCCTCGGTCCTGCTGGCCTACCTGATCGGCGGCGCGATCATTTTCATCGTGCTGCGGGCACTGGGCGAGATGGCGGTCCGCAACCCGGTCTCCGGATCGTTCGGTGAGTACGCCAGCCGGCACATCGGTCCGCTGGCCGGGTTCATGACCGGTTGGACCTACGTCTTCGAGATGGTCATCGTGCTGCTGGCCGATACCACGGCCTTCGGTGTCTACATGGGTTTCTGGTTCCCGGACGTCCCCCGGTGGATCTGGGTGCTGGCGATCGTCTTCTTCATCGGCGCGATCAACCTGCTCAACGTCAAGGTGTTCGGTGAGCTCGAATTCTGGTTCAGCCTGATCAAGGTGGTCGCGATCATAGCCATGATCGCGGGCGGAACCGCCGTGCTGATCTGGGGATTCGGCATTCACGACACCAGCACGGGCCTGTCCAACCTGAACTCCGGCGGCGGCTTCTTCGCCAATGGGATCGGCGGCTTCCTGGGCTGCTTCGCCATCGTCATGTTCGCCTTCGGCGGTTCGGAGATCATCGGCGTCACCGCGGGTGAGGCGGAGGATCCGGAGAAGACGATTCCCCGGGCGATCAACACCGTTCCCGTCCGGATCATCCTGTTCTACGTCCTGACCCTGACCGTGATCATGGCCGTCACGCCGTGGAACCAGATCGGCGACGAGGGCAGCCCGTTCGTGCAGATCTTCAACAGCCTGGGCCTGGGGTCGGCGGCGGCCGTGCTGAACGTCGTGGTGATCACCGCCGCCCTCTCGGCCATCAACAGCAATATCTTCGGCGCGGGCCGGATGATGTACGGCATGGCCCTGCGCGGGCAGGCGCCGGCCGTGATGACGCGGGTCTCGCGCAACGGCGTGCCGTGGATGACCGTCGTGATCATGGTGTCGGCCCTGCTGGTCGGCGTCGCGCTCAACTACCTGATCCCGGACCGGGTCTTCGTGGTGATCGCCTCCATCGCCACCTTCGCCACCGTCTTCGTCTGGCTGATGATCCTGGTGTCGCACTTCCGCTCCCGGAAGCAGATGAGCCCGGCGGAGGCGGCCGAGCTGAAGTTCCCGGTGCCGCTGTGGCCCTACCTGCCGGTCTTCGCGATCGCGGGCCTGGGCTTCGTGATCGTGCTGCTCGCCTTCGACGCCGACACCCGGGTGGCGCTCGTCGTCGGGGCCGTGTGGCTGGCCCTGTTGACCGCCGCCTATCGGCTGTGGGTCCGGCCGTCGGCCGACGACGCGCCCGCCGCCTCGGCGGACCAGACGCCGGGGGTCGACCCCGCACTCGCCGCAGACCTTCTTTGACCACTGACCGCTAGTAACCGCAGATTGGACGACACAGAGATGAGCTCGAACACCCTCCTATCCGAAGACCACACCCTGGCAGCAGGCGAGGTCGAAGTCGGCGTCGGCGCCCTCGCCCCCGAGGACGTGGTCCGGGTCGCCCGTGGCAATGCCACGGTGCGGCTGTCGGAGGACGCGCTCACCGTGATCGCGGCGAGCCGCACCCGGATCGAGGCGCTGGCCGCCGACCCGAAGCCGGTCTACGGCGTCTCGACCGGTTTCGGTGCGCTCGCCACCCGCCACATCCCGCTGGAACTGCGAACCCAGTTGCAGCGCAGCCTGGTTCGCTCGCACGCGGCGGGTTCCGGCGCGGAGGTCGAGCGTGAGGTGATTCGCGCCCTGATGCTGCTGCGACTGTCCACCCTGGCCACGGGCCGGACCGGTGTGCGGGTGGAGGTCGCCCAGGCCTACGCGTCGATGCTGTCGGCCGGGATCACGCCGGTCGTGCACGAGTACGGCAGCCTCGGCTGTTCCGGCGACCTGGCCCCGCTGTCGCACGTCGCGCTCGCGGTGATGGGTGAGGGCATGGTCCGCGACGCCGCGGGCACCCTGATGCCCGCCGCCGAGGCGCTGGCCGCGGCCGGTCTCGAGCCGATGGTCTTCGCCGAGAAGGAAGGCCTGGCGCTGATCAACGGCACCGACGGCATGCTCGGCATGCTGGTGCTGGCCTGCCACGACCTGCGCCGGCTGTTGCGCCTGGCGGATGTGACGGCGTCGATGAGCGTCGAGGGCCTGCTCGGCACCGACAAGGTGTTCGCCGCCGACCTGCAGGCCCTGCGCCCGCAGCCGGGTCAGGCGTCGGCCGCCTCGAATATGGTTCGGCTGCTGCAGGGTTCGGGCATCGTGGCCAGCCACGCGACCCCCGACTGCACGGTGGTGCAGGACGCCTACTCGCTGCGCTGCGCCCCGCAGGTCGCCGGCGGTGCGCGCGACACCCTCGCGCACGCGGAGCGGATCGCGTCGTACGAGCTGGCCAGCGCCGTGGACAACCCGGTGGTCACCCTCGACGGCCGGGTGGAGTCCAATGGCAACTTCCACGGCGCGCCGGTGGCCTACGTGCTCGACTTCCTGGCCATCGTGGTCGCCGACGTGGCCAGCATCAGCGAACGCCGCACCGACCGCTTCCTGGACCGGGCCCGCAACCACGGCCTGCCGCCGTTCCTGGCCGATGATCCCGGCGTGGACAGCGGCCACATGATCGCGCAGTACACGCAGGCGGCGATCGTCTCCGAGCTGAAGCGGCTGGCCGCGCCCTCGAGCGTGGATTCGATTCCGTCCTCGGCTATGCAGGAGGACCACGTGTCGATGGGCTGGTCGGCGGCTCGCAAGCTGCGCCGCGCGATCGACGGCCTGACGCGCGTGCTGGCCATCGAGGCCCTCACCGCGGCCCGCGCCCTGGATCTGCGGGCGCCGCTGGAACCGTCTCCGGCGACCGGTGCCGTGCGGGACCGGATTCGCGAGTCGGTTCAGGGTCCGGGTCCGGACCGCTACCTGGCTCCGGAGATCGAGGCGGTCGTGCGGTTGGCGGCCTCGGGTGAGTTGCTGGCGGGCGCCGAAGCCGTGGTCGGCCCGCTGTCCTGAGCCGGGGTCCGCACCGGCGACTTGTCGGCCCAGGCCAGAGGTTATTCTCTGGCCTGGGCCGAATTGCGTTCCGGAAGCATTTTTCCCACCGTTTCGGTCACCGATCGCTTCCTTGCCAATAAAGTGAAGCAGCGTTATTTTCCATTAACTGTCAGATGCTGCGGGCCCGAGTCATGGCCGAAGCCCGAATCGGCCTGGCTGTGGCTCGATGAGGATTTTGCATTTGACCAGCACCTGGACCACCGGCCGGGCAGCCCTGCTGCTCCGGCTCGCCGCCGTCGTCGGCGTGCTCACCACCGCGGCCGCCGCCGGCGCGGCCGACGCCGAACCCGCTCCCGCGGCGGGCCGCAGACTCGTCGTGCTGGGCGACTCGTACACCGCCAACCCACCGTGCGATGTGGTCCGAGTGAAGTGCGAGGACTCCGGCGCCACCGGACTGCGAGCCTGCCTGCACAGCCCGACCTCGTGGCCAGTTCAGCTGAGCGCGCTGATGGGCGTCGACGCCGCCGATGTCGAGAACAACTCGTGCTCGAGCGCGTCGATCGACACCGGTCCGGTCACCTCGACCGGGCAGGAGGTGCCGGGCCGCGGCGGTTTCACCCTGGCGCAGGAGGCGCTCGAAGCCGCCAAGGACGGGGCGTTCGGACCGCGCACCCAGGTGGTGGCGATCCAGCTGGGCTTCAATGACGCGTGGCCCCGGGACAATACGGTCACCGCCGACGTGAGCCGGGTGGTCAGCTGCGTGATCGACCTGGTGCAGGGCTGCGACACCGACGCGGTGGCCGAGGGCCGCTGGCCGGACCTCGAGTCGATCACCGGCGGGTCCTACGCCGACCGCATTCGCAAGGTCGTCGACTACGTGAAGTACTACGCGCCGAACGCGAAGATCCAGCTGGTCGGCTATCCCGAGGTCGCTCCGGCGGGCGCGACCGACTGGTGCGTGGACCTGCTGGGCGCCGGCCGCTGGGTGCAGCCGCGGGCCCGGGCCATGGTCGAGTACTGGGAGCGGCTGCAGACCGCGCAGGGGCGACGCCGCCGGAATCCTCGGGATCGACTTCGTCGACGTGAAGGCCGCGACCGCGGGGCACGGCCTGTGTGCCGCCGATCCGTGGTTCAACGTCTTCCTGGATCTGCGGAACGACGTGGCGGGCTTGCCCTTCCACCCGTCACCGAAGGGTGACGCCGCCGTGGCCGCCACCGTGTACAGCCACGTCGCGCCGCGCTGACAAGGCCCCACCCGCGTCCGCGGTCGAGTACCGCCGCGGCGCATCCCCCGGAGAAGCAATGACGCTCACTATCACCCCCGAAGCCGAATCGACCACCGCGCCACCGCCCTTCGCGTGGCGGGGCGTCCTGCTGGTCTCCGGTCTGATCACGCTGGTCTGGTCGGTCTCGGCGTTCCGGTTCCAATTGGCCGGGGACGAGCTGTACTACCTGGCCTGCGGGCGGCGGCTCGCGGTCAGTTACGTCGACAACGGTCCGCTGATCCCGCTGATCGCGCGGCTGTCCGATGTGATCGCGCCCGGATCGGTGATCGCGCTGCGGATACCCGGGTTGCTGTTCCTGATCGCGGTATCGGTGCTCACGGCCGCGGTCGCCTTCGAATGCGGTGCGCGGCCGCGGTTCCAGATTCTCGCGGCCGCGGCGTACGCCGCCTCGCCGTTCATCTTCGCCTACACCGTGCTCGACAGCGTCGCGATCGATGTGGCGTTCCAGGCGTTGATCATCTGGCTGCTGGTGCGCTGGGTGCGCACCCGCCGCGATCGCCTGCTGGTCGCCGCCGGGGTGGCCGCCGCGATCGATGTGCAGGACAAGTGGCTGGTGCTGATGCTCGGCGCCTGCGTCGGTTTCGCCATGCTGGTGGCTGGTCCGCGGGAGATCCTGCGTCGCCCGGCCCTGTGGGTGGGACTGCTGATCATGGGCGCGGCCATGACCCCGGCGCTGTTGTGGCAGGCCTCCCACGATTGGCCGCAGCTGGCGACCAACGCGGCGATCGCCCACGAGACCGCGCAGAGCGACGGCGGCCAGTGGGGCACCATCGTGGCGATCATGATCGTCACCGGATTCCTCGGCGGCGGCCTGGGTGTGCTCGGCATCTACGGTCTGGCCCGGGAGCCGAAGCTGCGGCCGTACCGGTTCGTGCTGATCGCGGCGGCGGCGATGATCGTGCTGGTGGTGGCGAGCCACGGCCGGTCCTATTACGTGGCCGGGATCGTGCCCGCGCTCTTCGGTGCGGGCGCGGCAATGCTGTCCGGACTCTTCGACACGGCGAGCCCGCGCTCGGTTGCCGTGCTGCGGCGGCTGTTCACGGTTCTCACGGTGCTGACCGCACTGCTGGCCGCCGCCTTGGCGACGTTCCCGTATCCGAAGAGCTGGATCGACATTCCGAACACCAGCAAGCTGGGCTTCCTGCAGCACTACGGCAATGACGACTGGGAGGATCTGGCCGACGCCGTCGACATCGTGGCGACGAGCCTGCCGCCCGAGGAGCAGGCGCGCACCGCGGTCGTCGCCGAGGCCTACAACGAGGCGGGCGCGCTCGACCACTATCGGAAGTTCAAGGCGATCCCGCCGGTGTACAGCCCCAATCGTGGCTTCGCCGAATGGGGTCCGCCGCCGGACTCGGCCACCACCATCCTGTGGGTCGGCTACAACGACAGTCCCGAGCAGCGGGCCTTCCTGGCCAACTTCGCGCAGGCCACGCCCACGCTGAAGCTCGACAACGAGCTGGGCATCGCCGGTCAGAATCACCATGTGACCGTGTGGATCTGCCGCGAGCCCAAGGTCCCGTTGTCGGTGGCATGGCCCAAACTGACCTACATGATCGTTCCACCGGCGTCATGAGCAACACTGTCGGTGCCGCACTACGTTTCCGCCGGGGAGTTTTTGCATGATGAGTTTCAGGACCAGGGCCGCCGCGCTCCCGTTCCGGCTGGCCGCGGCCGTCGCCGTGCTCGCGGCGGCCTGCTCGGCCGGTGTCGCCGGGGCCGACCCGGCACCGGCCGCGGCGGAGGGCCGCACGCTGGTGGTGATGGGTGATTCGTTCGCCGCGAACCCGTCCTGCGACGGCGTCCTGGTGAAGTGCGACGGCAACAAGGACGCCGACTCGCACGAATGCCTGCACCGCGACACCTCGTGGCCGGTGCAGCTGAGCGCGTTGATGAACGTCCCCGCCTCGGACTTCGAGAACGCCACCTGCACCAATGCGTCGATCGACAGCGGCCCGGTCACCTCCACCGGTAAGGAGGTGCCCGGCCGCGACGGCTACACCCTGGCGCAGCTGGCGCTCAAGGCCTCGAAGAACGGCGCGTTCGGCCCCCGCACCCAGGTGGTGGCGATCCAGTTGGGCGCCAATGACGAATGGCCGCACGACTCGGCCACCGCCGCCGACGCCCCGGCCCAGTTGCGGTGCGCGTTCAATATGAGCGAGGGCTGCAATCCCGACGCGGTGGAGCAGGGTCGCTGGCCCGATCTGAACTCGGTCACCGGCCCGGCCTACGCCGACCGCATTCGCAAGGTCGTGGAGTACGTGAAGTACTACGCCCCCAATGCGAAGATCCAGCTGGTCGGCTATCCCGAACTGGCTCCGGCGGATTCGAACGTCTGGTGCCTCGACGTCATGGGCGTGTTCCGCTACGTCCAGCCGCGGGCCGGCGCCATCAACCAGTTCTGGAACCGGCTCAACGACGCCGAACGCGATGCGGCGCACCTGCTCTCGATCGACTACGTGGACGCCCGGGTCCCGACCGCCGGCCACGGCCTGTGCTCGCCGGACCCGTGGCTGCTGGCCGCGCTCGACCCGAAGGTCAATCTGGTCGGTCTCCCCTTCCACCCGACGCCGCGCGGCGACACCGCGGTGGCCGCCGAGGTCTACAGCCACCTCGCGACCCGGTAGCGGTTTCGGTCATCCCGCCACGACGGATCGTGGCGGGACGCCGACGTATTCGCTCAGCGGCCGGATCAGCGCGTTGGATTCGCTCTGTTCGATGATGTGGGCGGTCCAGCCGGTGATCCGGCTCATCACGAAGATCGCGGTGAACGCCTCGATGTCGAAGCCGAGCAGGTAGTAGGCGGGGCCGGTGGGGAAGTCCAGGTTGGGTTCGATCCCGGTGGCCTCGTTCATGGTGCGTTCGAGGACGTCGTACATCCGCACCCAGCGGCCGCCGTCGGTCGCGGCGGCGATGTCCAGGAGGGCCTTCCGCATGGTCGGCACCCGGGAGTCGCCGTTCTTGTAGACCCGGTGGCCGAAGCCCATCACCTTTTCCTTGCCGGACAGCTTGTTCCGGAGCCAGGCCGCGGCCAGGGCCGGGTCGCCGATCTCGATCATGTCGTGCATGACCGCCTCGTTCGCCCCGCCGTGCAGCGGGCCCTTGAGCGCGCCGATGGCGGCGGTGACCGCGCTGTAGATGTCGGACCGGGTGGAGGTGACCACGCGGGCGGCGAAGGTGGAGGCGTTGAAACTGTGCTCCGCGTAGAGGATCAGCGAGACTTCGAACGCCTTCACCAGCTCCGGCGCGGGCACTGTGCCGAAGCACATGTTCAGGAAGTTCTCGGCGAAGCCCAGATGCGAGTGCGGCGCAATGGGATCCAGGCCGCGCCGTCGGCGGTGGTCGGCGGCGACGATGGTCGGCAGTACCGCCATCATGCGTAAGGCCTTGGCGCGGTTGGCCTTCGGTGAATTGTCGTCCTCGGCCGGATCTTCGGCGCCCAGGTAGCTGATCGCGGTGCGCACCACGTCCATCGGGTGGCAGTTCTCGGGCAGTTTGGCCACCAGAGACAGCAGTGACCGATCCACGCGCCGCGCGGCTCGCTCCTGTTGCAGGAATTGCGCGAGCTGAGCGTCACCGGGCAGTTCGCCGTGCCACAGCAGATAGGCGACCTGCTCGAAGCTGCAGTGCGCGGCCAGATCCTGGACCGCGTAGCCGCGGTAGGTCAGCGAGTTGGTTTCCGGCACCACCTTCGAGATAGCGGTGGTGTCGACGACGACGCCGGCGAGACCTTTGTAAATGGTCCGGATCGCGGTCTCCGGCCCACCCGTCGCCCCACCACCACCCCCAAACGAATCGCTGCGCGATACTGCGTTCATTGGTTCCTCGCCAGAGTGAAATTGAAGATGTCGGAATCGAATTCGTTGTAGCGCTCGTATTCGAGGAGCTCGTAGAGCCGGCTGCGGTGCTGCATGCGGTCCAGCAGCCCGGCCTGGGTGCCGGTGGCCGCGATCTCCCGCAGCCCGGTTTCGGCGGCGAACATGGCCAGCCGCAGCGTGGTCACCGGATAGATGACGGCGTTGTAGCCGATCGATTCCAGCGTCTCGGCGGGAATCAGTTCGGATTTGCCGAACTCGGTCATGTTGGCCAGCAGGGGAATCGAGACGGCGGCCCGGAACTTCTCGAACTCGGCGGGGGTGTGCAGCGCCTCGGTGAAGATCAGGTCCGCACCGGCTTCCGCGTACGCCTGTGCCCGGTCGATCGCGGCATCGATGCCCTCGATCCCGGCGGCATCGGTGCGCGCGCAGATCACGAAGTTCGGGTCGCGCCGCGCGGATACGGCCGCCCGCAACCGGCGCACCATCTCATCGGCCGGAACCACCGCCTTGCCGTCGAGGTGGCCGCAGCGCTTCGGATTCACCTGGTCTTCGAGGTGCAGGCCGGCGATGCCGGCGTCCTCCATGACGGTGACGGTGCGGGCGGCGCTCATGGGCTCACCGAATCCGGTGTCGGCGTCGATGAGCACCGGCAGATCGGTGACCCGCGCGATCTGCTGCCCGCGGCCCGCAACCTCGGTCAGGGTGGTCAGGCCGATATCGGGCAGGCCCAGATCGGCGGAGAGCACGGCGCCGGAGACGTACACGCCTTCGAACCCGATCTCTTGGATCAGCTTGGCCACCAAGGGATTGAAGGCACCGGGGAACCGCTGGATCGTGCCGGAGGTCAGGCCCGCCTTGAAGGCGGCGCGCTTGTCGGTAGCGGGGGTGGCGGCGGCGAGCAGGCCGGTCATCAGAACAGTCCCTTCGGCGACCGGGGCGCGCGGGCGAGCACATCCGGTGAGACGGTGAAGGTGAGCTCCGACAGCTCGTTCGGGGACAGCTCGCCCGCGCGCTGAACCGCCTCGAGGAAGCGGTCCTGCTCGGTGGGCTCGACGACGCCCGCGGCGAGGGTGCGGAACTTGGCGATGTACTGGTCCCGCGCGAATGGCCGCGCGCCCAGCGGGTGGGCGTCGGCCACGGCGAGCTCGTCGATGATGACTTCGCCACTGCGCAAGGTGATTTCGGCGCGCGCGCCGAACGCCTTCTCGTTCGGGTCGGTGGAGTGGTAGCGGCGCGTCCATTCCGGATCCTCGGCGGTGGAGATCTTGTTCCACAGCGCGATGGTGTCGGGGCGCTGCGCGCGTTCGGGGGCGTAGGAGCGCTCGTGATGCCAGACGCCGTCCTGCAGCGCGACCGCGAAGATGTACGTGATCGAGTGATCCAGGGTTTCGCGAGAAGCGTTGGGGTCGAATTTCTGTGGATCGTTGGAGCCGGTGCCGATCACGTAGTGGGTGTGGTGGCTGGTGTGCAGCACGATCGTGGCGATCTGGTCCAGGTCGCCGATCCGCTCGCGCATCCGGCAGGCCAGGTCGATGGGGGCCTGGCTCTGGTACTCGGCCGAGTGCTCTTTGGTGTAGGTGTCGAGGATGCCGCGTTTGGGTTCGCCGGGGCCGGGCAGCGGCACCGAGTACTCCGCGTCGGGACCGCCCAGCAGCCAGGCGATCACGCCGTCCTCGCCCTCCCAGATCGGGGACGGCGCGCCCTCGCCGCGCATCGCGCGATCCACCGCTTCCACGGCCATCTTCCCGGCGAAGGCGGGCGCATAGGCCTTCCAGCTGGAGATCTCGCCCTTGCGGGACTGGCGGGTGGCGGTCGTGGTATGCAGGGCCTGGCCGATGGCCTGGTAGATGGTTTCGGTGCCGAGTCCGAGCAGCGTGCCGATGCCGGCGGCGGCCGACGGGCCGAGGTGCGCGACGTGGTCGATCTTGTGCTCGTGCAGGCAGATCGCGCGGACCAGGTCCACCTGGATCTCGTAACCCGTTGCCAGACCGCGGATCAGGTCGCGGCCGCTGCGGCCGGTGTGCTGGGCGACGGCGAGGACGGGCGGAATGTTGTCGCCCGGGTGGGAGTACTCCGCGGCCAGGAAGGTGTCGTGGAAGTCCAGTTCGCGCACGGCGACGCCGTTGGCCCAGGCCGCCCATTCCGGCGAGTAGGAGCCGCTCGCGCCGAAGACGGTGGCGCCCGGCCGGTAGGGGTGGGCCAGGGCCTGGGCGCGGGCGTTGGCGACCGGCCGCCGGGTGATCGAGGCGGCCGCGACCGCGGCGTTGTCGATGAGCCGATTGACGATCATCTGCTCGACGTCGGGGTCGACGTCCACGGGGTCGGCCGCGACGTCGGCAATCCGCCAGGCGAGGTGTTCCGTGCGGGGAAAGCGCTCGGCGGAGCGATGGGTGCGGACGAGATGATTCTTCATATTTCGCACGCTACACAGCGGTTCTGCATCGGGAAATGCCTTGCAAAAGCCTATTTTTGCGGAACTGAAGCCGGGATTCAGCGAAAGTTGTGAAAGCGGGAATTGCTAGGCTGACCGCATGCAGAAGATGTACGCGGGCGCGCGCCTGCGCGCCTTGCGGGAGCGGCGCGGGCTGTCCCAGTCCGCGCTGGCCAAGACGCTGGAGCTCTCGGTGAGCTACATCAATCAGCTCGAGCACGACCAGCGTCCGCTGACCGTGCCGGTGCTGCTGCGCCTGAACGCGCGCTTCGACCTGGATATGGGTTTCTTCGCCGCCGACACCGATGCCCGGCTCATCGCCGACCTGCAGGACGTGTTCGCCGAGGACCCGGAGGGCGGCGACATCACCACCGCCGAGATCGACGATCTGGTGGCCCGGGTGCCCGCGGCGGCGCGCGTGCTGGTCGGCCTGCATCGGCGCTTGC
This sequence comes from Nocardia tengchongensis, assembly GCF_018362975.1. Classification (NCBI taxonomy): domain Bacteria; kingdom Bacillati; phylum Actinomycetota; class Actinomycetes; order Mycobacteriales; family Nocardiaceae; genus Nocardia; species Nocardia tengchongensis. The sequence goes on from NZ_CP074371.1 coordinate 7,627,043, forward strand.
GTGGCACCACCGAGCAGATGGAACGCGTCTCCGCCGGAATCGACGGCGCTCCGGGCGAATCCGCGGTCGCCATGCCCTACGAGGATGTCCGCGACTACTTCTACGACCGGCGCAACCACATCCCCGAACTCGACACCGCGGCCGAGCAGCTGTTCGACCGGAACGGCCTGAGCCTGGGCGGGCTCGACCTGCAGCTGACCCGCCTGCTGCGCGAGCAGCACGGCATCGCGGTCCTCATCCGCACCGACGATCCCAGCCATCCGGGTCCGAAACGGGTTTTCGACGCCGACAGCCGGGTGCTGACCCTGGCGCGCCGGCTCACCGCCGGTCAGCGAGCATTCCAGTTGGCCACGCAGCTGGCCTTTCTCACCCAGGCAGAGGTGATCGCCGACCTGATCGACGCGACCGACGCCATGCCCGAGAATTCACGCGGCTTGCTGCGCATCGGTCTGGCCAACTACTTCGCGGGCGCGCTGATCCTGCCCTACACCCGGTTCTGGGACGCGGCCGAATCGCTGCGTTACGACATCGAATTGCTGGCCGCCACCTTCGAGGTCGGGTTCGAGACGGTCTGCCACCGCCTGTCCACGCTGCAGCGTCCGGGCAAGCGCGGGGTGCCGTTCTTCTTCGTGCGCACCGATCGCGCCGGGAACATCTCGAAACGCCAGTCCGCCACCGCGTTCCACTTCTCCCGGGTCGGGGGCAGCTGCCCGCTGTGGGTGGTGCACGACGCGTTCTCCACACCGGGCAGCATCCGCACCCAGATCGCCCGGATGCCCGACGGCCGCAACTATCTGTGGCTGGCGCGCACCACCGACGAGAAGACGCCCGGATACCTGTCCCCCACCCGGGATTTCGCCATCGGACTGGGCTGCGACCTGACCTACGCGGACAAGCTGATCTACTCGCACGGCCTGCCCGTCGACGACCCGCGGACGGCGGTGCCGATCGGCGCGGGCTGCAAGGTGTGTGAGCGCACCGACTGCGCCCAGCGCGCCTTCCCGCAGCTGGGCCGCCCGATCCGGGTGGACGACAACAGTTCCCTGACCATCCCGTACGCGCCGATCACGTAGCCGGATGCCGGGGTGCTCCGCGTGGCGGAACACCCCGGCGTCCGGTCAGCGCAGCGCCCGTGCGGCGGCCACCAGGTTGCGCAGCGACTCGGTCGCCTCGGCGGTGCCGCGGGTCTTGAGCCCGCAGTCCGGGTTGACCCAGAGCCGTTCGGCCGGAACCGCTTTCAGTGCCAGCGCGAGCGAGGTCCCGATCTCCTCGGTGCTGGGCACCCGCGGCGAGTGGATGTCGTACACGCCCGGTCCCACGCCCAGGTCGAAGCCCGCCGCGTTGAGGTCGTCGAGCACCTCCATGTGCGAGCGGGCCGCCTCGATCGAGGTGACGTCGGCGTCCAATCCCGCGATGGCGCCGATGATCTCACCGAACTCCGAATAGCACAGGTGGGTGTGGATCTGGGTGGTGTCGGCGACGCCGGAGGTGGCCAGCCGGAACGCCTGCACCGCCCACTCCAGGTACCCGGGCTGATCGGCGCGGCGCAGCGGCAGCAGCTCCCGCAGCGCCGGCTCGTCCACCTGGATGATGGCGATCCCGGCGGCTTCCAGATCGACCGTCTCGTCCCGGATGGCCAGCGCGATCTGGCGCGCGGTGTCGGCGAGCGGCTGGTCGTCACGCACGTACGACCACGCCAGGATGGTGACCGGCCCGGTGAGCATGCCCTTGACCGGCTTGCCGGTCAGCGACTGCGCGTAGGTGATCCAGTCGACGGTCATGGCCGCCGGGCGGGTCACGTCGCCGAACAGGATCGGCGGGCGGACGCAGCGGGTGCCGTACGACTGCACCCACCCGTTCGCGGTGGCGGCGAATCCGTCCAGCTGCTCGGCGAAGTACTGCACCATGTCGTTGCGTTCGGGCTCGCCGTGCACCAGCACGTCCAGGCCGATCTCCTCTTGCAGCGCAATGACTTCGGCGATCTCGGCGCGCATGCGGGTGTCGTACTCGGCCCGATCGATCTCGGCGCGGCGCAGGGCTGCCCGCGCCACCCGGATGCGGCCGGTCTGCGGGTAGGAGCCGATGGTCGTGGTCGGCAGCGGCGGCAGTTGCAGACGTTCTTGCTGCAACCGCCGCCGCTCGTCCGCGGGCACCCGGCGTCCGTCGGCGGCATCCAGCCCGGCCAGCCGGGCCCGGACCGTCGGATCGCACAGCCGGGCGTCGGATCGCCTGTCCAGCACGGCCGTTCGCGCGATGTCCAACTGCTCGGCGGCCGCGTCCTGCCCCTCATGCAGGACGGTGGCCAGCAGCCGGATCTCGGCGATCTTCTCGGCTCCGAACGCCAGCCAGGACCGCAGGCGCGGCTCCAGGTCGGGCTCGGCGGCGAGGCTGTAGGGCACATGCAGCAGCGAGCAGGAACTCGACACCGCCACGGGCGCGCCGCCCGCGCCGAGAGCGGCCAGCCCGGTCAGCGCCCGATCGGGATCGGTGCGCCACACGTTGTAGCCGTCGACGACGCCCGCGACCAGGAGCGTCCCGGAAAGCTCCTGCGCCGCGGCCACATCCGCGTCACCGCCCGCGACCAGGTCGACGGCGATGGCCTCGACCCCGGTGGCCGCCAGCACCGGCAGCACCGGACCCAACCGGCCGAAGTAGCCGGCCACCAGCAGATCCGGTCGCCCCGACCCGGCGGCCAGCCGCTGATACGTCGAATGCACCAGCGCCAGTTCGGCTTCCGTCAGATCGGTGACCAGCGCCGGCTCGTCGATCTGCACCCAGCGCGCGCCAGCCGCGGCCAGCAGGCCCAGCAGCCGCTCGTACAGCGGCAGCAGATCCGGCAGGCGATCGAGCAGCTCACTGCCGTCCACCGACTTGGCCAGTTTCAGGAAGGTGATCGGCCCGATGATCACCGGGCGGGCCGGAATGCCCAGCGCCAGAGCTTCTTCCAGTTCCGCCAGCGGCTTGTCCGGGTGCAGGGAGAACTCCGTCGCGGCCGACAGCTCCGGCACCAGATAGTGGTAGTTGGTGTCGAACCACTTGGTCATCTCGAGCGGCGCGACCTCGGCGGTGCCGCGCGCGGCCGCGAAGTAGCGGTCCAGCTCGTCGGCGATGCCGTGCACCCGCTCGGGCAGCGCGCCCAGCAGCACGGCGGTGTCGAGCATCTGGTCGTAGTACGAGAAGGTGCCCACCGGAATCGAATCCAGTCCGGCGGCACGCACCGCGTTGAGTTGCGCGACGCGCAGGCCCCCGGCGAGGCCGTGCAGTGCGGCGGCGTCGATCCGCCCCGCCCAGTACGCCTCGATGGCGCGTTTCAGTTCCCGGTTCGGGCCGATGCGGGGCAGGCCCAGCACCGTGGCGGTGAAGGTGTTCTCAGGGTTCGGCATTGATGAACTCCGTGGTCAGCAGTCGATGACCGCCGCCCATTACGAGCGCACGCTGACGGAGCCCATGGGGCATCCACCGTGCCCGGATCCGATCGGCGTAGCGCCCAATCCACGAGGCGACGACCGCCGGATACGGCGTATCCGGCACGACGGGCAGGTCTTCGGACTCATGGGCATCGACCCGAAATTCGGGTCGGCCGCGGTACGTGACCGAGGCCGGACCTACCGGCCGTCGCTTCCCAGGCCTGCGCCCAGTGCTGATGACAGCGTTCGTTCCCATTCACCGCTGCGGGACAGTCCCGGATTCTCACCGGGTTCCCTCTCACCCGGCCGGCGCGAACGCGGGGCGGGCTTCGACGCCGTCGAATGGGTCAGGGGCTCCTCGACTCCACCTCCGGCGAACCAGTTGCGTTGGCGAATATAGCCCAATGACACCGCGTCGATCGCACGCCCGCCGTCGTCCCAACAGGTGGGCGACCCGGAGCATGCGGATTGACCAGCGGCGATGCGCTTTCGTATGGTGGATCGACGATGCCATGAGGAATCCGGTGCAATGCCGGAACGGTCGCGCCACTGTGAGCAGCCGGTCTCGGTGAGAGACAGGATGCGAGTCAGACCCTCACATCGTCGGTTCGATCGGCAACGGGGACGCGAAATCCCCCTGATTCAAAGGAGTCCTTCGTGGCTACCTCTTTCGCTCCTCGCTCCGGTCTCGGCAGCGGCGCGCTCGCGATCCCGACCACGGCCCTGTGGCTGGTCGGCACCACGCTGCTGGCGCTGCTGGCCCTGTACTTCATCGGCATCGATCAGGGTGCGGTGTCGGTCTTCGGCAGCGACATGCACGTGCACGAGTTCGTGCACGACGGCCGGCATTTCCTCGGTTTCCCCTGCCACTAGCACCGGGAATCGAGTAACCACAATGGAAAAGCGAATCATCGGCCGAGGAGTCCTGCTGGGCGCCCTCGGCGGATCGCTGGCGTTCGTCTTCGCCCGGATCCTGACCGAGCCGATCATCGATCGGGCCATCGCCTACGAAGAGGGCCGTGACGACGCGCAGATGGCGCTCGACAAGGCCGCCGGCAAGTCCATGGACATGGAGCACGGGGCGGAGCTGTTCACCCGCGCGCAGCAGCAGAATGTCGGCCTCGGGTTCGGCATGATCGTGTTCGGCGCCGCCCTGGGCGCGCTGTTCGCGGTGGTCTACTTCCTGGCCCTGCGCAAGTCCGGCAAGATCAGCCCGCGCAATCTGGCGCTGCTGGTGTCGGGCGGCATGTTCCTGGTGCTGTACGCGGTCCCGTTCCTGAAGTACCCGGCCAACCCGCCCTCCATCGGGCATCCGGAGACCATCGGGGCCCGGACGGCCCTGTACGTGGGCATGATGGTGATCAGCGCGGTCGTGTTGTGCGCCGCGATCTGGGCGGGCCGGAAACTGGCCGCGCGCCTGGACAATTGGACCGCCACCGTCGCCGCCTCGGCGGGCTTCGTCGTGGTCATGGGTGCGGTGCTGGCCCTGCTGCCGTCGCTGGGACACCTGTCGGCGAACAAGGAATACGGCGACTTCGCCACCGAAACGCCGCAGCCGCTGAAGGATCCGTCGGGCACGATCGTCTTCCCGGGCTTCTCCGCCGACGACCTGTACCACTTCCGGCTGTACTCCTTCGCCGCCCAGCTCATCGTGTGGGCGGTCATCGGCGTCGGCTTCGCCTGGCTCGCGCCGCGCCTGCTCGGCGACCGCGCGACCGAGACCGCGCGGGCGGCATGAGCGCGGTCACCCGCCTCACCCTGGTGACGCACGCGATCACCGATGCCGTGCAGGGCGCCCGTTTTCCGGCCGAGGAACCGCTGAACCCGCTCGGGTCGCGGTCGGTCGAGAAGGCGGGCGGCCTGCCCGGCCCCGCGCCCGAGACGGTGCTGCACGCACCGGAGGTCCGGGCCGAACAGACCTGCCGCGCACTGGGTTTCACCGGCGCGCTGGAATCGGCGTTGCGCGACCTGGACCACGGCGACTGGGCCGGGAAGTCCATGGACGAGCTCGCGCCCGAGCAGCTCATGGGCTGGCTCACCGACCCGGGCTACCGCGACCACGGCGGTGAATCGATCACCGATCTCCTCGACCGGGTCGGCGACTGGCTGCACGGTCTGGCGGGCAGCGGCGACCGGATCGTGGCGGTGACGCATCCCGCGATCGTGCGGGCCGCGGTCCTGCGCACCCTGAACGCTCCCCCGGAGTCGTTCTGGCGCATCGACATTCCGCCGCTGAGCGCCACCACCCTGCATCACCGCGCCCCGGCCTGGACGCTGCGCGCGACCGCGCACGAGCTGGCCTGAACCGCCTCAGGCGTGCGGCGGGAACTGGCCGTTCGCCGTGACCTTGGTGCCGTCGAGGGTGAAGGTGACGACGCTGGGACCACCCCGCGGGCAGCACATCGGGTCGCTTCCGTTGAGCCAGCGGTAGGTCAGCGACAGCGAGTTCCGCGTCTTGCCGGTGACCTGCGTGTACATGTACGGGTCGGAGGTCGCCGTACCCAGATAGGTGCCGCCGGTGAAGAACAGCACGTGCGTGTAGGGGTGATTGGTGTTGGAGTTCACCGTCATCCACGACAGCACGCCGTCGCAGCCCGAGGCGAGTGCCACGTCCCCGGCCTCACCGGCCTGCCACCCGCCCACCGGCGGCGGGTTCAGCTTGGCGATGGCGGCGTGGGCCAGCTCGGAGTTGATGTCGAAGCACAGCCCGTGTCCGCTCCCGGCGGGCGCGCCGCCCGGCTGTTGCGACGCGGCCCCGGCACTCGTCGGCACCGGACTCCCGGCACCGGTGGTCGGCGTGCCCACAGCGGTTGTCGCCGGACCTGCGGCGCTGGTCGGCGCCGGACCCGTCGATGTCCCCGGATTGCACCCGGTGGTCACCGCCACGACGGCGGCGGCCATCGCGAGCAGAACCGCTGACCTGGTCTTCATGATGTCTCCCCGCGCACGTGTCACGCCCTCATCATCGGGCACGTGAGCAGCGGTGTTATCGAGAACCGCTGTGCGAGAATGCGGCATGAGCATCAAGATCGACGGTCTCGACTCCGCACTGCTCAGGGAGTTGGCGGCCGATCCGCGGGTGCCGATTCTGGAATTGGCGCAGCGGCTGGGGATCGCCCGGAACACCGTGCAGGCCCGGATGAAACGGCTGGAGGCGGCCGGGGTGGTGCGCGGGTATCCGCCGGACGTGGATCTCGAGGTCATCGGGTTCGCGGTGCACGCCTTCCTGGGCATCGAACTGGACCAGAACAAGATGAACGACATCGTCGAGGCGTTGCGGGCGTTCCCGAACGTGCTCGAGGTGCACGCCACCACCGGACGCGGGGATCTGCTGGTGCGGGTGGCCGCGCGGTCGCAACCGGATCTGCTGGGCGTCATCCAGCGCGTGCACGCCATCGCGGGGGTCAAGCACACCGAGACCATGCTCGCCCTGGCGACGCCGATCGAATACCGATCGCTGCCGCTCGTCGAGCAGCTGACCAGCCATCCGGGCGCCGACTGACCAGAATGCTGCGCACGTCACAGTGCGCCAGATCACTTTTGAGCAGTCTGATCAACTTTTCGCACGACTGTTGACACAGATCACACATCACGGCAGATTTCGCAGCACCGATCGCTTGGTCCCTTCGTTGCAGCTCACAATCTGGGCTGTGGAGAGTGTGGTGACTGTTCATGACCGACGTTGCCTGCGCGCCTGCACCACAGGCCGAACCGGCTACGCCCTACGACCTCGCCGACCGCTACCGGTCGGGTGCGGGTCCGGTCCTTCTCACCGGCGTACAGGCCATCGCCCGGCTGCTGGTGGAACAGCATGTGCGCGATATGCGCGCCGGCCACCGGGTCGCGACCTTCGTGTCCGGGTATCAGGGCAGCCCGCTGGGCGGGGTCGACAAGATGCTGCTGGGCATGCCGACCGTGCTGACCGAACACGACATCGCCTTCGTGCCCGGCTTCAACGAGGAGCTCGCGGCCACCGCCGTGTGGGGCAGCCAGGCCGATCTCCCGGCGGGCACGCCGACCCACGACGGCGTGGTGGGAGTCTGGTACGGCAAGGGGCCGGGCGTGGACCGCGCTACCGACGCCATCCGGCACGCGAACATGTACGGAGTGAATCCGCGCGGCGGCGTCCTGCTGCTGGTGGGTGACGACCCCGCCTCGAAGTCCTCGACGGTGCCCGCGGTGAGCGAGCGGTCGCTGGCCGCCATGGGTGTGCCGGTGCTGTTCCCGCGCAATGCCCGCGAGATCATCACCATGGGCATGCAGGGGGTGGCGCTGTCGCGGGCCTCGGGCTGCATCGTGGCCATGAAGATCGTCGCCGATGTCGCGGACGGCGCCTGGACGGTGGACGGCTCGGTCGCGAACCTGCCCATCGCGGTGCCCGAAGTGCAGTGGGAGGGCAAGACCTTCGCCTACCGGCAGCGGCCGATGGCGGCGCCCGCGGACAGCGTGCTCGCCGAGGCCGATCTGTACGGGCCGCGCTGGGCCACGGTGCGCGCCTTCGGGGCCGCGAACGATCTCGACGTCGTCGAGGTGGATCCGGCGCACGCGCGGATCGGGATCGCGGCCACCGGCACCACCTTCGACGCGGTCCGCCAGGCGCTGCACGACCTCGGTGTCGACGAGGCGGCGCTGCAGCGCGCGGGCATTCGCCTGCTGCGCATCGGCATGCCGTATCCGGTAGGCGCGCAGCGGGTCACGGAGTTCGCGCGCGGCCTGGAGCAGATCATCGTCGTCGAGGACAAGACCGCGTTCATCGAGACCCAGATCCGTGAAATCCTCTACGGCGCGGCCGACGCCCCGCGCATCCTCGGCAAGCTGGACGGAAGCGGCCTGCCGCTCATGCCCTTCGACGGCGAGCTCACCGCGGGCCGCCTGCTCGCCCCGCTGCGCCGGGTGCTGCGCGCCCACGTCGAGCTGAAAAAGGCTCCGCCCCCGGCGCTTTCATTGGAAGTGCTGTCGGCCAAGCGCACCCCCTACTTCTGCAGCGGCTGCCCGCACAACCGATCCACCGCCATCCCCGAGGGCTCCATCGGCGGCGGCGGCATCGGCTGCCACACCCTGGTCACCCTGTCGGGGCGCAGCGACAGCGCGGTCACCGGCCTGACCCAGATGGGCGGCGAGGGCAGTCAGTGGATCGGGCAGGCCCCGTTCACCGATGTGCCGCACCTGTTCCAGAACATCGGCGACGGCACCTTCTTCCACTCCGGGCAGCTGGCCGTGCAGGCGTGCGTGGCGGCGGGGGTGAACATCACCTACAAGCTGCTCTACAACGAGGTCGTCGCGATGACCGGCGCACAGGACGTCGAGGGCGGGCTGACGGTCGCGAAGCTGACCCACAAGCTGACCATGGAGGGCGTCGAGCAGATCATCATCTGCGCCGACGATCCCCAGCGGCACAACAAGAAAGCCCTCGCCAAGGGCACGCTGCTCTGGCATCGGGACCGGCTCGACGAGGCACAGAAGATGCTGCGCGAGGTCAAGGGCGTCACGGTACTCATCTACGACCAGCACTGCGCGGCCGACGCGCGGCGGCAGCGCAAGCGCGGCACGCTGCCGGTGCGCAATACCCGGGTGGTGATCAACGAGGCGGTGTGCGAGGGCTGCGGCGACTGCGGCACCAAGTCCAACTGCCTGTCCGTACAGCCGGTGGAGACCGAGTTCGGGCGCAAGACGCGCATCGACCAAACCTCCTGCAACACCGATTACAGCTGCCTCGACGGCGACTGCCCGTCGTTCGTCACGGTGGAAGTGCGCCCGGATGCCAAGGGGCGCAAGGGTTCCAAGCGGGTGCGCGGGATGCGCCGCAAGCCCGTCGAGCCGCCGATGGCGGCCGATCCGGGGCTGGGCGCTCCGCTGGGCACGCAGAACGTGCTCATCGCGGGGATCGGCGGCACCGGCATCGTGACCGTCAACCAGGTGCTGGCCACGGCCGCACTGCGGGCGGGGTACGCGGTCGAGAGCCTCGATCAGATCGGGCTGAGTCAGAAGGCCGGGCCGGTGCTGTCCCACTTGCGCTTCGCGACCGGCGAATTGGAGCCGTCGAACCGGCTCACCCCGGGCAGCGCGGACTGCATCATGGCCATCGACCTGCTGACCGCGGCCGACCCCAAGAACCTGCAGTACGGCAACCCGGACGGAACCGTCGTGGTCGCCTCGACCAGCCGGACGCCGACCGGCGACATGGTCTACGACAAGTCGGTCTCCTACCCGGAGACCGGGCCGCTGCTGGATCGGCTCGCGGCGGTGTCGGACGCGCAGTTCGCCTTCGACGCGCTGGCCGCCGCCCAGCACCTGTTCGGCACCACCGCCGCCGCCAACTTCCTGATGGTCGGCGCGGCCTTCCAGACCGGCGGCCTGCGCCTGCCCGCCGCGGCGATCGAGGAGGCGATCGGCATCAACGGTGTCGCGGTGTCGGCCAATATCGCGGCCTTCCGCTGGGGCCGGGTGGCCATCGCGGATCCGGCCGCGTTCGCCACGGCCGCTGATCCCGGTGCGGCCCAGTCCGTTCCGCGGGTCGCGCCCGCCGAGCTGCTGGCCGGAACCGGTTTCGACGGCGAGGTCCGCCGGCTGGTGGAGCTGCGCGCTGCGGAACTGATCGACTATCAGAACGCCAAGGTCGCCCGCCGCTACATCGACACCGTCCAGGCCGCCTGGACCGCCGAGCGCGCGGTCACCGAGCGCACCGAGTTCACCGAGGCCGTGGCGCGCGGGCTGTTCAAGTTCACCGCCTACAAGGACGAGTACGAGGTCGCCCGCCTGCTGGTCGATCCCGCGTTCCTGGACGAGGTCAAGGCGCAGGTTCCCGGTGGTGAGAACCTCACCTACAAGCTGCATCCGCCGGTGCTGCGCGCGCTGGGCCGCAAGAAGAAGATCGGCCTCGCACCGAAATCCCATGTGGCGCTGAAGCTGCTCGCCAAGGGCAAGGCGCTGCGCGGCACCAAGCTCGACCCCTTCGGCTATGCCCACGTCCGGAAGGTGGAGCGGGAGTTGCTGTCCCACTACACCGGCATGGTGCATCGGCTCGCGGCGAACCTGAGCCTGGACACCTACGCCACGGCCACCCAGGCGGCGGGCCTGCCCGACCTGGTCCGCGGCTACGAGGACGTGAAGCTCGGCAATGTCGGGCTCTACCGCGCCCGTCTTCGCGAACTCGGCCTCGACGACTGACACCGGTTGCGGGCCTCGGCCCGCACACCTCACCCAACCCATATCGAATCGCCGGACGGCGGCACCAGCCTCACGCCGCCGTGCCGCGATGACCTGTGCCCGCATGCGGGCACGCCCCCGGCCGCCCACCCCGCGGCCAACCACCCCGCCGCCATGAGCGGCGTCCCACGAAAGGAATCGATTGTGACCGCAATGCACACCGACGCAGGGGTTTTCGGCCGCTCGCACGAACTGAGCGCCCGGCGGCACGAGCAGGTGGTGTTTCTGCGAGGACGACCGGAGCGGGCTCAAGGCGATCATCGCGATCCACTCGACCACGCTGGGTCCCGCGCTCGGCGGCACCCGCATGTACCCGTACGCCTCCGAGGCGGCCGCGCTGGACGACGTGCTGCGCCTGTCGTGGGGAATGACCTACAAGGCCGCGGCCTCCGGGGTGGATCTGGGCGGCGGCAAGGCCGTCATCATCGGCGATCCGGCCAAGGACAAGAGCGAGGAACTGTTCGCCGCCTACGCGCGGTTCGTCGAATCCCTGGGCGGGCGCTACATCACCGCCGGTGACGTGGGCACCAATACCGACGATCTGGATGCCATCGGCCGCTACACCAGCCATGTGACCGGCCGCAGCACCGCGGCGGGCGGCTCCGGTGACAGCGCCCGGCTCACCGCGCTGGGCGTGTTCAACGCGATGCGCGCAGGCGCCGAATCCGTGTGGGGCGCACCGACCCTGGCGGGCCGCACGGTCGGCGTCGAAGGCGTCGGCAAGGTCGGGCGCGAACTCATCGGGCTGCTGCTGGCCGACGGCGCGGAGGTGTGCGCGACCGACGTGAACACGGCGGCGCTGGAACGCATTTCGGCTGATCATCCGTCGGTTCGACTGTTGAGCAATGTCTCCGCCGCTCCGGTCGACGTCTACGCCCCCTGCGCCCTCGGCGGCACGCTCACCGTGTCGAGCGCCGAGGCCCTGGAGGCGAAGCTCGTCTGCGGCGCCGCCAACAACCAGTTGGCCACGCCCGCAGTGGAATACACCCTGAACGAGCGCGGCATCACCTGGGTCCCGGACTTCGTGGCCAATGCCGGCGGGCTGGTTCAGGTGGCCGGAGAGCTGCGGCACGCGGCGCCGGCCGAGGTCGAAGACGCAGTGGAGGGCATCTTCGACCGTTGCCGCGACATCATCGCGGAATCCAGGGCCGAGGGCATCGGCACCGGTGCGGCGGCGAACAGGTTCGCGGAGCGGCGTCTCGACGCCATCCCGCGAGTTCGCTGAACGCGGCACCGAATCTTCGGAAGGGAGACGACAAGTGGCGTTCGTGAGCGGAATGTTCCGCACCAAATCGGTCGAGCAATCGATCCGGGACACCGATGAACCGGATTCGAAGCTGCGCAAGGATCTGACAGCGCGGGATCTGACCATCTTCGGTGTCGCGGTGGTCATCGGGGCGGGCATTTTCACGCTCACCGCCCGGACCGCGGGCCAGGTGGCGGGACCGTCGGTCTCGCTGGCCTTCGTGTTCGCGGCGGTCGCGTGCGGGCTGACGGCGTTGTGCTACGCCGAATTCGCCTCGACCGTGCCGGTGGCGGGCAGCGCGTACACGTTCGCGTACGCCACTTTCGGCGAGGTCATCGCTTGGATCATCGGGTGGGATCTGATCCTGGAGTTCGCGCTCGCGGTATCGGTGGTCGCCAAGGGGTGGTCGCAGTATCTCGGTGAGGTGCTGGGCGGGGTGGTGAGCCCCATCGCGCACCTCGGATCAGTCAAGTTCGATTGGGGCGCAGTGCTGATCATCGGCGTAGTCGGGCTGCTGCTGGCCACCGGCACCAAGCTGTCCTCCCGGGTCTCGGCGGTCGCGGTGGCCATCAAGCTGGCCGTGATCGCGCTGGTGCTGGTGGTCGGCGCGACCTACTTCAAGGCGTCCAACCTCACCCCCTACATTCCCCCGGCGCAGCCGTCGGAGCGGGCGGGCGGCGTGCACCAGTCCCTGTTCTCCTTCCTGACCGGTTCCGGCGGAACGAGTTTCGGCTGGTACGGCCTGCTGGCCGCGGCCTCGCTGGTGTTCTTCGCCTTCGTCGGCTTCGACGTGGTCGCCACCACCGCCGAGGAGACCCGCAACCCGCAGCGCGACGTCCCGCGCGGCATCTTCGCCTCCCTGGCCATCGTGACCGTGCTGTACGTGGCGGTCTCACTGATCCTCACCGGCATGGTCCCCTACACCGAACTGGCGAGCGGAAACGCCACCCTGGCAACGGCTTTCGCCATCCACGGCGCCACCTGGGTGAAGAACATCATCTCCATCGGCGCGCTGGCGGGCCTGTCCACGGTCGTCATGGTCATGTTCCTGGGCCAGACCCGAGTCCTGTTCGCGATGGCCCGCGACGGCCTGCTCCCCCGCGGCCTGGCCCACACCGGCAAACACGGCACCCCGGTCCGCCTGACGGTCATCGTCGGCGTCGTCTGCGCCCTGCTCGCCGGTTTCGTGGACTTCGGCACCCTCGAGGAAATGGTCAACATCGGCACCCTGGTCGCCTTCGTCCTGGTCTCCCTGGGCGTCCCCATCCTCCGCCGCACCCGCCCCGACCTGAAACGCGGCTTCCGCGTCCCACTGGTCCCCCTCATCCCCATCCTGGCCGCCCTGGCCTGCCTGTGGCTGATGCTGAACCTGTCCATCGAGACCTGGATCCGCTTCGTCATCTGGATGGCCATCGGCATCATCATCTACTTCGCCTACAGCCGCTCCCATTCCGTACTCGGCCAGCGGAAAGCCCCTGCCGCGGAATCGATCCCGGTGCGCGAACCCGACCCCGTCCCCTGACCGGGGCCTGTTCGACGCCGAACCGGGCGTTCCCGAGGAAGACCTGCCCCTGTCCAGGGGCAGGTCTTCCCGAATCGGATCGCCGGGTCAGTTCGGCTGCCGCACCGCTCGCAGAATCAGCTCGGCGACCACGCCGGGCTGGGACACGGTGACCGCGTGCGAGGCGGCGATCTCGATCGATTCGGCCTGCGCGCGCTCGGCCATGAACTGCTGGGCTTCCAGCGGAATGTTCTTGTCGTCGGTGGTCAGCAGCGCGAATGCCGGAATACTCGTCCACGCGGCCGCCGTGGCCGGTTCCTCGAGCGCGGCGAGCGCGACCGGCCGTTGGGTCACCGCCATGGCCGCGGCGGTGGCGGCGGGCACGTCGGCGGCGAACTGCTGCGGGAATTCGTCCTGCCGGATGTACAACTCGGTGCCGTCGGCGCCATCGGCCAGCGGGTAGGACGCCGGGCGGGTGGTCGGGCCGAGGGTCGAGCCCGGGAACTTGTCGGTCAGCGCCAGCGCGCTCTCACCGACCTCCGGAATGAAGGCCGCCAGATAGACGAGCGCTGTGACCTGGGGCTTCCCTTGCGCTGCCACGCTGATGACGCTGCCACCGTAGGAATGCCCGGCCAGCACCACCGGCCCGTCGATGCTGTCGACGACCGAGGCGATATAGCCGGCGTCGGAGCTGAGGCCGCGCAGCGGGTTGGCCGCGGCGAGCACGGAAACACCCTCGGCGGCGAGGATTTCGATGACACCGTTCCAGCTGGAGGAATCAGCGAAAGCGCCGTGGACCAGGACGACGGTGGGGGCGATAGTCATAGGATTGCTCCTGGATCGAGATCGGATAGGACGGCTGTGCCGGGCGCGGATCGGCTCGCCCGGCGGTGCGGTCAGGAATGCAGCGCCGCGCGCAGTGTCGCGACCGCCTGCGCCACAGCGGCTTTCGCGGCATGCGTGTCGTGCAGCGCGTTCACCATCACGAAGTCGTGAATGATCCCGCCGTAGCGCACCTGGGTGACCGGCACGCCCGCATCGCGCAGTTTCCCGGCGAACGCCTCGCCCTCGTCCCGCAGCACATCGGCTTCGGCGGTGATGACCAGCGCCGGCGGCAGTCCGGCGAGCTGTTCGGTGGTGGCGCGCAACGGCGAAACAGTGATGCGCGCACGGTCTTCGGCGCTGGTGGTGTACTGGTCCCAGAACCACCGCATGCCCTCGCGGGTGAGGAAGTAGCCCTCGGCGAATCGCTCGTAGGATTCGGTGTCGAATTTGGCGTCGGTGACCGGATAGAACAGCACCTGCTGGGCGAAGGAGACATCGCCGCGCTCCTTGGCCATGAGCGTCAGCGCGATCGCCATATTGCCACCGACCGAATCGCCCGCGACCGCCAGCCGGGAAGCGTCCAGGCCCTTGCTCGCGCCATCGGTGGTGACCCACTGCGCGATTCGATACGACTGCTCATTGGCAACGGGGTATCGAACATCCGGCGAGCGATCGTATTCCGGGAATACGACGGCTGCGCGCACTCCGACGGCGAGATCACGAACGAGCCGGTCGTGAGTGTGCGCGTCGCCGAACACCCAGCCCGCGCCGTGCGTGTAGACGATGACCGGAAGCGGCTCGGCGGCGCCCCGCGGCTTCACGATGCGAGCCCGCACCGACCCGGTCGGGCCGCCCTCGACCGCGATCCACTCCTCGTCGATCTCCGGCTTGAAGATCGGCGAATCCTGCACCGAGTCAACCGCTTTACGGCCTTCCTCCGGCGGCAGCTGGTACAGAAACGGCGGCTGCGAGGTGGCGTCGACGAACTCCTGCGCGGCCGGTTCGAGTGAAATGCGGTGCGGGTTTCCAGACATGGTTGTAGCCCTTTCTAGGGTGATGGAAGGGATATTTCTATCCGGAATCTCTGCGCGGCGCCCCTCACTGCGGGCCGTGAAATCCCCGATTCAGGACACGGCAGCGATGGCGGGCTCCGGCAGCGCCGACCATTTCGCCGAGCCCGTGGTTCGGAAGCGCTGCTGATACTTGCGCGGCGAAATACCCAGGCGGGCAATGAAAGCCCGGCGCAGCGCCTCACTGCTACCGAATCCCGCCCCCATGGCCGCCTCGGTCACCGAGCATCCGGCATGCAGCATGTCCCGTGCGACGCCGAAGCGGATGAACGCCACATATTCGGCCGGTGAGTGTTCCAGCTCGGACCGGAACAGCCGGGTCAGGTGCCGCACGCTCACTCGGGCGTGCGCCGCGAGGGTCTGCACCGTATGTGGGAAGGCCGGATTCGCGCAGATCAGATCGACGACCGTGCGCACCAGCGGACTGCGCGGCAGCGGGCCGGTCAGAGAGGCCGAGAACTGCGACTGGCCACCCGCCCGCTGCATGTACACCACCAGCAGTTGCGCCGCCCGCCGCGCCACGTCCGCACCGTGATCCTCTTCCACCAGGGCGAGGGCCAGATCCACACCTGCCGCCACCCCGGCCGAACTGTAGAGATTGCCGTCCCGCACGAATATCGCGTCCGGCTCCACCTCGACGGCCGGGAACTTACGGGCCAGATCCGGTGCGTACTTCCAATGTGTAGTCACCCGCCGCCCGTCGAGCAGTCCGAGTTCGGCCAGCACCGCCGTCCCACTACAGATCGACACCAGCCGCCGGGTGTGCGCGGACAGATGCCGAGCCGCGGCCAGCACCTCGGGCGTGACGAACACCGAAGCCGGCAGTTCGCTCCCGGGAATCACAACGGTGTCGAATCTTCCGGCCTCGGCCGCCGCACCGCCCACCGCCACCCGCGCGCCGATCGACGTCTGTACATCCTGCCCGTCGGCCGAAAGGAGTACCACCTCGTACCCGTTCACAGCTTGATTGGCTTCCACGAAAACCTCGGCGGGACCAACGAAGTCGAGCATCTTCACACCATCGAACACGAGGATCCCCACCCGGCGACGGGCGGATTCGGAAGATATTGATGACATGTCCACCAGTATTCTGGAGACACGCCTCCAGAACAAGAGGAGTGCTCGAGATCGCAGATTGATACTGTGAGTTCCATGGGTAGACCGCGACAGTTCGACGAGCAGGCGCTGCTCGATGCCGCGATCGAACTCTTCTGGGCGCAGGGCTTCGACACCACTTCGGTCGAGGACGTCTCGCGCGCCACCGGTATCGGCAACGGCAGCATCTACGGCGCTTACGGCAACAAGCGCGGCCTGTTCCTGGCGGCCTTCGAACGCTACTGCGACGGGCGCGCACGCTTCGTCCGCGCCGCGATCGAATCCGCCCACGGCTCGGCGCGCGCCGCCGTCCACACCCTCTGCCATGCCGTCATCGACGACTGCGCCGCCCACCCGGACCGCCGCGGCTGCCTCATGATCAATAGCATCGCAAATCTGGGCAGCCGCATCCCGGAAGTCGCGACCATCGGCGCCCGCACCACCGCCACCATGGAAAATGCTGTCTCCGAACGACTCCGCCGCGCCATGATCGCCACCGGCCCGGCCGACGAAGAACTCCTCTCAGCCCTGAGCGCCAATGTCATCATGACCACCCAAGGTCTCATCCAGCTGAGTCGCATGGGCGTCGCCTCCGCCCGCCTTCGCGGAATCGCCGATGTTTCAACCGAGATCCTCCCATCGGCCTGGGCAGGCGGTCCGGATCTGCGCTAGTCGTTGCCGGCGGGCTCCGTACTTGCCCCGCCGCGGAATCGATCCCGGCGCGCGAACCGGATCCGGTCGGCTAGATCTGCGCGCCTTCACTGAAGAACCGTGAGTTCACGAGGAGGAACTGCTCCTGGCCCAGGGGCAGGTCGTCCTCGTAGTGGATCGCCTCGACCGGGCAGACCGGTTCGCAGGCGGCGCAGTCGGTGCATTCGTCGGGGTTGATGTAGGCCATGCGGTCGCCGACCACGATGCAGTCGACGGGGCACTCCTCGATGCAGGCTTTGTCCAGGACATCCACGCAGTCGGCGCCGATCACGAAAGTCACGGTGGGCTCCTCGATCAATCTGGGTCCGCGCGATGCGGACAGTCATGATCCTGCGGGTGTTTCGCGTGCTCAGGTAGCACCCGAATGCCGATCACCTCATAAGCTGTCCTTATGATGCTGCCGCCCGGGACACCGGACCTGGACGCGCTCGCGCTGCTCGCGTCGGTCGCGGAACTGGGCAGTCTCGGGGCGGCCGCGCGGCGGCACGGTATCAGTCAGCCCGCTGCCAGCATGCGGATCACCGCTCTGGAACGGCGGCTCGGTCTGCGGCTGCTCGATCGCGGGCGCACCGGGTCGGTGCTGACCGACGCCGGGCAGGCGGTGGTCGAATTGGGACGGCCGGTGCTCACGGCGGCGCTGGCGCTGACCGACGGGATCGCCGGGCTGCATCGCGCGCAGCGGCCGGGACTGCGCATCGTCGCCTCGACAACCATTGCCGACCATCGCATTCCGCACTGGCTGACCGCGCTGCGGAAGGTGCATCCGGAGGTGGCGGTGGTGCTGGATGTGGCCAACTCACGGCAGGTGGCCGCCGCGGTCCGCGATCGCGAAGCCGAGCTCGGGTTCGTCGAAGGACCGCACCCGCCACCGGGATTGGGCAGCCGGGTGCTCACCGCCGACGAGCTGGTGGTGGTCGTCGCGCCGGGGCACCCATGGGCGTCGCGGCGGCGGCCGCTGACCGCGTGCGAACTCGCCGACACCCCGCTGCTGTGGCGGGAACGGGGATCCGGCACCCGCGACACGGTGTGGGAGACCCTGGAGATCCACGGCACCCCGGCCCCGCCTGCGGCCGAACTCGGTTCCGCCGCAGCGATTCTCGCCACCGCTCGCAGTGGTGCGGCGCCGGCGGTCGTCAGCCGGCTGATCGTGGCGCACGAACTCCGCGCGGGTACCCTCCGGGCCGTCCCGCTCGCCGAATCTAACCCGCTGACCAGGAAGTTCCGGGCCATCTGGCACCGGCGCACGCCACCCACCGGCCCGGCGGCCGAACTGGTCGAGCTGGCCGCGCGCATCGAAGCTGCCCGCACACAACGGCACTGAGCTCTCCGCAGGTGGCGGCCCGGACACGACGCAGCCGGAAGATGTTGCTGCACCAGACAAGTGAAGGCCCGCCGCCGAAACAGCTGCGGCGGGGCCTCGCTCGTGGGACTACTTGTCGGTGAGATCGGCGACCGCTGCGCCGGCGGCATTGGTCTGGACCGAGGCGATGCCCTTCTTCGCCGCGTCCTTGCTCGCGTACGCCTGGCTCTGCGCGATAACCTCGCCGTTGCCGGCCTTGAGCCGCCACCGGAATTTGTCAGCCGCATCAGCGAACAGCTCGAACTTGCCTGACATGACTACCTCGTTCCACGCCTGGAAAGTGCATCTGACATTCATCAGGGTAGAGGCAGGAAACCCGAACGGTCGGAATGGACATGCGGGGGTTTGTCGTACACCGTCTAATAGGCCGGACGTGGGCTGATACGTTGACAGCGTGACCCGGATGCATGATGCGACAGCGGCAGACACGGCGGCCTCGGAGGACGAGGCCGGGACCAGGGCGTACTACGTCGAGCTGGAACCGGTACGCGAAGGGTACGAGCGGTACTCGGCCAGCGCCTCGACCATCAGCGTCTGGGCGGCAACCATGCAGCACGGCGCGCCGCCCTCGGCGTTGCTCGCCCGCGCGGTGGAACGGTGCGCACCCCGGGTGGGGACCCGGGTCGCGCGGTTGACCATGGAGATCCTCGGCCCGGTTCCGGTGGGCGAGATCGAGGTTCGGGCCTGGATCGAGCGGCCGGGCAAGCGCGTCGAACTGGTCGCGGCCGAACTGGTCGCGCCGCAGCCGGACGGCAGCGCCCGCGTGGTCGCCAAGGCCGCGGCGTGGCGGATCGCCACCTCCGACACCTCCCAGGTCGTCCACACCGCCGACGCCCCGCTGCCGCCGGTGCCGGAGACGGGCGAAGTCAACTGGGGCCTGCCCGAGGGCTGGGATATCGGCTACGTGAAGTCGGTGGACCTGCGCGGGGTGGACAGCGACGACATCACCCGGCGGGTGTGGGTCCGGCCCCGCGTCGAGGTGGTCGAAGGCGAGCAGATCTCGCCCCTGGTGCGAGTGTTCTCGGTCGCCGATGTGGCCAATGGCGTTGGCGCGCGGCTGGATCCGACACACTGGACGTTCCTCAA
This sequence comes from Nocardia tengchongensis, assembly GCF_018362975.1. Classification (NCBI taxonomy): domain Bacteria; kingdom Bacillati; phylum Actinomycetota; class Actinomycetes; order Mycobacteriales; family Nocardiaceae; genus Nocardia; species Nocardia tengchongensis. Next base: position 7,646,550 of record NZ_CP074371.1, read on the forward strand.
CACCGACCTGACCATCGACCTGTTCCGGCTGCCGGTCGGCGAGTGGATCGGGCTGGCCGTCGAGACCTCCATCGGACCCGACGGGGTCGGACTGTGCTCGACCGTACTGCACGACGCGCAGGGCCCGATCGGCCGCTGCCTGCAGATCCTCGAGGTGCGCGCCCGGGAGCAGCGATAAGGAAACCTATATCGTTGACCCGATGGACCCGCTGCGTCAGCTGCGCTACTTCATCGCCGTCGCCGAGGAGCTGCACTTCGGCCGGGCGGCCGAGCGGCTGCGGATCGCCCAGCCCGCGCTGAGCCAGCGCATCCGCAAGCTGGAGAGCGAACTCGGTGCCCGGCTGCTCGACCGCGACAGCCGCCGCGTGGAACTCACCGAGGCCGGGCAGATCCTGCTGGTCGAAGCGCGCGACCTGATCGCGCGCTGGGAACGGGCGAAATCGCTGGTGGACAAGGCGCACCGCGGCGAGGTCGACGCGCTGCGGATCGGGGTGCCGCCCGAGCTGGCGGGCCGGGTGCTGGCCGCCATGCTCACCGCGTTCGAGAACCGCCAGGTGCGGGTGGACCTGCAGGAGCTGACCACCGCCGAGCAGGTCCGGCTGCTGACCGAACGCGAACTCGACGCGGGCCTGCTGCAATATCCGGTGGAGGTGACCGGCCTCGAGTCCGGCCCGGTGGTGGAGACCCCGCTGGGCGTGGTGCTGCCCCGCGATTCCCCACTGGCCCAACGGACTTCACTAACCCTGGCCGACCTGAGCGGCCACGGCCTGGTGATCTTCCCGCGCGCCGCCGCCCCCGGCCTCTACGACGCCACCCTGCGCACCTGTTGGGAACACGGCTTCCACCCGGCCTCGGTGCAGCACGCCGTCAATCCCGAATTCGTGCTCGGCATGGTGTTGTCCGGGCGCGGCGTCGCCTTCGACACCGGTCTGGTGGCGCAGAAGGAGCCGCGCGTGGTGTGGCGGCCCCTGCCCGCGGGCACGCTGACCTGGCGGCTCGCCCTCACCTGGCCGGCGGCCGCACCGCATCCGCTGGTGCGGGAATTCGCCGACCTCGTCGTATCGGTGGTGCGGGGCGACAGCACGGCCGTCCCGGCACCGATTCAGGACCGGCCGCAGCGCCGACCGTGGGATGTGGTCGCGGGCCGGCAGTGATCGATGCGTTCGATCGCGACCGACGCCGCCGTGCCGATGGCCCGGTCCACCGTGGGCTGCCGCCCGGCCAGTGAGTGCGAGACCGTGAAAACCGCGACGGCGTACCGGCTTCCGTCCGGATAGCCCACCACGCCGATCTCGTTGCGGATGCCAGGCAGCGTCCCGGTCTTGGACCAGATGTCGACGCCGGGCGGGAACGCCGACGGCAGCCGATGCCCGTACACCTGCTGCCGCATCAGATCCCGCACGAACGCGCACGCCTCGGGCGGCCCGGCCTGGTCCCGGCCGATGAGCAGCAGCAGCCGGGTCATGTCGCGCGCGGTCCCGGCCGTGGTGCGCAGCGGATCCACCGCGCGGCTGCCGAACACCTCCTCGGCACTGGATTCCGGGTAGCGCCGGGCGAATTCGAGCAGGTCACGCGCGCCGATGTCCTCGGCCATGCTGTAGAGGATGTCGCGGATCGAGCCCAGTACGCGGGTGTCGGCGAGCCCGAGCTCCCGCACCAGGGAACGCACATTGTCGACCCCGACCCGGTCGAAGAGCAGGTCGGCGGCGGTGTTGTCGCTGACCGTGAGCGCGAAATAGGCGGCGTCGCGCAGGCTGTACTCGACGTCGTCGTGGCAGCCCGCCGAACCCACCCCGCCCAGCCGGTCGGCCGCCGTGGCCCGCACCCGGTCGGCGGGGTCCAGTTGCCCGGCCGCCACCTGCCGCGCGAACTCCAGCACCAGCGGGACTTTCACCACCGAGGACAGCACCACCGGTTCGTCGGCGGCCCAGCCGAATTCCGCGTCGCAGTCGAAGCAGCGGGCGTGCACGCGGCCCTCGACGCCGGCGTTCCGGAAGATGTCGTCCACTCCCCCAGCATTCCCGGTGCCCGGACGCGGGCCGCCGAGCACCCGGCGAACCGGCAGACACCGGGCCGCACGCTGCAACGATATCGATTTGCTTATCAATACTCGTTCGTGTCGGTCTTGGACAGCCGCGGGTGATCCGTGTTGGGGTGGGTGGCATGGCAGGTTTCAGCAGCTCGACCCGCACCGGTGTCTGCGTCGCCGCCGTGCTGGTGGCGACAACGGCATGCTCCGGATCCGATTCCACCTCCGGGCTGTCCAAGGCGGTGGACGCCTTCGCCAACGCCCTCACCCGCGACGACGTCCCGGCCGCCGCCCAGGCCACCAGCGACCCCGCCCAGGCCTCGAGCGCGCTGGGTCCGCTCTACGACAACCTCGGCAAGCAGGCGCATTTCGCGGCGAGCAAGGTCGAGAAGACCGACGACGGCGGCACCTTCACCCTCACCGCCACCTGGAAGCTGGGCCAGGACGGCAAGAACGAGTGGACCTACACCACCGCGGGCCGCGCCGAACGCGCCGGCGGCGACTGGAAGATCCATTGGGACCCCGCCACCGTCGCGCCCGGCCTGAACCTCGGCCCGCTGTCCTACAGCGTCGTGTACCCCGATCCCGCCAAGGTGCTCGACAGCACCGGCGGCGCGCTGCTCACCCAGCAGGTGGTGACGCTGGTGAACCTCGCGCCCGGCGCGGACACCGCGGCCGTCGCGGCGGCGCTGCTACCGGTCGCGCCCGACGTCACCGCCGCGAGCCTGCAAGCGGATCTGGCCGCGGCGCACGGCAAGCCGATCACCGCGGTCACCCTGCGCGAATCCGATTACGCCACAGTCCAGTCCGCGCTCACCAACCTGGCGAATGTGACGACCGCGCAGCAGACCCGGCTACTGGCCGTCGACAAGGCGCTGGCGTCGCCGACCTTCTCGGGGCTGTCCGATCTCTGGCAGCAGCAGGGCGACGCCGCCGCCGGGTGGGCGGTGCGCGCCCAGGGCAGTGACGGCACGCAGCGGGTCGGCGGCCCGGATCCGCGACCGGTCACCGACATTCACACCAGCCTCGATGTCGGGCTGCAACGGGCGGCCGAGGCGGCGCTGGACCCGATCACCACGCCCGCCGCGATCGTCGCGCTCCGGCCGTCGACCGGAGACGTGCTGGCCATGGCGCAGAACGCGCCCGCCGACGCGCAGGGACCGATCGGGCTGACCGGGTTGTATCCGCCGGGTTCCACGTTCAAGACCGTCACCGTGTCAGCCGCCCTCCAGGCCGGCGAGGTCACCCCGACTCGACCGTCGCCTGCCCCGGCAAGGAGAACATCGAGGGCCGGGAGATCCCCAACGACAACAACTTCGACCTCGGCCAGGTGCCGCTGCACACCGCCTTCGCCAAGTCCTGCAACACCACGATGGGCCGGCTGGCCGTGCAGCTCGCGCCGGACGGGCTCACCAAGGCGGCCGAGCAACTCGGGCTCGGCATCGACTACGTGACACCCGGCCTGACCACCGTCACCGGCAAGGTGCCGACCGCGGACACGCCCGCCCTGCGGGTGGAAGAGGGCATCGGGCAGGGCAAGGTGACCGCGTCACCGTTCGGCATGGCGCTGCTGGCCTCGGCGCTCGCGCAGGGTTCGGTCAAGCCGCCGACCCTGGTCCAGGGGCAGCCCGGCAAGCCCGACCGGCAGCCCCCGGCACTGCCGCCCGGCATCGCCGATCAGGTGAAATCCATGATGCGCGAGACGATCACCGGCGGCACCGCCACCGCGCTGCGCGACATCCCCGGCCTGCTCGGCAAGACCGGCACCGCCGAATACATCGACGACAAGCACGCACACGGCTGGTTCGTCGGCATCGACGGCGACCTCGCGTTCGCCGTGTTCGTCAGCGACGCGGGCAGTTCCGACCCGGCCGTCCAGGCCGCGGGCCGCATGCTGCGCGCACAGCGCTGACCTCCCGCAACACCCGAATCAGATCGAAAGGCTTGTTTTGCCGACCCTGAAAACTCTCGCCCTGGCATCGCTACTCGCGCTCACACCGCTGCTCGGTGCTTGCGGAACCGACTCTAAAAACGAAGTCGCACACAGAGACTCGACCACAACCCCGGCGGCCACCGATGCCCTGCGGAGTCTCGAACAACAGCACGGCGCGCGAGCGGGCGTCTTCGTGATCGATACCGGCACCGGCCGGACCGTCGGCTATCGGCAGGACGAGCGCTTCACCTTCAACTCCACCTTCAAGGGCCTCGCCTGCGGGGCGCTGCTGCGCGCCCACCCGCTGCAGACCGGATTCTTCGACCAGGTCATCCATTTCACCGCCGACAAGCTGGTGTCCGCCTCACCGGTGACCAGCACCCGGGTGGACACCGGAATGACCGTGACCGAACTCTGCGACGCCGCCATCACCCGCAGCGACAACACCGCCGGCAATCAGATCCTCGAATTGCTCGGCGGCCCACAGGCGCTGAACGACTTCCTGCACGGTCTCGGTGACCAGACCACCCACATGGATCGCTGGGAGCCCGACATCAACACCGACATCCCCGGCGACGACCGCGACACCAGCACCCCCGCCGCACTCGCCGAGGACTATCGGCGGCTGGTCCTCGGCGACGTCCTCGCTCAACCCGAACGCACACAGCTGACCGCGTGGCTGCTCGCCAACACCACCGGCGACGCCCGCATCCGCGCCGGCCTCCCGGCGGACTGGAAGACCGGCGACAAGACCGGCTCCGGCGACTACGGCACCGCCAACGACGTCGCCGTCACCTGGCCCGCGGGCGGGGCCGAACCCCTGGTGATCGTGGTGCTGACCGCCAAGCCGGATAAGGCTGCCGAATACGACAATCCGCTGGTCGCCGCCCTGACAACCGAGGCCGTGCGCGCAGTTCGCTAGGCCCGCGGCGTTTTCGGAGCCGACGCGTCGGCGGCGGCCATCCGTCCTTCGATGACCTCGCTCAGGATGCGCCGGAAGCTCGGGCATTCCGCGTGGCTGGGGGCGGGGCAGGCGGCCGCGTGGCGCAGGCTGTCGCGGACGGCGGTCAATTGCATGATGGTGCGGTCCAATTCGTCGGCTTTGCCGGTGAGCAGGGCGCGGTCGACTCGGAGATCGCCGGGCGGGCCGAAGACGAGGACGATGTCGTCGAGGGAGAAGCCGGCGGTGCGGCCGAGAGCGATGAGGGCCAGGTGCTCCAGGACCGAGCTGTCGAATTGGCGGCGCAGGCCGCGGCGGCCGGTGGAGGCGATCAGCCCGCGCTCCTCGTAGTAGCGCAGGGTGGAGGCGGGGACGCCGGATCGGCGCACGACTTCGGCGATATCCAGACTGGTCATGCGGACACCTCGGGGCTTGACCTCAAGTCGACTTGAATTGGAACAGTGTAGGCAGACGCCCGTCCCACCCGACGAAGGACAGCGACATGACGACACCGCTCGACAAGGACCAGGCCGAACGCTGGAACGGCTCCTCCGGCAATGCCTGGGTCGACTTCCAGGAACTCATCGCCCAGGTGATGCGCCCGCTGCAGGACCTGCTCGTCGAGACCGCGCGGACCGACGGCGCGCACCGGGTGCTGGACGTCGGATGCGGCACCGGCGGAACCACTCTCGCCGTGGCCCGCGAGCTGGGCGCGCGCTGCACCGGCGTGGACGTCGCCGAGCCGATGATCGCGGCGGCCCGCGCCAATGCCGAACGCGACGGCCTGCCCGTGGAGTTCCTGCGCGCCGACGCCCAGACCCACGCCTTCGAACCGGGCGGCTTCGACCTGGTGATGTCCCGTTTCGGGGTGATGTTCTTCGCCGACCCGGTGGCCGCGTTCGCCAATCTGCGCGAGGCCACCCGGCCCGGCGGCCGGCTCGCCTGTGTGGTGTGGCGCGACGCCGCCGACAATCCGTTCTTCACCACCGCCGAGCAGGCGGCCGCCCCGCTGCTGCCCGACCTCGGACCCCGAATACCGGACGCCCCGGGCCAATTCGGGTTCGCGAACCGCGAGCGGGTGGCCGGGATCCTGGCGCAGGCCGGCTGGACCGATATCGACATCACCCCGGCCGACGCCGACTGCGTGATGCCCGAACCGGAGCTCACCGGCTACATCTCCCGCCTGGGACCGGTCGGATTGGCGCTGCTCGAGGTGGACGAGGCCACCCGCGCCGAGGTCGTCGACGTGGTGCGGGCCGCCTTCGAACCGTTCGTGCACGGTGACCAGGCGCGCTTCACCGCCGCCTGCTGGCTGCTGCGCGCCACCACCCCCGAACTCAGCTGATTTCGCTGAGAAGCCACTGATCGCGGGGTGTGCGCCGGCGTTCGCGGCGGCTGCCGACGCGGGCGCGCATGCTGTAGTGCAGCGGCGTGGACTCGGCGGTCAGCTGATGCCAGCCGCTGCCCGAGCGGATGTCGAACACGCCGATGTAGCCGCCGGGCAGCAGTTCGAACGGCGCGGTGATGTGGCCGCCGAAGTCGAACTGGGTGCCGCCCTGCTTGCGGAAGCTCTCGAACCAGGACGGAAACACGAAGTCCGACACCAGGACTCCGTCGATCTGATAGCCGTACCGGTCGGCCTCGCAGGCGTCGGCGACCTCGTAGGCGTAGAGCCGGTTGAGCGTAGTGCCGGTGTACAGGTAGGCGGCCAGGTTGATGTCCGGGTCGCCGAGCATCTCCAGCAGTTCGTGGCTGGCGGTGACGGTCCAGGTGTACCCGAACTTGATGTCGCTGTGCGCGAACACCTTTCCCTGCGGCAGGCCGTCCGGCGTGAGGTCGTGGTAGCCCAGCGCGGTGGCCTGGTCCGAGTCGTCGAGGATCACCAGCCACCACGCGCCCGCCGGCGGGGTGTGTCGTGGCTCGCCACGAAGGTCAGGTCGGCGTCGCTCCCCCAGGCCGGCGCCCAATCTCGATGCACCTGCGTCTGCAGCGCGGGCACGGCGGCCGACACCTGCGCGTCGGTCAGGACGGTGCTGCGGTTCCACACGGCAATATGTATGGCAGACATGGCGATTCTCGAATCCTCGTCGGCGATTGTTCTCGACCCACCGGCATCATCCCGTGAAATCCGCAGACAGGCAGGCGAATATGCGCATCCTCGATCTCTCGGTGCCGATCCGGTCCGGCATGCCGGTCTATCCCGGTGATCCCGAGGTCACGGTGCGGCCCGCGCTGACCGTGGCCGCCGACGGCGTCAATGTGCTGCATCTGGACCTGGGGTCGCAGACCGGCACGCACGTGGACGCGCCGCGGCACATCGACGATGCGCTGCCCGCGCTGGACGAGCTGCCGCTGGACCGGTTCACCGGACCGGGCGTGGTCATCGACGCGCGGGCGGCCGGGGCGGGCGGGGCGATCGGGCGCGAGTACTTCGAGGGGCGGGTGGCGGCGGGGCAGGTCGTGCTCATCGCCACCGGCTGGTCGGAACACTGGGGCACGCCCGCGTACCTGAACCATCCGCATCTGACCGTGGCCGCCGCCGAGTATCTGGTCGCGGCCGGGGTCCGCACGGTCGGTATCGACGCGCTCAGTGTCGACCCGACCCCGGCCGAGGAGATTCCGGTGCATCGGATCCTGTGCGGGGCGCACGCGGTGATCGCCGAGAACCTGACCGGGCTGACGGCGGTGCTGGACGCACAGACAGCCGGTCAGCGGGTGGAAGTGTCGCTGTTCCCGTTGCATCTGCCGGGCGCGGACGGAGCTCCGGTGCGGGCGGTGGCCCGCATCGGAGTGTGAGAGAAACGTCAGTGTGTAGCATTTTGCGGCACAGGTCACCCGATCTTCGTAGACTGCTCCAGACAATCTGGGGAGTCGGGGCCCCCGACCACGCTCGATCCGAAGGAATTGGCACGTGAATCGTTACGCCGTAACCACTTTGCTAGCCGTTGCGGCACTGCTGCCCGCTGCGCCCGCCGCGATGGCGGAGATCGCCCTCATCGACACCACGACGACTCCGGTGACCACCACCCCGGGCACCACGACGCCGGGCGCGACCACCCCGGGCACCACCACCCCCGGCACCACCACGCCGGACTCCAACACCTGCACCGCCACCGCGGGCGCCGCCACCGCGACCACGCCCGGGACCTGCCCCACCAGCAAGGACCCGGCGCCGAAGAGCCCGATCGAGGCCCTGGTCACCGGTTCCTCCGGCTTCAAGCTGGGCGGCGCGGTCGGTTCGTCGAACACCAACTCCGCCGAACCCGGCACCTGCACCGTGATGGGCACCGCGTCCGCGCTCTCCGGCCTCGCCGCGCTGGGCTGCGGCCCCAACGGACCGGGCACCATCGGCTGACCCGAGCCGCTGTCGAGCATGGTCGAAGGGGCATCAGCGAATCGCTGATGCCCCTTCTGCCGTCTTCCGAACGATCAGCTCCGGTCGGCGTTGCCGGCCTTCCACTGCTCCCACGGGATGTTCCAGTCGCCCAGCCCGTCCACGCCGGACAGCGTGCCGCCGACGGTGTTCCGGACGATGGTGATGTCACCGCGCTTGACGTTGTCGTACACCCATTTGGCGTCGGCCGGGCTCAGATTGAGGCAGCCGTGGCTGGTGTTGGAGGAGCCCTGCGCGCCCACCGACCACGGGGCCGAGTGGAAGAAGATGCCGGAGTACGAGATGCGCGTCGCCCAGTCGATCGGGGTCTTGTAGCCGTTGGGCGAGTTCACCGGGACGCCGTAGGTGGAGGAGTCCATGATGATGCGGTCGAACTTGTCGCCGACGATGTAGACGCCGTTGTCGGTGGGGGTGGAGTCCTTGCCCATCGAGGTCGGCATGGTCTTGATGACCTGGCCGTTGCGTTCCACCGTGACGATCTTGGTGTTGTCGTCGGCGGTGAAGACGGTGGCGTCGCCGACGGTGAAGCCGGAGTGGATGTCACTGTCGCCGACCAGGCCGCCGCCGAGATCCTTGCCGTAGGAGTTCACCGCGATGTCGACGCGGGTGCCCGGGGCCCAGAAGTTCTGCGGCCGCCACCGCACCTCACGGTTGTTGACCCAGTAGAACGCGCCCTCCACCGCCGGCGTGGTGGTGATCTTGATGGCGTCCTGCGCGGCCTTGCGGTCGGGAATGTTCTCGTCGAACTGGACGGCCACCGGCTGACCGATCCCGACCAGTTCGTTCTCGGCGGGCAGCAGGTACGGGTGGGTGCGGTTGTTGGGCGAGATGGTGGTGAAACTCATAGTCGAGCTGGTCGCCCCGCCCAAGCCGATGGCCTCCACGCTCAACTTGTAGGTGCGCCCGAATGCCAACTGCTCGGCCAACTTCCACGAACGGCCGTCCACGGCGAGTTCCCCCGGCACCGGCTTGCCGTCCGGATTGCTGAGCACGACCGCGGTGAGCTTGCCGTCCTCCACCTTCAGGTTCAGCTCACCGGGCGCCACGCCCTTGTCGCCGTCCTTCACCGGGGAGATCAGCTTGGGCTTCATCAGCTCGCCGATCGGATTGGAATCGATTGGCACCGAAGCGGATTGGCTCTTGCCACCGGAGGAGCACCCCACCAGAGCCAGCGCCAGCACGGTCACCACCACCCCGATGCCCGCCAACTTCCCCCGCCGACGCCCGCTCCGTCTGTCACCCATCGCATCCCCACTTCACGTCTCGGCGCGCGGCGGCCACCGTCCCAAAGGCTTCCCCCACAACATCCGTGATCACCCCCGCGGTGTTAACAACCCTCGACATCTCCGGAAACAACCAGCTCAGAGACGCGATTTCACTTTCCGCCACCACTCCTGTTAATGTTCTTTCCGCACCGCAGAGAGCCGAAGCGAAAGACCGAGGCCCCCGGCGGGGTAAACATGCGCCATTAGCTCAATTGGCAGAGCAGCTGACTCTTAATCAGCGGGTTCGGGGTTCGAGTCCCTGATGGCGCACAACAGAACGCCCTGGCAGTCCAACTGCCAGGGCGTTTTTCGTTTCAAGGGCGTTTTTCGTTTCAGTCGGACCGTTCGCTGGCGCTGGTGAGGGTTTCGGCGGCGTGCCGGGCGATCGTGCAGGCTTGGCGCGATTGAGCTTCCGGGTGCGCGGTCTGCTGATCCAGGGCGGCGCGGATGCGTTCGAAGGAGGCGGCGGCTTCGGAGACGGCGTGCCGCAGGGCCTCGATGTGTGCGATGAGATCCACCGCCTCGTGGGTGGTGAGGGTCACGGTCGGGTGCTCGTCCCCGGTGAAGATGGCCTCCGCGGCCGATTCGGCCCAGCGCGAGTGCAGTACGTCGAGGATGTCGGACACTCGGATCGCCTCCCACAAGTCACGGCCTCGGATGACGCTGTTCCCACGATACGTACGAGTAACCCCCTACCGGGGTGGTATCGAACGCAGCGGAGATGCACACTACCCGGGACCGGCAGCCGCAATGTCGCCCGACCGGGCCTCGCGCAACATGAAGGAGCTGACGAGTGTTCAGCCGTATCGCCATTGTGAACCGCGGTGAGGCCGCGGTCCGCCTCATCCATGCCGTCCGCGATCTCGCCGCCGAGACCGGACAGCAGATCCAGACCATCGCGCTCCACACCGACGTGGACCGCAACGCCACGTTCGTGCGCGAGGCCGATTTCGCCTACGACCTCGGTCCCGCGTCGGCGCGCCCCTACCTCGACCTGAAGGCGCTCGAGCAGGCCCTGGTCGCGACCAAGGCCGACTCCGCGTGGGTCGGTTGGGGATTCGTCGCCGAGGATCCGGCCTTCGCCGAACTGTGTGAGCACATCGGGGTGACCTTCATCGGTCCCAGCCCCGAGGCCATGCGCAAGCTCGGTGACAAGATCGGCGCGAAGCTGATCGCCGAAGAGGTCGGCGTGCCCGTCGCGCCGTGGAGCCGCGGCGGTGTCGACACCGTCGAGGCCGCGCTCGCCGCCGCCGAAAACATCGGCTACCCGCTCATGCTGAAGGCCACCGCCGGTGGTGGCGGCCGCGGTATCCGCATGGTCTCCAACGCCGACGAACTGGTCGACGCCTACGAGCGCACCCGGCAGGAAGCCGCGCGCGCCTTCGGTTCCGGCGTCGTGTTCCTGGAGCGTCTGGTCACCGGCGCCCGCCACGTCGAGGTCCAGGTGATCGCCGACGGTCAGGGCACCGCGTGGGCGCTGGGTGTGCGCGACTGCTCGGTGCAGCGCCGCAACCAGAAGGTCATCGAGGAGTCGGCGTCGCCGGTGCTGCGCCCCGACCAGGCCGCCGAACTGAAGGCTTCAGCCGAGCGGCTGGCGATCGCGGTCGGCTACCGCGGCGCGGCCACCGTCGAATTCCTGTACCACCCGGGCGATGAGCTGTTCGCCTTCCTCGAGGTCAACACCCGCCTGCAGGTCGAGCACCCGATCACCGAGTCCACCACCGGTTTCGACCTGGTGCGCGCGCAGCTGATGGTCGCCTCGGGCCACAAGCTCGAGGGCGAGCCCCCGGCCGAACGCGGCCACGCCATCGAGGCGCGGCTCAACGCCGAGGACCCCGACCGCGACTTCGCGCCCGCCCCGGGCCGCATCGCGCGCCTGGATCTGCCGGCCGGCCCGGGTATTCGCGTGGACACCGGTGTCAGCGAGGGCGACACCATCCCCGCCGACTTCGACTCCATGATCGCCAAGATCATCGCCTACGGCCGCGACCGCGACGAGGCCCTCGGCCGACTGCGCCGCGCCATGGGCCAGACCCGCGTGGTCATCGAAGGCGGTTCGACCAACAAGAGTTTCGTGCTCGACCTGCTCGACCAGCCCGAGGTGATCGACGGCAGCGCCGACACCGGCTGGATCGACCGCGTCCGCGCCGAGGGCCGGCTGGTGTCGCACCGCCACTCCGCGATCGCGGTGGCCGTCGCGGCCATCGACGCCTACGAAGAGGAAGAGCAGGCCGAGCGCAAGCGCCTGCTGTCCACCGCCGCCGGCGGCCGTCCCCAGGTGCAGCACGAGAGCGGCCGCCCGCACGACCTGAAGCTGCGCGGCGTCGGCTACCGGGTGCGGGTCGCCCGCATCGGTGCGCACCGCTTCCGCATCGGCATCGAGGCGGGCGGCGAAATGCGCGCCGCCGACGTCGATCTGGAGCGTTTCGACCGGCACACCGGGCAGATCGTGGTGAACGGCAGCCGATTCCGGGTCGTCACCGGCACGCACGGACCGGTCACCCTGGTCGATGTCGAGGGTGTCACGCACCGGATCAGCCGCGACGAGGGCGGCGTCGTCCGTTCCCCCGCGCCCGCGCTGGTCGTCGCCACCCCGCTGGCCGTCGGCGACGAGGTCGAGGCCGGCGCACCGGTGCTCGTGCTGGAGAGCATGAAGATGGAAACGGTGCTGCGCGCGCCGTTCCGGGCGCGACTGAAGGAAAGCGCCGTCGCGGTCGGCTCCCAGGTGGAGACCGGCGCACCGCTGCTGCGCCTGGAGCCGCTGGCCGACGGCGAGGAGGCCGAGGACACCGGCTCGACCGGAGCGGTCGAGCTGGATCTGCCCGGCGCGCCCGCACCCGTGCTGCCGCACGAGGGCCTCGACCGCAGCCTGCAGGATCTGCGCGGCCTGCTGCTCGGCTTCGACGTCGATCCGCACGACGAGCAGCGGGTGCTCGACGACTACCTGGCCGTGCGCCGGGCCGCCGTCGCCGACAACCGCCGGCCGCTGGCCGAGGAAGTCGAACTCGTGCAGGTGTTCGCCGATCTCGCCGAGCTCAGCACCAACGTGTCCTGGGAGGACGGCGCGCAGGGCCACGTGCACAGCGCCCGCGAGTTCTTCCACACCTATATGCAGAGCCTCGACGTCGAGCGGGCCGGGCTGCCGGAGTCCTACCGGGCCGACCTGTCGAAGGCGTTCGCGCACTACGGGGTCACCGATCTGGACCGCTCCCCCGACCTGGAGGCCGCGGTCTTCCGGATCTTCCTGGCCTCCCAGCGGCCCGCCGACACCATCACCGTCGTCACCGCGCTGCTGCGCGAGTGGCTGAGCGAGCCGGTGCCGGACCGCGCGCTGCGTGAGCCGGCCGGTCTGGCGCTGGAGCGCCTGGTGACCGCGACCCAGATCCGTTTTCCCGGGCCTGGCCGACCTGGCCCGCGGTGTCGCGTATGCCTGGTACGGTCACCCGCTGCTGCGTCGCAACCGCGCCCGCGTGTACACCACCGTGCGCAAGCACCTGAGTTTCCTTGACGCCCAGCCCGATACCCCCGAGCGCGCCGACCGCATCGCCGACATGGTGCGGGCCACCGAACCGCTGGTGCGGCTGCTCGGGCAGCGACTGGTGCGCGGCAGCGCGGACAACACCGCCATGCTGGAGGTGCTGACCCGCCGCTACTACGGCAACAAGGACCTCACCAATGTGCGGACCGAGGAGTCGAACGGGCACCGCTTCGTCATCGCCGAACGCCGGGGCGTGAACCTGGTGTCGGCCGCGGTGAGTTTCGACGCGCTCAACGCCGTGCTGCGGGGTCTGGCCGAGGTGGGCCGCAATACCGCCTCCGTCGAGGCCGACATCTACCTCAGCTGGGAGAAGCAGCCCGAGGACTTCGAGGCGATGGCGGTGGCGTTGCAGGAAGCGCTTGCCGCGCAACCGCTTCCGGATCAGGTGCACCGGGTCACCTGCACAGTGGCGGGCAGCGGCGGCGCGGTCATGCACCACCACTTCACCTTCCGGCCCGCGACCACCGGGATGACCGAGGAGCGGTTGATCCGCGGTCTGCACCCGTACATCGCTCAGCGCATGCAGATGCGCCGGCTGCGCAAGTTCGACCTCACCCGCCTGCCGTCCTCGGACGACGAAGAGGTGTACCTGTTCCGGGCGGTGGCCAAGGAGAATCCGGCCGACGAACGGCTCATCGCGTTCGCGCAGGTGCGTGACCTGGCCGCGCTGCGTGAGCACGACGGCCGGCTGCTGGTGCTGCCGACCGCGGAGTCCACGATCGCGACCTGCCTGGACTCGATCCGCCGCGCGCAGGCGCAGCGGCCGTCGAACAAGCGGTTCAACACCAACCGGATCGTCATGTACATCTGGCCGCCGGTCGATGTCACCCGCACCGAACTCGAGACCGTGATCGGCGGGCACGTCCACCCGATGACCGCGGGCGCCGGGCTCGAGGAGATTCTGCTGATCGCGCGCCAGCGTGACCCGCAGACCGGGGAGCTGACCAAGGTCGCGGTGCGGATCTCGTTCGACGCGACCGGCGGCATGTCGGTGAGCGTCGCCGAGCGGACCGACGAGGCGGTCGAGCCGCTCGACGAGTACCGGCAGAAGGTGCTGCGCGCGAGCAGCCGCAACACCGTCTACCCGTACGAATTGACCGGTCTGCTCGGTGATTTCACCGAATACGACCTCAACGACAAGCACATGCTGGTGCCGGTCGGCCGGCCCAAGGGCTACAACAAGGCCGCGCTGGTCGCCGGTGTGGTCACCACGGTGACCGCCCAGTACCCGGACGGTGTCACCCGTGTGGCGCTGCTCGGTGATCCGACGAAATCGCTGGGCGCGCTGTCGGAGCCGGAGTGCCGCCGGGTGATCGCGGCGCTGGATCTGGCCGAGCAGATGCGGGTGCCGCTGGAGTGGTACGCGCTGTCCTCGGGCGCCCGCATCTCGATGCAGTCCGGCACCGAGAACATGGACTGGGTGGCGGCCGCGCTCAAGCGGATCGTCGAGTTCACCCAGGCCGGCGGTGAGATCAATATCGTGGTCAACGGCATCAATGTCGGTGCGCAGCCGTACTGGAACGCCGAGGCGACCATGCTCATGCACACCAAGGGCGTGCTGATCATGACGCCGGAGTCGGCCATGGTGCTGACCGGCAAGCAGGCGCTGGACTTCTCCGGCGCGGTCTCCGCGGAGGACAACTTCGGTATCGGCGGCTACGACCGGGTGATGGGCCCGAACGGCCAGGCCCAGTACTGGGCGCCGAATCTGCTTGCCGCGCGGGACATCCTGATGTCGCACTACGACTACACCTATGTGGCGCCCGGCGAGTCGGGACCGCGGCGGGTGACGACCGGCGACCCGGTCGACCGCGACGTCTCCGATTTCCCGCACGTGCTGGAGGGCAGCGATTTCGCCACGGTCGGCGAGATCTTCTCCGCCGCCCACAACCCGGATCGCAAGAAGCCGTTCGACATTCGCACGGTGATGCGGGCGCTGGCCGACCAGGACCACCCGGTGCTGGAACGCTGGGCGGGCATGGCGGACGCCGAGACGGCCGTCGTGCAGGACGCGCGCCTGGGCGGCATCCCGGTGTGCCTGTTGGGTATCGAGTCGCGGAACGTGTCGCGGCGCGGTTTCCCGGCCACCGACGGCCCCGACACCTACACCGCGGGCACCCTGTTCCCGCAGTCGTCGAAGAAGGCGGCGCGCGCGATCAACACGGCCAGCGGCAACCGCCCGCTGGTGGTGCTGGCGAACCTGTCCGGATTCGACGGCTCCCCGGAGTCGATGCGCAAGCTGCAGCTCGAGTACGGCGCCGAAATCGGCCGCGCCATCGTCAATTTCGAGGGCCCGATCGTGTTCTGCGTGATCTCGCGCTACCACGGTGGCGCGTTCGTGGTGTTCTCGAAGGCCCTCAACCCGAACATGACGGTGCTGGCGCTGGAGGGCTCCTTCGCCTCCGTGCTCGGCGGCGCCCCCGCCGCCGCGGTCGTGTTCGCGGGCGAGGTCAACGCCCGCACCGCGGCCGACCCCCGGGTCCGTGACTTCGAGTCCCGCGCGGTCAGCGCCTCCGGCACCGACCGCGCCACGCTGACCGCGGAACGCGACGAACTCCGCTCCTCGGTCCGCGTCGAGAAGCTGGGCGAGGTCGCCGCCGAATTCGACCGCGTCCACAACATCGAACGCGCCGTCCAGGTCGGCTCGGTGGACGCCATCATCCGCGCCGCCGAACTCCGCCCCCGGATCATCGACGCCATCGAGGCGGGCCTCAACGGCACCCGCCGCTGACCGATCCACCACGAAGAACGCCCCGGCAGTCCAACTGCCGGGGCGCTCCTCGTTTCCCGCGTGGACTATCGGCTATGCCGGTGCGAGGATTTCGATGGTCTGGGAACTCTCGCCCTGGGTCACATAGATCTCGTGGGTGGTGGCGTCCACCGCGATCCCGCCGGTCCAGTGCCACGATATCCCCCCGAAAAGCCTTGATGTGAAGCACATTCGGCCCAACCTGGCAGAACCCGGCATCGGATTTCGTCGGCTCCTGTGCTCCACGACCAGAACCTGAAAGGTCGAGACTAAAGTCCATCTCCTGCGGACGGCTTGTCCGCGACAGCAACGATATAGTCCAGCCAAGGGGCCCAGAACGAGGCTCCCTTCGGGCCGAAAAAGGACCGAATCAACGGATTGATTCTCCTCATCTCCGGAAGGTCGAACCTGCGGCTGACATATTCGGAATATTGGGGGTAGACGTTATCGCGGATCGAATACACTCGCACATTTTCGAAGCCGGCCGCGACGAGCGCCTGGCGATATTCCTCCGCATTGGTGTTGTTCTTGCGGGCAGTCGTGAATATGCGGTGCACCAAAATGCGCTTGGTACGTGACTGCTTGGCCTCGCTCGAAACATGCTCATCTGCGAGCGGCACAACGTCGGCGGTCACCAACCGGCCGCCGGGTTCCAAAACTCGGAAGGCTTCATCGAAGAATCGCGGACGCGACGGAAAGTGGAGTGCCGATTCGAGCGCGGTCACTTTCGTGGCGGACGCGTCGGATTGCGGCAGATCGTTTGCGGACCCGTGCACATACGCCACGACATCGCTGAGTCCCAATTCAGCGGCCCGCGCGCTCGATATCTCGATCTGCTTCGCGGATATGTTTACGCCTGTAATTCGTTTCGGGCCGAACTCTTTCGCCCAGAGGAAGTCTTGGTCGCCGAGTCCGCAGCCGACGTCGACCACTACGTCATCGGAACCGATGCGCGCTTCGGTCGCCACCAGCCGGGCCAACGCCGCGCCCGCTTCATCGAAATCGTGCTGACCGTCCTCCCAGTAGCCCAGGTTCAGAAATAGCGAGCGCTCACCCAGCGAGTTGGGTGCGGTGATAATTTTGTCGTACAGCAGACTGAATCTATTGGGAACCCTGGGCACGAAGACCAAGGATGCAAACCACCCCCATTCGCGAACCCACCGCAGAATACGTCGGCTCGAGCTTTCGGAGTCACGAAATTCCATAACTGTCATGGTTAGCCCCCTCCAGGCGATGGAACCCCGCGGATATGCGGGGCCGCTCGCCGATGCTAGCAGTCTGTGCACGCCATCGTCAGAACATGTTCATCAGACAGCTTCGGGCCGAGCGAGGCACTGGAAGGGCTTGTACGTCGGTGTTCGTGTATAGACCCTTGCATCAAACAGGAACGTGTTCTACGTTGATGAAGCGGTTCTGGCCGGCCCGATGATCCTGCCGGGCACCGGGGGAAGACAGCTTCGGGATTGATCGTCCCCGCGAGCACGCCCGTTGTGACTTTCGGGTTCTGTTCGCCAGTTCGGCCAGATCTGAGGGGTGGGAAATCAGGCATGAGGAGTCACATGTCGGCGATCGCGGCGTTTCGGGTATTGGATGCCTGCGCCCGTCATTGCGCGGCCTACGCCGCTGCGGACACCTAGAAATTCCAGGCAGGGCCTAGTTGATCCCGGGTCGGTCCGGCCCGCAACTCGCCGGATCGTCCACGTGGCCGATGCCCCGCACGACCATTTCGTGGTTGATCCCGCTGGATGCCTACGACAACACATCGCACCCCAACTTCACTCGACTTGGATAGGGAATTGGTATGACTCGGGTATATCCAGGGCACGCTGAGCTTCTCGATGATGAGCCCGAGCGGACGCAGCCGATCGCGATCGTGGGTACGGGCTGCCGGTTTCCAGGCGGTGTGGAGTCATCAGATGACCTGTGGCAGTTGGTAGTCGACGGTCGTGATGGTCTGTCGGATTTCCCGGCGGACCGCGGCTGGGACCTGGAACACCTGTACGACCCGGAGCCGGGCGTGCCGGGCAAGTCCTATGTGCGCGTGGGCGGATTCCTCCATCGATCAGCCGAGTTCGACGCCGAGTTCTTCGGGATCAGTCCTCGCGAGGCGCTGGCGATGGACCCCCAGCAGCGAGTACTGCTGGAAACCGCTTGGGAGGCACTGGAATCAGCGGGATCGACCCAGCAGCGCTGCGCGGCAGCGACACCGGGGTGTTCTGCGGGGTGATGCACAACGACTACGGGGTCGGCGCCGGCGCGCAGGTTCCGGTCGACGTCGAGGGCTATCAATTGACCGGCGGTTCATCCAGTGTGGTGTCGGGCCGGGTGTCGTACGTGCTGGGGTTGGAGGGCCCGGCGGTGTCGGTGGACACTTCGGCCTCGTCATCGTTGGTGGCGCTGCATCTGGCAGTCCAGGCGTTGCGGTCGGGGGAATGTTCGCTGGCGCTGGCCGGCGGTGTAACGGTGATGTCCACACCGGCGACGTTCGTCGAGTTCTCCCGGCAGCGGGGGCTCGCTGCCGATGGCCGGTGTAAGCCGTTCGCCGACAATGCCGACGGGACCGCCTGGGGCGAGGGCTCGGGTGTGCTTGTGCTGGAACGGTTGTCCGATGCTCGACGCAACGGGCATCGGGTATTGGCGGTGGTGCGGGGTAGCGCGGTCAATCAGGATGGTGCGTCCAATGGTTTGACCGCACCGAATGGTCGATCCCAGCAGCGGGTGATTCGGCGGGCGTTGGCCAATGCCGGAGTGTCCGCCGCCGAGGTCGATGTGGTCGAGGCCCACGGTACGGGAACCAGGTTGGGTGATCCGATCGAGGCCGGGGCGTTGCTGGCGACCTACGGGCAGGATCGGCCGGCGGATCGGCCGGTGTGGCTGGGTTCGGTCAAATCCAACCTCGGACACACTCAGGCCGCTGCCGGGGTGGCCGGGGTGATCAAAATGGTTCAGGCACTGCGTCATGCGGTGCTGCCCAAGACTTTGCACGTGAATGAGCCGTCCACACAGGTGGATTGGAACGCCGGCCGGGTGGAACTGCTCACCGAGCAACGCGACTGGCCGGTTATCGATCGGCCGCGCCGCGCCGCGGTATCTTCCTTCGGCCTGAGCGGCACGAATGCACACGTCATCCTCGAACAGGCACCCGTGTCCGAAGAGCCGTGTCCGACGGTCGGGGAAACGATGCCGCCGAACGCATCCGAATCGGAGCCTGCTCCGGAATCGGCACCGTTGGTGTGGGTGGTGTCGGCACGGACCCGCGACGGACTGCACCGCCAGGCACGACGGCTACTGGAGCATGTCGAACGACATCCGGACCTGTCGCCGGCGGATGTGGGTTATTCGTTGTTGACGACTCGGTCGTTGTTCGACCATCGCGCGGTCTTGGTGGGGTCCGATCGTGCGGAGCTGCTTGGTGAGCTGCGCAAGCTGGCGGAGCCGCAGCCCGGGTTGATCACCGCACACCCAGCGGTAGCCAGGTCCGGGAAGATGGCGTTCGTTTTGCCGGGTCAGGGCTCGCAATGGGTCGGCATGGGCAGGGAGCTCTATGAGACGTTCCCGGCATTCGCCGAAGCTATGGATGCAGTGCTCGCCGAGCTGGACCCGCATCTGGGGGGTGAATTGCGTGCAGTGCTATGGGGTTCGGATGAGAAGAAGCTCGCGCAAACAGCATTTACCCAAGCGGGTCTGTTCGCGGTCGAGGTTGCACTGTTCCGGCTGTTCGAGGATTGGGGTGTGACACCGGATTTCCTCATCGGTCACTCGGTCGGAGAGCTGGCTGCCGCACACTTGGCCGGGGTGTTGTCCCTCGAGGATGCCGCGCTGCTGGTCGCGACGCGCGGCCGGTTGATGCAGCTGCTACCGGCTGGTGGCTCGATGCTCGCCGTACGCGCGGGTGAGGACGATGTCCGGGCGATACTCGAAGACTTGGCGCTCGAGGACGTCGACATCGCTGCGGTCAACGGACCGGACGCCGTGGTCGTCGCGGGCGCCGAACACTCGATCGACCGGATTTTCGAATATCTGCAAGGGCAGTCCACCAAAGCGACCCGTTTGAATGTCTCGCACGCGTTCCATTCATCGATGATGGAGCCGATGCTGGGCGAGTTCGCGGTATCGGCGGCGACCTGCGCGGCGGCCGAGCCGACGATCCCCCTGGTGTCCAATGTGGATGGTGGACTGGCGGGTCCGGGATACGGGACGGCGCAGTATTGGGTACGCCATGTTCGGGGGACCGTCCATTTCGGAGCCGGATTGGAGTTGCTCCGCGAGCTGGGCGTCACCACGTTCATCGAGCTGGGTCCGGCGGCCGGACTGGCAGATTCGGTCAATCAGTTGTCTCCGGCCAGCGATGTGCTGACATTGACCACACTGCGGAAACGACGGCCGGAAGCGCAGGTTGTCGTGCACGCCCTGGCCGGTGCGTTCGAAGCGGGCACGTCGGTCGACTGGGTGAAGCTGGTTCCCGGCGGCCGCCGGATAACGTTGCCCAGCTACGCATTCAAGCGCGATCGGTTCTGGCTGGACAGCACGTACGCAAGCGCCGAGGCATCGGTGAACGCCAACCGTGATCCGGGCACGGTCGAGGCCGATCAGCGCCAGGACCCGGAGGCATTGGACATCGAGGTACTCGCCGAGATCGTTCGGCGTGAGACCGCGCTGGTGCTGGGGCACGGCCGGGCCGCAGCCATCGATACCGACCGTAGCTTCCGGGATCTGGGCTTCGACTCGTTGACCGCGGTCGAGCTCTGTCATCGGTTGAACACCGTCACCGGGTTGCGGTTGCCCGCGACTCTGGTCTTCGACTATCCGACACCGGATGCGGTCACCGCGCACATTCTCACCCAACTCACCGACACCGGTAGCGCTGCGCCATCGGAATCGGTGTCGGCGGCGTCGCCGTCGGAGCCGGTGGCGATCGTGGGGGTGGGCTGCCGTTTCCCGGGCGGGGTGTCCTCTCCGGAGGAGTTGTGGCGGTTGGTGGTCGAGGGTCGTGACGTGATCTCGGGGTTCCCGACCGATCGCGGCTGGGACGCGATATTCGATCCCGCGCCCGGCACAGCGGGCAAGTCGTACACGAACCAGGGCGGATTCCTGTACGACGCGGCCGAGTTCGACGCCGAGTTCTTCGGGATCAGCCCGCGCGAAGCGATCGCCATGGACCCCCAGCAACGGATCCTGCTGGAAACCGTCTGGGAGGCACTCGAACACGCCGGAATCCAACCGGCCACCCTGCGCGGCAGCGACACCGGTGTCTTCGCGGGCGTGACCGACCAGTCCTACGCCGCCGGTTCGGACACCGGCGGCTCAACGGGGTCCGAGGGCTATCGATTGACCGGCGGTACGGCGAGTGTGGTGTCGGGCCGGGTGTCGTATGTGCTGGGGTTGGAAGGCCCTGCGGTGTCAGTCGATACGGCGTGTTCGTCCGGTCTGGTGGCGTTGCATCAGGCGGTGGCGGCGTTGCGCGCGGGCGAGTGTTCGCTGGCGCTGGCCGGTGGGGTGACGGTGATGCCCACTCCGTCGATGTTCGTGGAGTTTTCCCGGCAGCAGGGGTTGGCCGCGGATGGCCGCTGTAAACCGTTCGCGGAGGCTGCGGACGGAACGGCGTGGGCCGAGGGTTCGGGTGTGCTTGTGCTGGAACGGTTGTCGGATGCGCAGCGCCACGGGCATCGGGTGCTGGCGGTGGTGCGTGGTAGCGCGGTCAATCAGGATGGTGCGTCGAATGGTTTGACCGCGCCGAACGGGCCTTCGCAGCAGCGGGTGATTCGGCGGGCGTTGGCCAATGCCGGTGTGTCCGCCGCCGAGGTCGATGTGGTGGAGGCGCACGGCACCGGCACCCGGTTGGGTGACCCGATCGAGGCGCAAGCATTGCTCGCGACTTATGGTCAGCGCGACCGTGATTCGGAACCGGTGCGCCTCGGTTCGATCAAGTCGAATATCGGACACACCCAGGCCGCCGCCGGCGTGGCCGGGGTGATCAAGATGGTGCAGGCCCTGCGGCACGGGGTGCTGCCCGGGACCTTGCACGTGGATGAGCCGTCCTCGCAGGTGGATTGGACTGCGGGACACGCCGAGCTGCTGAGTCGGGCACGGGACTGGCCGGAGGCCGATCGTCCGCGACGGGCCGCGGTATCGGCGTTCGGTATCAGCGGCACCAATGCCCACGTCATCCTCGAACAAGCACCGGTGCGCGAGCCGGCACCACAACCACAGACACCGATCGATGGGCCGGTGGCGTGGGTGGTGTCGGCACGGACCCGGGATGGGTTGGCGGGACAGGCATCTCGGTTGTCGACCTATCTGGGGCAGCGTCCGGAGGTGGATCCGGTGGATGTGGCCGCGACGTTGTCGGGACGTTCGCGGTTCGATCATCGTGCGGTGATCGTGGGCGGGGATCGGGCGCAGTTGCTGGACGGGCTCGACGCGGTGGCGCGGGGGCTACCCGCCGGCGCCGACGCGGTGGTGTCGGGAGTTGCCGGTAGTCACGGTAAGACGGTGCTGGTGTTCCCGGGTCAGGGTGCGCAGTGGCTCGGGATGGGCCGGGAGTTGCTGGCTTCCTCGCCGGTCTTCGCGCAGGCCATGACCGAGTGTGATCGGGTGTTCTCCACGCTGGTGGACTGGTCGCTACTCGAGGTGCTCGACGGTGGCGAAGGCACGCCCTCGCTGGAACGCGTCGAGGTCGTGCAACCGGTGCTGTTCGCGGTGATGGTGTCGCTGGCGCAGCTGTGGCGTTCGGTCGGTGTGGAACCCGATGCCGTGGTGGGTCATTCCCAAGGAGAGATCGCCGCAGCCCATGTGGCCGGTGCGTTGTCGCTCGAGGATGCCGCCCGGATCGTGATCCTGCGATCGGCGGCGTTGACGGCGTTGGCCGGTCGGGGCGCGATGGTGGCGGTCGGGCTCCCGGTCGAGCAGGTCGAGCGACTGCTCGAGCGGTTCGACCGGTTGGCGGTGGCCGTGGTCAACGGGCCGGGATCGACGGTGGTGTCCGGTGACATCGAACAGATGGACTTGTTCCTGACCGAGTGTGAGCGACTCGATGTTCGCGCCCGCCGGATCGCGGTGGATTATGCCTCGCATTCTCCCCAGGTCGAACAGCTCCGCGAGCACCTGCTCGACGCACTCACCGAAATCCGGCCGCGGTCACAGGATTCCACCGTTTCGAGGGGTTCGTTGGGGGTGGCGTTCTATTCCACCGTCACCGGCACGATCCTGGACCCGGCTGAATTGGATGCCCGGTACTGGTTCCGCAATCTGCGGGAAACGGTGCGTTTCGAGCAGACCGTGCGGGCATTGCACCGCGACGGCTACAGCGTGTTCGTCGAGGCGAGCCCGCACCCGCTGCTGACCGCCGACATCGAACAGATCTGCGAGGCAGCCGATCCCGGCAGCAGCACTCCCCCGGACAGCCATGACCCGGTGATCGTGGGTTCGTTGCTGCGTGGCGAGGATTGCGCGATCGCGTTCACGCGTTCGATGGCCCGATTGGATGTGTCGGGTGTGGATGTCGCGTGGGATGCGATGCGCCAGGGTCGCGGCCGTCGAATCGAGCTGCCCGCGTATGCGTTCCAGCGTCGCCGCTATTGGCTGACCTCGACCCGGACCGGCGACGCGGCCTCGCTGGGATTGGCCGGGGCCGGGCATCCGCTCGTGGGCGCGGTGATGGAGTCCGCGGACACCGGTGCGGTGATGTTGACGAGTCGGTTGTCGTTGGCGTCGCAGCCGTGGCTGGCCGATCACGCGGTCCGCGGGGTGGTGTTGTTCCCCGGCACCGGGTTCGTGGAGTTGGCTCTGCGAGCCGGCGAGGAAGTCGGATGCCCGGTGCTGCGGGACCTGACGCTGACGACCCCGTTGGTGTTGACCGCCCAGACCGCGGTGCAACTGCAGGTCGTGGTCGACGACGACGGGCAGGGCGGGCGACGAGTGGTGGTGTATTCCCGTGACACCGATGACCCACAGGCCGAGTGGGTCACGCACGCCGAGGGGGTACTCGGGCGGCAGGACTCCGATATCGCGATTCGGTTGCCGCCGGTGCGGTGTCGGAGGATCTGGCGGTGTGGCCGCCGGTGGCGCGGTGGCGGTGCCGGTGGACGATGTGTACCCGGGTGCTGGCCGATCTCGGCTATGACTACGGTCCGACCTTCCAGGGGTTGCGGTCGCTGTGGCGTCGCGGTGAGGAGCTGTTCGTCGAGGCCGCATTGCCGGATTCGGTGAGCGATGCGTCGGGGTTCGGACTGCATCCGGCGCTGTTGGATTCGGTGCTACATGCCGTGGTGATGGCTTCCGATTCCGATGGGGGTGGCGTGATGTTGCCGTTCGCGTGGTCGGAGGTGTTGCCGCATGCGGTCGGCGCGTCGGTGGTGCGGGCCCGGATCCGCCCGATCGAATCCGGTACCGGCGCGGTCGCGATCGAGGTCGCCGATATTTCCGGGCCCAGGTGTTGACGGTCGGGTCGTTGACCTTGCGGCCGGTGTCGCCGGGACAACTGGGCGCCGCGAGCACGCGGGAGCGGTTGTGCGCGGTGCAGTGGACACCGACTCCGATCCCGAGTTCGGGGCCGGAGCCGGAGTCCCGGGGTTCACCACGATCGAGGGCTTCTTGGCGTGGACGCGCGACGAGACCGCGTCGGTGCCGCCGTTGTTGGTGCTGGACCGGCGCGCGATCGACGACACTGCCGAGGATATGCCGCAGCGCGTCCATCGGGCGACCGGTGAGGTACTGGCCGGATTACAGGCCTGGCTGGGTGAATCACGCTTCGGCGCAAGCACGTTGGTGGTGTGGACCTGCGGGGCGGTCGCGGGTGCGGGTGAGCAGGTCGATGATCTGGCCGGAGCCGCGGTGTGGGGTTTGGTGCGTTCGGCACAGACGGAGGATCCGGGCCGGATCCGGCTCGTCGACACCGACGCAACGGAAAGTGGATCTGGCCGGGGTGCTGGCGTGTGGCGAACCTCAGGTCATGATCCGTTCCGGCGTGCTGCACACCGCTCGACTGGTCCGGCTCCCGGCGGCGGAGGCCGGTGTGGACTCGGGTGCGGTGTCGGCGGGCACGGTCTTGATCACGGGTGGCACCGGCGGGTTGGGCTCGATGCTGGCGCGGCATCTGGTGACCGACTATGGAGTGCGGTCTTTGGTGCTGGCCAGTCGCCGCGGCCCCGCAGCGGCCGGGGCGGAGGACTTGGTCACGGAGTTGACCGAGTTGGGTGCCCGAGTGCGGATCGCGGCGTGTGATGTGTCCGATCGCAGTGAAGTCGCAGGGTTGTTGGCCTCGGTACCCCAGGACGCGCCGTTGACCGGTGTGGTGCACACCGCCGGTGTACTCGACGACGGCGTGGTGGTGTCGTTGAGCCCGGATCAGATGGACACGGTGCTGACCGCCAAGGCGGACGCGGCGTGGCATCTGCACGAGTTGACCCGGGACCTGGATCTGGGATTGTTCGTGCTGTATTCCTCGGTCGCGGGTGTGTTGGGCACGGCGGGGCAGGGCAACTACGCCGCCGCGAACGCGTTCCTCGACGGGTTGGCCGAGTGCCGCCGTCACGATGGTCGGACGGCGACATCGATCGCGTGGGGCCTGTGGGCTTCCGGCACCGGGATGACCGAACACCTCGGTGATGTCGACACCACGCGCCTGAGCCGGGGTGGCGTGCTGGCGATGTCGGACGAAGAGGGATTGGCGTTGTTCGATGCCGCTGTGGCACAACCACGTTCGGGAGTGATCGCTGCCCGCATGGACATGACCTCGCTGGCCGCCGGTGCGCGCGCGGGCACGCTGACTCCATTGCTCGAGGGCTTGCTGCCGGGGGTCCGCCGCGCGACCGGGGTGGTGGGGGGTCTGCGGGAGCGGTTGACGGGACTGACCGATGCCGAGCGAAAGGCGTTGGTGCTGGACACTGTTCGTGGTGTGGCCGCGGCTGTGCTGGGGCACGACAGCGGAGCGGCCGTCGATCCTGACCGTAGTTTCCGGGACCTGGGATTCGACTCGTTGACCGCGGTCGAGACGCGCAATCGGTTTGAACACGGTCACCGGGTTGCGGTTTCCCGTGACTCTGGTTTTCGATTATCCGACGCCCGACGGTGTCGCCACGCACATCCTCACCCAACTCGGCGATAACGCGGATGCCGCGGAATCGGCGGTGGTGCCGGTTTCGGGGCCGGCGTCGCTGTCCGAGCCGGTCGCGATCGTGGGGGTGGGATGTCGCTTTCCGGGTGGAGTGTCGTCTCCGGAGGAGTTGTGGCGGTTGGTGGTCGACGGTCGTGACGTGATCTCGGCGTTCCCGACCGATCGTGGCTGGGACGGGGTGTTCGATCCCGCGCCGGGTGTGGCGGGCAAGTCCTATACGAATCAGGGCGGATTCCTTTACAACGCGGGCGAGTTCGACGCGGGTTCTTCGGGATCAGTCCCCGCGAGGCGATCGCGATCGATCCGCAGCAGCGGATCTTGCTGGAAACCGTGTGGGAGCACTCGAACACGCCGGAATCCAACCGGCCACCCTGCGCGGCAGCGACACCGGCGTGTACGTCGGTGCGATGTATCACGACTACCCGCACAGCGAAACAGCCGGCGCTGTCGTGTCGGGTCGGGTGTCGTATGCGCTGGGGCTGGAAGGCCCTGCGGTGTCGGTGGATACGGCGTGTTCGTCGAGTCTGGTGGCGTTGCATCAGGCGGTGGCGGCATTGCGTGCGGGCGAGTGTTCGCTGGCGCTGGCCGGTGGGGTGACGGTGATGGGCCACGCCCACGACGTTCGTGGAGTTTTCTCGGCAGCGAGCGTTGGCGACGGATGGTCGGTGTAAGCCGTTCGCCGAGGCTGCCGACGGGACAGCGTTCGGTGAGGGCTCGGGTGTGCTTGTGCTGGAACGGCTGTCCGATGCGCAGCGCCACGGGCATCAGGTGCTGGCGGTGGTGCGGGGCACCGCGGTCAATCAGGATGGTGCGTCCAACGGTTTCGCTGCGCCGAATGGGCCTGCCAGCAGCGAGTGATTCGGCGGGCGCTGGCCAACGCCGGGGTGTCCGCCGCTGAGATCGATGTGGTCGAGGCCCACGGGACGGGGACCACGTTGGGTGATCCGATCGAGGCCGGGGCGTTGCTGGCCACCTACGGGCAGGACCGTCCGGCGGATCGGCCGCTGTGGTTGGGCTCGGTCAAATCCAATATCGGGCACACGCAGGCAGCGGCAGGCGTGGCCGGGGTGATCAAGATGGTGCAGGCGCTGCGTCATGGGATCTTGCCCAGGACGCTGCACGTGGATATGCCGTCGACACATGTGGATTGGAATGCCGGGCGGGTGGAGCTGCTCACCGAGCAACGCGACTGGCCGCTGGTCGATCGGCCGCGCCGCGCCGCGGTAAACGGCGTTCGGTATCAGCGGCACCAATGCCTCACGTGATCCTCGAACAATCACCGGTCCCGGACTCGGTGACCGCCTCGGTCGCCGACACTCCGGCCGATGCTGGGGACGGGCCGGTGGCGTGGGTGTTGTCGGGCCGGACACCGGAAGCCTTGGCCGGGCAGGCGGGTCGGTTGTCGCAGTATCTGCTCGAGCGCCCGGATGTGGATCCGGTGGATGTGGCGAGGACGCTGGCGGGCCGGACGCGGTTCGAGCAGCGTGCGGTTGTCGTGGGCGGGGACCGGGCGGCGTTGTCGGGGGGCTTGGCCGCGGTGGCCCAAGGGCTGCCCGCCGAAGGTGTGGAGTCGGGAACCGTACGCGCACATGGCAAGACCGTGTTGGTCTTTCCAGGTCAGGGTGCGCAGTGGTTGGGGATGTGCCGGGACTGTCGGCCCGGTTCCCGGCGTTCGCGCAGAAGATGGCCGAGTGCGATCGGGCATTCGCTGATTTGGTGGATTGGTCGCTGCTGGACGTGCTCGCTACCGATGA
Organism: Nocardia tengchongensis; assembly: GCF_018362975.1. Classification (NCBI taxonomy): domain Bacteria; kingdom Bacillati; phylum Actinomycetota; class Actinomycetes; order Mycobacteriales; family Nocardiaceae; genus Nocardia; species Nocardia tengchongensis. The sequence continues at coordinate 7,674,266 of NZ_CP074371.1, forward strand.
TGCGACGTGGCTCGAACACGTCCCAGATCGTGCAGCCGGTGCTGTTCGCGGTGATGGTGTCGCTGGCGGAGTTGTGGCGTTCGGTCGGCGTCGAAGCCGATGCGGTGGTGGGTCATTCGCAGGGCGAGATCGCGGCAGCCCATGTCGCGGGCGGGTTGTCGCTCGAGAACGCGGCCCGGATCGTGATCGAGCGGTCGGCGGCGTTGACGGTGCTGGCCGGTCAGGGCGCGATGGTGTCGGTGTTCGCACCCCGGGATCGGGTCGAGGAGTTGCTCGACGGGTTCGACGGGCTGGCGGTGGCTGTGGTCAACGGCCCGGGATCGACGGTGGTCTCCGGTGCGACCGGGCCGTTGGAGTCGCTGCTGAGCGAGTGTGAGCGTCGCGGTATCCGGGCCCGGCGGGTGGCGGTGGACTACGCGTCGCATTCACCCCAGGTCGAAAAAGCTTCGTGAGCACCTGATGCAGGTACTCACCACAGACCCGACACCACCACTCGAGGCCGGATCATCGCTCGAGACGGCATCGGCGCGGGCGGCGTTCTATTCGACTGTCACCGGCACGGTACTGGATCCGGCCGGGTTGGATGCCGACTACTGGTACCGGAATCTGCGGCACACGGTGTGTTTCGAGCAGGCGGTGCGGGCGTTGCGGCGGGATGGCCACACCGTGTTCCTCGAGGCGAGCCCGCATTCGTTGCTGGGCGTCGACATCGAACAGATCTGTGACGCATCGGCTTCCGATGGTGACCGGGACCCGGTGATCGTGGGTTCGTTGCAGCGCGGACAGGACAGTGCCCTCGCCTTCGCCCGCTCGATGGCCCGCTTGAACGTGGCGGGTGTGGATGTGGTGTGGGACGCGGTGTTCGGGGGCCGTGGCCGGCGTGTGGAGTTGCCAGGTTATGCGTTCCAGCGTCACCGGTATTGGTCGATCTCGTCGGGGGTCGCTGACGCAGCGTCGTTGGGCTTGTCGGGTGCTGGGCATCCGTTGTTGGGGGCGGTGCTGACGCCGGCGGGTTCGGGTGGCGTGGTGTTGGCCGGTCGGTTGTCGCTGGCGACACAGCCGTGGCTGGTCGATCACGCAGTCGGTGGAACGGTGTTGTTCCCCGGTACCGGGTTCGTGGAATTGGCGCTGCGGGCGGGCGAAGAGATCGGGCATCCGGTACTTGGAGAGCTGATGTTGACGACCCCGCTGGTGTTGACCGCCGACTCCGCGGTGCAGCTGCAGGTCGTGGTCGATGGGAACGATGGGCCGGGCGGGCGACGAGTGGCGGTGTATTCCCGCGACGCAGACGACCCACAGGCCGAGTGGGTTACCCATGCCGAGGGGGTAGTCGACCAGCAGGGTGCTGATTCTCCGAGTTCGGTTGCCGCAGGCGCGGTGTCGGAGGCGTTGGCGGTGTGGCCGCCCGCGAGCGCGGAGCGTGTGGACGTGGACGACCTCTACGACGGGTTGAGCGATCTCGGGTACGGCTACGGTCCGGCGTTCCGGGGTTTGCGGTCGGGTGTGGCGTCGTGGTGAGGAGTTGTTCGTCGAGGCGTCGTTGCCGGATGCGGTGAGTGATGGGTCGGGCTTCGGGTTGCATCCGGCGTTGTTGGATTCGGTGCTGCATGCCACGGTGACGGCTGTGCCGGCGACCGATTCCGGTGCCGAGGTGGTGCTGCCGTTCGCGTGGTCGGAGGTAACCCTGCACGCGGTCGGCGCATCGGCGGTGCGGGCCCGGATCTCACCGAGCGGTGCCGGTGCGGTCGCGATCGAGGTCGCCGACACCGCTACCGGGCGTCCGGTGTCGACGGTCGGGTCGTTGACCTTGCGGCCGGTGTCGCCGGGACAACTGGGGGCCGCGAGCACGCAGGAGCGGTTGTGCGCGGTGCAGTGGACCCCGATCCAGACCTATGCCCCGACGTCGGTGTTCGAGTCGCGGGTGTTCACCACGGTTGCGGACTTGCTGTCCTGGACCCGGGACGAGGCCGCGTCGGTGCCGCCGGTGGTGGTGCTGGACCGGCGTGAGACCGCCGACACTGCCGAGGATATGCCCGGGCGGGTGCATCGAGCGACCGGTGAGGTACTGGCCGGGTTGCAGGCCTGGCTGGGTGAATCACGCTTCGCCTCGAGCACGTTGGTGGTGTTGACCTGCGGAGCGGTCGCGGGTGCCGGTGAGCAGGTCGATGATCTGGCCGGAGCCGCGGTGTGGGGTCTGGTGCGTTCGGCACAGACGGAGGACCCGGGTCGGATCCTGCTTATCGACACCGACGCAACGACAGCGGACCTGGCCGGAGTGCTGGCGTGTGGCGAACCTCAGGTCATGATCCGTTCCGGCGTGCTGCACACCGCTCGACTGGTCCGGCTCCCGGCGGCGGGTGCCGGCATGGACTCGGGCGTGGTGTCGGCGGGCACGGTCTTGATCACCGGTGGCACCGGCGGGTTGGGCTCGATGCTGGCACGGCATCTGGTGACCGACTACGGGGTGCGGTCGCTGGTGCTGGCCAGTCGCCGCGGCCCCGCAGCGCCTGGGGCGCAGGACTTGATCACCGAGTTGACCGAGTTGGGCGCCCGGGTACGGATCGTGGCGTGCGACGTGTCCGATCGCAGTGAAGTCGTGGAGTTGTTGGCCGCGGCACCTCAGGACGCGCCGTTGACCGGTGTGGTCCACACCGCGGGTGTGCTCGACGACGGTGTGGTGGTTTCGTTGAGCCCGGATCGGATGGACGCGGTGCTGGCGGCCAAGGCGGACGCGGCGTGGCATCTGCACGAGTTGACCCGGGAGCTGGATCTGGGGTTGTTCGTTCTGTATTCCTCCGTCGCGGGCGTGTTGGGCACGGCGGGGCAGGGCAACTACGCCGCCGCGAATGCGTTCCTCGACGGGTTGGCCGAGCATCGGTGTGCGAGTGGGCTGGTCGCGACATCGATCGCGTGGGGGTTGTGGGCTTCCGATACCGGGATGACCGGGCATCTCGGTGATGTCGACACCACGCGTTTGGGTCGCGGTGGCGTACTGGCGATGTCGGACGACCAAGGATTGGCGTTGTTCGATGCCGCTGTGGCACAACCTCGTTCGGGTGTGGTGGCGGCGCGCATCGATTCGGCCGCATTGGCGGCCCGTTCCCGTGCCGGTGTCCTTGCTCCGATGCTGGAGGGCATGCTGCCCACGATCCGCCGCGGCACTTCGGATGCGGCCGCTGCGGTGGGTCTGCGGGAGCGGTTGACGGGATTGACCGACGCCGAGCGAAAAGCGTTGGTGCTGGACACTGTTCGCGGTCAGGTCGCGGCGGTGCTGGGGCACGACAGCGGTGCGGCCATCGATGCCGGACGTAGTTTCCGGGATCTGGGATTCGACTCCCTGACCGCGGTCGAGACACGCAATCGGTTGAACACGGTCACCGGGTTGCGGTTGCCCGCGACCCTGGTTTTCGACTATCCGACACCCGACGGTGTCGCCACGCACATCCTCACCCAACTCGGCGATAACGCTGTCTCCGACTCTCTATCGCGCCTGGAAAAGGAGGTCATGGAGATGGTCGCGGGCAAGGGAATGACCGACGAATTCTACTCGAGGCTACTGAATTTGACACGAATCGCCGGCCGGGCGAATGAAGATCAGGACATATCGCCGTCGGAGGACGTCATGACGATGAGTGACGAAGCACTATTGGACCTGTTGGACGACGAATTCGGCATCTCGTGAGGGGTGGGAAATCAGGTATGAGGAATAACATGGATACTGCTGTCGATTACGAGATCATTATCGTCGGCGCGGGCTTTTCGGGGATGGGCACGGCTATCGAACTGGATCGGGCCGGTGTGCACGACTACCAGATCTTCGACGCGGGCGACGGTCTCGGCGGCACGTGGCGGTGCAACACCTACCCCGGTGTCGCGGTCGACTTCCCGGTCTTCAGCTATCAGTTCTCGTTCGAGCAGCGATCGGACTGGACCCGCGTCTACTCCCCCGGCCGGGAGGTGCAGGAGTATGCGGAGCATTGCGCCGACAAGTACGGCCTTCGTTCGCGGATGCGGTTCGACACCAAGATCGACAGAATCGTCTTCGAGGACGACGCGAATCGATGGCGGGTGACGACGGCCGCCGGCGACACCTTGACCGCCCGGTTCGTCGTCAACGCGACGGGCAGCTTTCCCGAACCGAAAATGCCGCAGTTCAGCGGGATCGAGAACTTCGCGGGGCGGGTGCTGCACACCGCGCGCTGGGACTCGTCGGTCGACCTGACCGGCAAGCGGGTCGGGATCGTCGGCACGGGAGCGTCCGGCGTACAGCTCACCTCGGCCGTCGCGCCCGAGGTCGCGAAGCTGACGGTGTTCCAGCGGACTCCGATCTGGATCGTGCCGAAGTACGACGCGCCGCTGCCCGCGCGGCTGCGCTGGGTGCTCGAGCACGTTCCGTTGGCGAAGCGCGCGCTCCGGGCGCTGAGCCAGGCCTACATCGAGACGGTCGTCCTCTTGCCGGCCCAATATCACAAGCTGTTCCCGTTGACCAGGCTCGCCGAAGGCGGCCTGCGGCGTGAGTTGGCCGCGCAGGTGCACGATCCGGCAGTCCGGGACAAGCTCACGCCGCGTTATGCGCTCGGCTGCAAGCCGCCGGCCTACTCGAACGAGTATCTGTCCACCTTCAACCGCGAAAACGTGTACCTGGAAACCGATCCCATCGACAAGGTGACCACGGACGGCCTCCGCACGGCCGAAGGCGTCGAGCATGAGCTGGACGTGTTGATTCTCGCGACCGGGTTCCACCTGCCGTTCGTGTCCGGTGTGCCCTTCCGGTGCGTCGGATCCGACGGCGTCGATCTGCACGAGTATTGGTCTCGGGAACGAACGCAGGCGTACCAGGGGGTGAGCGTGCCCGGTTTCCCCAACTATTTCTCGGTGTTCGGCCCGTACTCCTACAACGGTTCGTCCTACTTCACCATGATCGAAGCCAGCGCCAAGCACATTGGTCGCTGCCTCGGCCACGCCCGCCGGACCGGAGCGACGCGGGTGGAGGTCACTCGAGAGGCCAACGCGAGGTACTTCGACGAAATGCTGCGCCGCCGGTGGCGGCAGGTGTTCTGGCAGGACACCTGCGGCATCGCCAACGCCTACTACGTCGACGTGAACGGCGACGTGCCGCTGCGACCGACGCTCAGCGTCGAAATGGCCTGGCGCAACTCCCGATTCCCGCTGAGCGACTACCGCTTCGAGAACACGCCCGCGAGCTGAACACCGAAGGACAAGCACATGATTCGGGGAGACCTTCCGCACCCGCCTCGGCGCGTGCCGCTCTTGGGTGATATCACCCATTTCGACCGCTATCGCCCCCTCCAGAATGAAATGGCGCTTTCCGCGTCGCTCGGTCCCATTTTCGAACGCAGAGTTCTCGGCCTGCACATCATCTACGCGACAGGCGCCCGGCTCGCGGCCCAATGCTCGGATGAACAGCATTGGGAGCGTTCACTGTACGGACCGGTGCTCGAGTTCAAACGGTTCATGCCGGACGCGCTGTTCGTGGTCGATTCCGACAATCCGCTGTGGGGCCAGGCGCGTCGCATCCTCACTCCAGCCTTCGCGCAGAAGGCAATGCGCAGCTATCACCAGGCGATGCAGTCGGTCGCCGATGATCTCGTCACCGAATGGTCCGCCGGTGACGGCGTGATCGACACGTACTCGGCCATGACACGGGCCGCGGGGGAGATCATCGGCCGCGCCGGATTCACCACGGATCTCGGGCTCTTCCATGATGCGCCAGACAGCGCCGATTCCCAGGCGTTCATCGAGTCGCTCGGCGATCTCCTGCGAATGTCGTCGGACGCCGGTCTTGCCCTGCCCGTCGTCGGTCCATTCCGGCGGCGGCTGCTCGAATCCCGTGTGCGCCGCAATGTCGAGGTGATACATGGCTTTTCGGACCGAATCATCGCTGAACGACAGGCTCATCCGACCGATGATGAGGATCTGCTCAACCTCATGCTCTCGGCCGTCGACCCGGAAACCGGCCGGCGGTTGCCGTCGGACAACGTGCGCGAGCAAGTGCTGACCTTCATGGCGGGAGGGTACGAAACCACGGCCGCGCTGCTCGAGACCGTGCTCTACTACCTCGCCACCGACCAAGAACTACAAGAACGACTCCGCGCCGAGATTTCGGCACGCGGCGGGTTCGACTACAAAGCGATAACCGGGATGCGCCTGATCCGGCAGGTGCTCAACGAGTGCCTGCGATTGTGGCCGCCGGCACCGGGATACTTCCGGCGAGCCCGCACCGACCAGGATCTCGGCGGGTATCGGATCCACGCCGGGCAAATGGTTTTCGTCCTCGCCATGGCCGCACATCGCGACCAGGAGGTGTGGGGTCCCGACGCCGACATCTTCGATCCGTCGCGCTTCGAACCCGACCGGATGCGCAGCCATCCCGACCGGTTCTTCGAGCCGTGGGGCACCGGGCCGCGCAGCTGCATCGGCCGTCAGTTCGCGCTGCACGAGGCCACGCTGCTGATCGCCCGCATTCTGTCGGCCTTCGAATTGCGCACCGACGGCACACCACTGGTGATGCGGGAAGGTGGGACGATGCGCCCGGAGCCGTATCAGCTGAAGGTCGTACCCCGGGCCGGCCGATGAGGCCGACCCGGGCCGACTACTTCGTGTCGAAGTTGTAGTCGGTGAACGGGAAATGCCTGCCGCGCCATCGTGTTTCGAGGGCGCCGGCAGGCCGGAAATACGGCGTGTCACCGTGTGAGTTGCGGTAGTAGGTTGGAACACCCTGCGTCTCGATGTAGCTCCGCAGGAACTGACCACGCTTGCGGATCTCGGCATGGTAGGCGGCGTGCGCCCGTCGACTCACCTCGACGGTCGATGCCCGCCGGCGCCGGGCCTCCGCGATCGCTCGAATGGCGTGTGATGCAGTCGTTTCCACCATCCCGTGCCATCCGATATCGGACAGCGCATACGGTCCGACCAGCATCCAGCGGTTCGGCAGGCCGGCTACGGCCACACCCTCGTAGGCCTGTACTCCATTCGCGCCGTAGAACTGACCGAGATCGAATCCGTCCCGCCCGACCACGGCGCCTTCGGCGTAACTTTCCGGATCGGTGTGCATCTCGTAGCCGGTCGCCAGCACGATCGCGTCGTATTTGCGCTCGGTGCCATCGCTGGTCCGGATGCCCTGCTCGGTGAACTGCTCGATGTCGTCGGTGACCAGGCGGACATTGTCGCGATTGAACACCGCCGGATATCCGGTCGACAGGGTGAGTCGCTTCGCCATGGGTCCATAGGCGGGTGTCAGCGCGGCGGCCGTTTCGGGGTCATCGATGGTGCGCCGAAGATACGCACGGTACAACCGCTTGGCGAAGGCATCGAATGCGGCCATCACCGGTTTCATCACTGCCAAGGGCACATAGGTGGCCAGCCTGGCGATGGGTTCCAAGCCCAGCAAGATGATTCCGGACTGGGCCGCTGCCACGGCCCGTACCCGCAAGGCGGATTGGAGTCTGCGCGGGACCGGGTAATTGGGTTTGGGCAGGCACCACACGGGCGTCCGCTGGTAGACATCGAGGTGACCGACCTCGGGCGCGATCGCGGGCGTGATCTGCACGGAACTCGCGCCGGTACCGATCACGGCCACGCGCTTACCCGTCAGGTCGTATGCATGGTCCCAGGTGGCCGGGCTCTGCACGGTACCGGTGAAGTCATCGAGACCCTTTATGCCACTATCGACTTTGGGTCGCAGAAAGGCGCCGACCGCGCTGATCACGAACCGGGCCGTAATGATCTCGTTGTCAGCGGTGTGCAACGCCCAGCGGCGGTGTGTCTCGTCCCAGACTTCGCGGACGACCTCGGTGTGGAACCGTAGATGCCGATAGAGACCGTAGCGGCGAGCGACTTCCTGGTGATACGCCTGAATCTCGGCGCCGGTCGGGAACAGCGTCGGCCAATCGGCCTTACGAGCGAAGGAATACTGGTAGATGAACGCGGGTACGTCCACACTGATTCCCGGGTAGGAGTTTTCGCGCCAGCTGCCGCCGACCTCGCCCGCACGCTCCAGGATGGTGAACTCGTCGATCCCCGCGCGTTTGAGCAGCGCACCCGCCGCGATACCGCCGGGACCTGCCCCGATCACCACGATCTCGTGATCGGGTTGCGATGCCATAGTGCTCATTACGTCTCCATCACTGAATAGGTCGGATGTCGGTGCTCAGCCGTGTGAGCCATTGGTCGATGAGCTGTGCCGCTACCTGGACCCCGGCGCCGCGCAGGGCAACGTCATCCGCGTCCACGGTCCGGACCGTCTGCGCGGTCGACCACTCTGCTGTCGGCCGCTCGTCGAGACTCTGATGCGAAGGCGACGATCGCGTGAACTCGGCGACGAGCGTCGTGCAGTCCAGAGGCTTGTGTTCGATCCGCATCGCCAGGTCGAACCACCAACCGAAGGCGGTCAATCGTGCGGTGGTCAGACCGGCGAGGTCGGGGATCGTCGCGTCCAGCTCGAGCATGTGGTTCCCGCGGCGGTTCAATTGGCGTTCGTTCGCCTCGCGGGCGAGGAAGCCGTCCAGGATGACCAGGCCCCGCAGCCGGGTATTTCCTTGTTCCAAAAGCCGAGCCGCCGCCGCGTGGGCGATGTTCGCTCCCACCGAGTAGCCGCCCAGCACGAATTCGTCCTGGCCCACCGTATCGAGGACCGTCTCGACGATGCTGTCGACAGCGGTATCGAGCGATGCGGGGAGCGGCTGGTCCGGGTCGTATCCCGACAGCGGGATGGCCGAGACCCGGCGGTGACCGCCCAAATGGGCGGCAAGCTCCGTGTACTGAATGGATCCGCCGAGGAATTCCGGGGCATTGACGAACACCAGGTGTGGCAGTACATCCCCGCCACCGATTCCGATGCCGGCCGGCAGTCCCCCGGTGACGTGGTCGAACCGCGGACGGAGTTTCGCTGCCGCTCGCAAGAGCGCCACACCGCGAGTGAACCTCTCGGCCGCGATCGCCTGCCGGATGACACCGACCAAACTCTCATCGGGAGCGGCGGATTCCGCCGCCGGAAGATCGGTGGATTCGTGAGCCGCATTCGACGGCCGCATCGGCGCTACCGCAGTCTCCCCTCGGGATCCGAGTAGCTCGTGCAGAATGTGCCGGGCGAGGGTGGCCGGTGTGGGATGGTCGAAGATCAGGGTCGCGGGCAGTCGCAGTCCGGTGAGCGTATTGAGTCGGTTACGGGCCTCCACCGCGGCCAGCGAATCGAAACCCAACTCCCGGAAGTTGCGGGCCGGATCGATCGCGTCGCGACCATCATGGCCGAGCACAACCGCCATCTGGTCTCGCACCACGCCCAGCAGCATCGGCAGTCGCTCGGCTTCGGCCAGCCCCGAGATCCGTTCTCGCAGACCCGCTTCACGCTCCCGCGACAGATCCGGCATCGAACGACGTCGTGCACTCGATACCAATCCCCGCAGCAGCGGGATCAATGTCCCGGCCCGGACCTGCGCATCCAGCGCCACAGGATCCGTCGGTGCGGCGACCACGGCGGCACGGTCCGCAACCATCGCGGTGTCGAACATCGCCAGACCTTGCTCGGTCGAGATCGGTGACAGCCCAACCCGACCCAGCCGAGCGGTGTCGGTATGTGCGAGATGCCCGGTCATCCCGGTATCGGAAGTCCAAAACCCCCATGCGATCGAAGTCGCGGCCAGCCCACTCGCACGCCGATGTTCGGCCAACCCATCCAGGAACACATTCGCGGCCGCGTAGTTGCCCTGCCCCGCATTGCCCAGCACGCCCGCCGCCGACGAGTAGAGCACGAACATGCCCAAATCCATACGGCTCGTGGCCTCGTGCAGATACCAGGCGGCATCGGCCTTCGCTGCCAGCACCGTGTCCATCCGGTCCGGGGTCAGTGACGCGATCACACCGTCATCGAGCACAGCGGCCGCATGCACCACGCCCGTCAGGGGGAACCGCTCGGGTACCGCCGCCAACAACTCGGCCACCCCATCGCGAGTCGCGACATCACAGGCCACGATCCGCACGCGAGCACCCAGCTCGCCCAACTCCGTCACCAACAGCGACGCTCCCGGCGCGGCCGCACCACGGCGACTCGCCAACACCAGCGACCGCACCCCGTGGTTGGTCACCAGATGCCGCGCCAACACCGCACCCAAACCACCCGTGCCGCCGGTTATCAGCACCGTCCCGGCCGACACCACGCCGCCCGCGCCCGATACCGGCGCGGCCGGAACGGGCAGCCGGGTCAATCGGGCCGCATGCACGATGCCGGTCCGGATGACAACCTGGGGCTCACCCGAAACGATCACCGCCGCCAGCCCTTCGGCGGTCAGCTCGTCAGTGTCAGTGTCTACCAGGATGATTCGGCCCGGAGCCTCGGACTGAGCCGAACGCACCAGACCCCAAACCGCCGATCCTGCCAAATCGGTGACATCCTGCCCAGCCCGGCTGACGGCACCACGAGTGACCACGACCAGGGTGCTTGCCGCACACCGCAACCCACCCAGCCATGCCTGCAAAACGCTCAACATCTCATGCGTCGCATCGCGGACAAGGCTCGGCATATCCTCGTCCGCACCGGCACCGGCCACGCCACGGTCGAACACGACCACCGCAGGTACGGTCACTTCCTCGTTATGCACCCAGCTACCGAAAGCCTCACCATCGGTGAAGGTTTCGGCATCAGCAGGCGAGATGTCCTGCGCCGCCAGGGGCGTCCACTGCACTCCGTGCAACACGTCCTGCGCCGAGGAGGCGTCCAAGTGTGCGGAAGATACCTCCTGCACGGTCAAGGACCGTGTCCTGAGCACCATCCGGCCGCCCGCATCGGCGACCTGGATCGATACTGCATCCAGATCGCCGGGTACCGGAGTGATACGCGCCCGCAGCAGCGACGCTCCGGTCGCATGCACAGTCACCCCCTGCCAGCGGAACGGCAACTTCACTCGCCCGGGATCGGGATCGGGATCGACGTCGACGAGCAGTCCGTGCAGCACCGACTCCAGCAAGGCCGGATGCACCCCGAACCACGACCCATCGGTCACCGACTCGGGCAGCTCGACCTCCACGAGAAGTTCGGCGCCACACCGCCATACCGATCGCAACCCCTGGAACGCCGGTCCATACTCGTCGCCGGCAACAGCCAACCGGTCATACAGACCATCCACCGGCACGGCGACCGCACCGTCGGGCGGCCATACCGCCAATCCCGCATCCGGTTCCGGCGCACCCTCGCTGCCCAATACACCCTGTGCGTGTAGCACCCACGTGGCGTCGGCGGCCTCGGCGCGGGAATACACCGACACCGACCGGCAGCCGAGCTCGTCGGCATCGTCCACCACAACCTGCAACCGCGTCCCGACCTCGTCGGACAGCACAAGAGGCTTCAGCAAGGTCAGCTCATGCAGCAGCGCACAACCCACTTCCGCTGCCGCACGCAACACCAACTCCACGAAAGCGGTCCCCGGAAACAGCACAAGCCCACCCACGGCACGATCGGCCAGCCACGGATGGGTCGCCACGCCGACTCGACCGGTCAGCACCACACCGTCCCCGTCCGGGGACGCGACCACCGCCCCCAACAACGGATGACCAGCCGGCGAAAGCCCCAACGACGACGCATCCCCACCACTCGAGACGCCATCCAGCCAATACCTGCGCCGCTGAAACGCATACGTGGGCAAAGAAACCCGGCCCGCCTGAGCAGGTCCCAGCAACGCCGCCCAATCCACCCCCACACCAGACACTTCCAACTGCGCCGCCGACAGCAGGAAACCGTCCATACCCCCGTCGTCACGTCGCAGCGAACCCACTACGGTCACCGGATCGGCGCCCGCCCGAAGGTCACAGATCTGCTCGATACCGACCGTGAGCAGCGGATGCGGACTGACCTCGACGAAGACGTCGTACCCGTCCTCCAGCAGAGCCTGAGCTGCTTGCTGGAAATACACCGGTTCCCGTAGATTCCGGAACCAGTAGTCCGCGTCCAACTCGGCGCCGTCCAGTACGCCACCGGTCACGCTGGACCAGAACGCCACTCGTGCGGATCCGCCCCGAAGCTCGGCCAGCACCTTCAGCAGCGGTTCGCGGAGCACATCGACCTGCGGCGAATGTGAGCCGTAATCCACCGGGATCCGGCGTGCGTGAATGTTGTCGCGGACACAGGCTTCCAGGAAATCCTCGAGCTGCGCTGCCACACCGGACACCACCGTCGCCTGCGGGCCGTTCACCGCTGCGACCGACAATTCGTCGTATCCGGCAAGCAGTGCGGTGACCTGGTCGACAGGCAAGGACACCGACGCCATCCCACCCTGCTCGGTCAGAGCGATCAAGGCGGCCGACCGCAGCACCACTACCCGAGCGGCATCCTCGAGGGACAAGGCCCCGGCCACACACGCCGCGGCGATCTCACCCTGGGAATGACCCACCACCGCGTCCGGAACAACACCGACCGAGCGCCACAGCTCGGCCAATGACACCATCACCGCGAACAGCACCGGTTGCACCACGTCGACGCGTTCCGGCGACGGCGCTCCGTCCGCACCCGCGAGCACGGCGAACAACGACCAATCCACCAGCGGCGAGAACGCCGCATCACACTCGGCCATCTTCCGGGCGAACACCGGCGAACAGTCCAGCAGCTGCCTTCCCATGCCCAGCCACTGAGCCCCTTGACCCGGGAATACCAGCACAGTCCTGCGTGGCGCTCCAGCCACGCCGGTCACCACGCCAGGCCTCGGCGTCTGCTCCAACAGCGCGGTCAGCCCCGCGAGCAACTGGTCACGATCCGCACCCACCACCACCGCACGGTGGTCGAACCGCGACCGCTCGGACACCAACGCCCGCGCCACGTCCCGCACGTTCGGCACCGGGTCACCGGCCACGAAATCCCGCAGCCGCCGCATCTGCCCCGCCAGCGCTTCCGGCGTCCGACCCGACACCACCCACGCCACCGACCCGTCCCCACCAGCACCGGCATCGGCGTCGGTCGCGGGGTCGGTCGCCGATTCCGGCGCCTGCTCGAGGATGACATGAGCATTGGTGCCGCTGATACCGAACGCCGACACCGCGGCCCGACGCGGCCGATCGACAACCGGCCAGTCCCGCTCCGCGGTCAACAACCTCGCATGCCCCGCAGTCCAATCCACTTGTGTGGACGGCTCTTCCACGTGCAAGCTCTTGGGCAGCACCGCATGACGCAGTGCCTGCACCATCTTGATCACCCCGGCCACGCCTGCAGCGGCCTGCGTATGTCCGATATTGGATTTGACCGAACCCAGCCACACCGGCCGATCCGCCGGCCGATCCTGCCCGTAGGTGGCCAGCAACGCCTGCGCCTCGATCGGATCACCCAACGTTGTGCCGGTGCCGTGCGCCTCCACCACATCGACCTCGGCGGCGGACACACCGGCATTGGCCAACGCCCGCCGAATCACCCGCTGCTGCGAAGGCCCGTTCGGCGCGGTCAAACCATTCGACGCACCATCCTGATTGACCGCGCTACCACGCACCACCGCCAGCACCCGATGCCCGTGGCGCTGCGCATCCGACAATCGCTCCAGCACAAGCACACCCGAGCCCTCACCGAACGCTGTCCCGTCGGCAGCCTCGGCGAACGGCTTACACCGGCCATCCGGCGCCAACCCACGCTGCCGGGAAAACTCCACGAACGTTCCCGGGGTTGTCATCACCGTCACCCCACCCGCCAACGCCAGCGAACACTCCCCCGCACGCAACGCCGCCACCGCCTGATGCAACGCCACCAGACTCGACGAACACGCCGTATCCACCGACACCGCAGGGCCTTCCAACCCCAGCACATACGACACCCGGCCCGACAGCACACTGAGCGCGGAGCCGGTCAATCGATACCCCTCCACTCCATGATCAGCCCCGACTCCGGCTGTCCCGCCATCCATCTGCCCGAGGACACCGGCGAACACGCCAGTGTCACTGCCACGCAACGAATCCGGCTTGATACCCGCCCGCTCCAACGCCTCCCATACCGTCTCCAACAGCAACCGCTGCTGCGGATCCATCGCGATCGCCTCGCGCGGACTGATCCCGAAGAACCCGGCGTCGAACTCGGCCGCGTCGTATAGGAATCCGCCCCTGTTCGTGTACGACTTACCCGCGACACCCGGCTCCGGAGACACCAGACCCGACTGATCCCACCCACGATCGGAGGGCCACTCCGACACCGCATCACGACCCTCGACCACCAGACGCCACAGCTCGTCCGGCGACCCCACGCCGCCCGGAAAACGACACCCCATACCCACGATCGCCACCGGCTCCGAGGCCGCCTGCGTCAGCTCCCGCAGCTTGGCCCGGCTTTCCTGAAGCTCGGCCGTGACACGCCGTAGGAGATGTTGCAGCTTCTGCTGATCGACCATTTCGGAACCTCTATTCCAAATAGCAAGAACGCAATCCAGATAAAGACTTGGGTATGCCGAACTCGTCGTTCAACAAAGCGGCAACCGCATCAGCTGCCGTCGATTCGAGATATGCCAACAGAGCCGAACTCGACTAGGTATCGACCAGCGAGATCGGCTCGGGCTCAACGGCATCTGTCACGCGGGGCACGTCGCACTCGACTTCCGTCTGTGCTCGGCTGCGTGAGTCACCGACCTGCGGGCCGTGCTCTCACTCGCGGGCATCTCCGGGTGTCACCGACGGCTGCGGAAAGTCGATGATTGCCGTCGCTCGGCATTGCAGTCGCCCGGTCCATCCGCCCCGCCCTCATTTACCAACTCCCACAGTGCGTCTCAGCATCACGCAAGAACACGTTCTAGTCAAGCGATGGACGACGCCAGTCCCCCGTGGCATGCTGGCGACGCGCCGTGGTGCAGCGAAGAGCACTTCCGGAGCCAGTTCATTGCGGACCGCCGGCGAGGCGCCGGCACGGCCAACCACACCAGCCGCAAGAACAGGTTCTACACCTTGGGGGGTGCCGCAATCCAGAAAGAAGTAGCCATGAATGAGCATCACATCATCGAGTGGTCCACATTTCCCAAGCCCACATCATTGCCCGAAGTCGCACCCTGCGACTGGACGGAAGCGCTGAACGGGCCCGACATCGACAATTCCCAGGTCATTGTTCTGGACTGCCGCAGAGACGAATCCGGCGCGCTACCGACGGATGCGCCGGCCATGACACAAAAAGTGTCGGCCGCTTTGCAGTCCTGGTCCGGGCAAGAACGCTTCGATTCCAGTAGATTCCTGGTACTCACGCGCGGCGCGGTTTCGGTATCGGCCGACGAGGTCGCGCAGCCGGCAGGATCGGCGATGTGGGAGCTGGTGAAGTCGGCTCAATCGGAGAACCCGGGGCGGATCATTCTCGTCGACACGGACTCCCTCGACAAAGGCCTCGGGGATTTGTTCGGACTCATGGCCGTACGGAACATGACCGTCACCGCGGTCGCCAGCGGCGAACCTCAACTCGCCATCCGCGGAGACATTCTGTTCGCACCTCGACGCGACGGGATCGGACAGGCCACCGACGTCGTCGGCGAGTCCGTCGAACAGTTCCCCGCAGCGAGCTCCCGACCCGAGGAACCATCCATCGTCCGCATGTTCAGAGAGGCGGTCGCCGAGGACAGGTTCGCCGACGGCCTGGAGTTCCTGCTGGCGGCCGCGCAGCTCCGCCCCGCGTTCGACCACAACGCGCCCGCAATACCGAGCGGCATCGGACTCAGCGGTGGCACGCCCCACAACACTGGCGGAGATACCCTGCCGCACCTGGTATTGATCTGCACCCCGGCCTTCCTCGGCGGATATATCCAGTACATTCTGCTTGCCGCTCATCTGGGCGGTCATCGCCGGCTCTCGGTCATCCCACTCTCGGGATTCGAGCCGGATGAGCCCCTGCCCGAGTCGCTCGACGCCGGCATCGAAAGCATCGCCAAGTCCGTCCTCGATACCGTCGGGAACGACGAATTCGTCCTGGCCGGCATGTCGGGAGGCGGAAACCTCGCCCACGCGACCGCGGCTCGGCTGCTGGAACAAGGCAATACCCGGCTGCGGGGATTCATCATCCTCGATTCCTTCATCGCTCGAGAGGCAAACGAGCGCCAAATGGATACCGCGAGAGACGCCGTGGTCGATACGGACGCGTCGATCCCCGACCTCGCCGGCTTCACCAGCGCACGGTTGACCGCTCTGGCGTGCTGGCTCGAGCTGTTGCAGCAGATCGAGAATCGGCCTCTCGAATGTGAGGCGCTCGTCATCAAGTGCACGAAACCGTCACGGACGCACAACCTCAACGAGTGGCCCGTAGAAAGCTGGTCCACCGCGCAGACCGTCCAGACCGTGGATGCCGAACATGTCGCACTGTGCAGCACCGAGGCGCATACGACCGCACAGGTGGTCGACCAATGGTTGAGGCAGCTGAGCGCAACCGACGGTAACTGAACCTCGGTGCGGTTCCCTGGGTTTCGAGTCGATCGAGACCACCCGGTCCCGATCGACTCACCCAGCGGTTGGCATCTCAGCCCGCCGAGGCGTTCTCGCGTCCGGGGGCGACGCTAGGCCGGTGCGAGGATTTCGATGGTGCGGGAATGCTCGCCGTGGGTCACATAGATCTCGTGGGTGGTGGCGTCCACGGCGATCCCGCCGGTCCAATGGCCGTCGGAGTACGGGTGCGCGGTTCGGCGTGAGGCGGTGAGCTGGTGTGCCCGGGTGTCGATCATCGTGATGCTGTCGAATGCCCCCGAGGTCAGGAAACGGTATGCAGGGCGGGATCGAGCGCGACCGCGAATGACGATTCGCGATTCAGCGAGGTACGGCTGACCGCATGGGTGGCGGTGTCGACCAGCGTCACCGAATGGCCACGGAATTCCGTGAGATAGGCCGTGTGCGAGTCGGAATCGATGACCACGGCTTCCGGCTCGCCGGTGACCGCCACCATGACGGCGGCCACCAGGCCGATCCCCCCGAAAAGCCTTGATGTGAAGCACATTCGCCCGAAACTAACAGACCTCAGGTGGCCCGAGGGTACGGGAAGTGCTTACCGGTACCGCGCTCAGAATCCGCGTATGCGGGTGGGGACGATGCGGACCGGGATCGAGTAGTCGGCGAAGAACTGTTCTCTGGTCATGCCGATATCGACCAGGCCCTCGGTGTACTTCTGCACATAGGCATCGATTTCGGCCGGGGTCGCGCCGTCGGCGTCGACGCGGGCCTCGCCGTTGAGGACGACGACCTCACCGCCGGTGGCGGTGGTGTTGAGGTTCAACGAGACCCGGGGATTGGCGGTGATGTTGCGGAGTTTGGGGGTGGCCGGCTGGGTGAAGAGCAGGAATGTGCCGTTCGACCAGAGGAACCAGACCGGGTTGGGTTGCGTTGTGCCGGTGGGGCTTACGGTGGTCAGCCAGATGATGGTGTCGGCCGACAGGCGTTTGGTGACCAGTGCGCCGAAGTCGGTGTCGATGAGCGATGTGGGCATGCGGTCCTCCTCGAGTACGGGCGCGGGCTAGGCGAGGGACGGGTAGTCGGTGTAGCCGATGTGGGTGCCGCCGTAGAAGGTTGCCTGGTCGGGGGTGTTGAAGGGGCCGCCGGCCTGGATTCGGGTGTCCAGGTCGGGGTTGGCGAGCCAGAGGGCGCCCAGGGAGATCGCGTCCGCCACACCGGATTCCAGGGCCTCGGTGGCGGCCTCGACGGTCGAGGGGAAAGCCTCGGGGGTGGGGTGGGGGTTGAGGATGAGGGTGCCGGGCCAGGCGGCGCGGAGCTTGGTGGTGAGTTCGCGGTCGCCGCCCTCGACGAGGTGTACGTAGGCGAGGTCGAGGTCGGCCAGCGCGGTCAGCAGTTCGACGTACAGCGGCGCCGGGTCGGATTCCTCGATGTGGTTGTACGGGTTGCCCGGCGAGAGGCGGATGCCGGTGCGGTCGGCGCCGATGGCGTCGGCGACCGCGGCCACCACCTCGGCGACGAAGCGGATGCGGTTGGTGGTCGAGCCGCCGTAGGCGTCGGTGCGCTGGTTGGTGTTGTCGGCCAGGAACTGGTGCAGCAGAAAGCCGTTCGCGCCGTGCACCTCGACGCCGTCGAAGCCGGCCGCGATGGCGTTGCGGGCGGCGGCCGCGAAATCGGCGATGGTGTCGGTGATGTCGGCGGCGGTCATCTCCCGCGGCCGAGGGTGATCGATCATCCCGTCGGGGGTGAACAGTTGCTCTCCGGAGGCGATCGGGGACGGGGCGACGGGCAGCGCGTTGTCCGGGTAGAGCACGGGGTGGCCGATGCGCCCGGTGTGGGTGAGCTGCGCGACGATCCGGCCGCCGGCGGCGTGTACGGCGTCGGTGACCTGGCGCCAGGCGACGGTCTGCTCCGCGTTGTGCAGGCCCGGGGTGAGGAAGTAGCCCTGGCCGATGACGCTGGGCTGGATGCTCTCGCTGATGATCAGGCCCGCGCTCGCCCGCTGCGCGTAGTACTCGGCGGCGAGCTCGGTGACGAGCCCCTTCGCGGTGGCCCGGTTGCGGGTCATCGGCGCCATCACCAGCCGGCTCGGCAACCGCAGCCGACCGATCGAGACCGGCTCGAACAGAGTGCTCACTTTGTGCTCCTTAGGTTTTCGAGTCGCGCACCGGGCGGCGCGCACTGATACTTGATTGGATCAAGCATGATCGTGACACGAATGCTTGATCCAATCAAGTACCTGCTTCGGGGCGTCCCCTAGAATTTCGGCATGGCAGTCCCCGCAGGCCCCGTGAGCACCTCCACCGACGTCGAACGCGTGATGTTCGAGTTCGTGGACGCCTACAACCACGCCTTCGAGGACGCCGCTCACGACCAGGGCATGAGCATGGCCCACGCCTGCGTGCTGGGCCGCGTCGGAACCCCGCGCGGCATGGGCGAACTCGCCGAAGAACTAGGCTGCGACGCCTCCAACATCACCCAGATCGTCACCCGCCTCGAGGCCCGCTCCCTGGTCCAACGCCACCCCGACCCCGCCGACCGCCGCTTCCGCCGCATCCAGCGCACCCCCGAAGGCGAAGCCGTCAACACCGCCTTCGAAGACTCCTTCGCCTTCCCCCGCCACGCGGTCGCCAACCTCACGCCAGACGAACAGCAGCAACTGGCCGACCTACTCCGCAAAGCCCTCACCCCACCCCCGGCTTAGCCGGTCACGGCCGGCGCCGAACCAGGTCGACAGAGTTGCTCGGGGCCACCGCCAGGGTGTGGCGTGGTCAGCGCGCCCCGGGTGCCACCGCGGCGGGGGTACCGAGGCCGTGGAGCAGAACCGTGGTGATGAAGTCGGGGGCTTGACGGGTGCCCATATGGCCTTCGAGGGTGAGTTCCCACGCGGTCTCGGCCAGCCCGCAGAAGGTCGAGGCCAGCCAGGTGGGGGGCATGTCGGTGCGCAATACGCCCGCGTGCTGCCCGGCGGCCAGCAGTGCGACGGTGCGGGCGAAGATATCCTCGGCGCGTTCGGTCGCCTCGGGCGCGCCCAGCACGTCGGTTTCGACGTAGACCAAGTTCCACAGTTGCGCGAAGGGCCGGTACTCGGCGACGAGCCCGGCCAGGATCTGGTCCGTGAAGCCGGTGACCGTTTCGGCGCGGGTCAGAGCCCGGTCACAGTCGTCGAGGATCTTGGCGGCCATGGCCTGCACGAGTAGCTGGCGGGTGGGGAACATGCGGGTCAGCGTGGCGCGGCTGATACCCGCGCGGGTGGCGATGACCTGCATCGACGCTCCGCGGTCCTTGGCCAGGACCGGGATCGCCGAATCCAGCACCTGCGCCGCATCGGTACGCATCTTTACGCGAACTCCATAGGTCTCATTTGACACATCACTGTCTCAATATATTCTATGCCGTATCAATGATTCATTCTACGAGGTCGCACGACCGGGCCCTCGCGGGCGACGTCTGTGACAGATTGGGGTTTGGTGGCCATGACGATGCATCGTCGCCGGTTCCTACAGACCACCGGCCTGTCCGCCTTGGCTCTGCTGGCCCTGTCGGCCTGCAATGACGAACCCGGCACCGTCCCGCCGGGCGAGCGGCGGCGGGTGATCGTCGTCGGCGCCGGGATCGCCGGACTGGCCGCAGCCCGCACCCTGGCCGACCGTGGGCAGGACGTGGTGGTGCTCGAAGCTCGCGACCGGATCGGCGGCCGGATCTGGACCAGCCGTCAATGGTCGGATGTCCCTGTCGATCTCGGCGCGTCCTGGATCCACGGCGTCGACGGCAACCCCATCGCCGATCTGGCCCGCAAGGCCGGCGCGCGCATGGTGTCGACCAGCTACAGCAGTGGCACCGAATACCGCACCGACGGCAAGGAAGTCGACAAGGCCACCGCCGCGGCGATCGAGCACTGGCGCACCCAGATCTCCGAAGCCCTCACCGACACCCAGGACGACGACGAGGCTGGGGATGCGTCGCTGCGAGCCGTGGCCGAGCGCGCGGTGAACTGGCCGGCACTGTCGGCGCCGGACAAGGCGCTGGTCTCCTCGGTGCTCAACGACTACGAACACGAATACTCCGGCAGCGTCGATGACCTGTCGAGCCGGTACTTCGACGACGACGACAAGATCAAAGGCAAGGACGTCATGTTCCCCGCCGGCTACGGCGCGATCACCGACTACCTCGCCAAGGGGCTGACCGTCCACACCGGCGCGGTCGTCACTCGAATCGACTGGAACGAGAACGGTGTCACGGTCACCACGGATGCCGGCACCTTCGACGGCGACCATGTCGTGGTCACCCTGCCGCTGGGCGTGCTGCAAAGCGGCGCAATCGCATTCGGTCCCGGCCTGCCCGCCGACAAGACCACCGCGATCGGCAAACTGGGCATGGGTGTGCTCGACAAGTGCTACCTGCGGTTCCCCACCAAGTTCTGGCCCGACACCGACTGGCTGACCTACGTGCCCAGCCAGGACAAGGCCGGACAGTGGGGGCAGTGGATCAACTACGCCGGCGCCGCCGGCCAGCCGATCCTGCTGGGCTTCAACGCCGCCGACTTCGGCCGCACCAGCGAAACCTGGTCCGACACCGACCTCGTCGCCAGCGCCATGGCAACCCTGCGCACCATCTACGGCCCCGGCATCCCCGCACCCATCGACCACCAGATCACCCGCTGGTCGTCGGACCCCTACGCACACGGCTCCTACTCGTTCAACACGGTCGGCTCCACCCCCGACATGCGCGACCACCTCGCTGCCGACATCGACGACCGCGTCCACTTCGCCGGCGAAGCCACCAGTCGCAAATCCTTCGGCACCGTCCACGGCGCCTACGACTCCGGGTTGCGCGCCGCCAAGGAAATCACCGGCTAGCCCGGGCCCCAAAGCGGTTGTCGGGTACGGCAAGAGCGCGCGATCAACCACTGACGTCGATAAAGCCAGACTCCAACCCTCACCGCCACACCGGTGCCGGGGCGATGGGTTGTGCCCGTCGCCCGGCACAGGCGGCCGGGGCGAGAGCCCGCGTAGCGATGACGAAAACCGTTCCACCCCGAGCGGTTCGCACGGACCGCGAGCCCCTGCGGATAGATTTCCGAGAAAGAACACCTGATGAATCCGAAGAACCTCCACTCCGCCCTCGCGCTCACCCTCGCCGCAGCCGCAATCACCGCCGGTACCACCGCAACCGCCTGCGCCCAGGATCACGCCGACGCTCCGCAGCAGGACATCGCGATCAACAATGTGTCCGCGGGCATCGGGTACAACGCCACCCTTGTCGATCGCTCGATCGTGTTGCGCACCGACGCGGGCCGGTTGCGCACCCATGGCGACCGGTTCGAAATCCTCGATGACACCGGCAATCTCGCGTTCGGTATGCCACTGACCTACCAACTCGACAACAAGACCTGGCCGATCGCCGCCAGAATCGACTCCGATGCCCGCACCGTCACCCTCACTCCTGTCACGAACCCCGCCACAGCCATCGCCGGGCTGGGCCCGCAGCTGACGCCGATCGCTACGCAGGACGAGCTCAACGCGGCACTCAGTGTGGCCGGAACCCAGATCGGCCTGGCCACCGCCATCGGCGGAATGGTCGGCGCCGCACTGGGACTGGGCATCGGCTGCGTCGCCGGAGCCATCGTCGGCACCGCACTCATGCCGCCCGCATTCCTCGCGGGCGCGCCCGGTGGCTGTATCGCCGGCGCCGCCCTGGCCGCCGGACTCGGCACCGCGATCGGCACCATCGCGGTCGGTGCCCCCGTCGTGGTCGTCAGCGCCATCCAGATGTTCAACACCCTGACCAACCCACAGAAGTGACTTGCGCCCCGGGTATTCCGAGCACTGTGGGATACCCGGGTAGTGAATCCGTCGATGTTCGGAAGTTCGAACCACCATGCACCCATCACGCCTGGCGGTAGCCCTCGTGGCCACGGCCCTGCTCACCGGATCGGCCGCCGGTGTCGCCGCCGCCGACCAGCCCATCGTGGCGGTATCCGCCATCAACGGTATCGACGGCTCGGAACTGGCCGAGCTGGTACGGCTGTCCGACCCCGCCACCCTGACCGATCTCCACGACGGTGAGCGGCGAGCGGACCGGATCGCCGCCATCCTCGCCGGCAGCCACGATCGCCGCGGGATCTTCGCGGTCTTCTACCGCGAGATCCTGCGCGATGCGAACCCGATGCTGGACGCGGGCGATTTCGACGACCCCCGGTGGGCGCGGGCGGTCAGCATCGAGTTCTTCCGGCAATACCTGCAGAACCTGCACGGACACCTCACCGGCGGGCCGGTCACCCAGGGCTGGCAACGCTACTACGCCATGGCCGCCGATCCGGCGCGCTCACCGGGCCGCGTCGCCGCCACCGCCCTGGACGCCCACCTGCTCATCGACTTCCCTGCCGCGATCGCCGCCACCAACACCCACGGCGATCACACCGGCGACTTCTTCACCATCGGTGACTCGCTGATCACCACCACCAACCGCATCACCGACGAACTACAAGCCACATACGGTGCGCAGCTGGCCAGGTTCTTCCAGCTGTATTTCCTCGGCAAAGCCGCAGACCGGCTCATCGGCCAAGGCAATACCAGCCACGTGATGTTCCAGAGCGTGCGCGCGACCGCCCTCGCCTCCGGAATCGTCATGCAGAACCCGGCCGCCTGCCCGACCGCCCAGGCCGGCATGAGCACCCTCTACCACACCGCGGAAGCCGTGTTCGACGGGTTGGAGGCCCTCGGTCAGATCTGAGAAACCACTCGCGCCCGGCATCGACGGCCGCGACGGCTCTGTGAGTCCGCATCCCGTTCCAACCGCTCAACCCGCAGGAAGCCAGCATGACCACACCGCCCTTCCCCGCCTCGCCGCCATCAGCCTTTCAGGCGTTGTCCCCGGACGACCCTCGCGAGATCGGCGGTTACCGCCTCTACGCACGGCTCGGCGCGGGCGGCATGGGCCGCGTCTACCTGGCCTACACCCCTGGCGGGCGCCCGGTCGCGCTCAAGGTCGTCCGGCCCGAATTCGCCGAGAACAACGAGTTCCGGCACCGCTTCGCCCAAGAGGTCGCCAGCGCCCGCCGCATCCACGGCCTCTACACCGCCCAGGTGATCGACGCCGGCACCGACGCCACCACCCCCTGGCTGGCCACCACCTTCGTGCCCGGCCCCTCCCTGCACCAGATCGTCCACCGCCACGGCCCGCTGCCCGAACGCACCGTCGTGCTGCTCTGCGCCGGCATCGCCGAAGCCCTGCAGGCGATCCACGCCGCCGGTGTCGTCCACCGCGACCTCAAACCCGGCAACGTCCTCATCGCCGCCGACGGCCCCCGCGTCATCGACTTCGGCATCGCCCGCGCCGCCGACGCCAGCCCGCTCACCGGCACCGGCCTGCGCATCGGCTCACCGGGCTTCATGGCTCCCGAGCAAGCCCTCGGACTGCCCGCCACCCCGGCCACCGACGTCTTCGCCCTGGGCGCCCTGATCAC
Organism: Nocardia tengchongensis; assembly: GCF_018362975.1. Taxonomy (NCBI): domain Bacteria; kingdom Bacillati; phylum Actinomycetota; class Actinomycetes; order Mycobacteriales; family Nocardiaceae; genus Nocardia; species Nocardia tengchongensis. The sequence goes on from NZ_CP074371.1 coordinate 7,698,117, forward strand.
CTACGCGGCCTCGGGCACATCCCCCTTCGGCGACGGTCGCGCTTCTCGTCGGCGCCGCAGCGACCTTCGTCCTGCTCAATTCCTTTTACTATGACGACCCCGACGACCAGAACACCCCCGCCACCGCCGGACGCCCTCCGTCGGCCGGCACCACTACGTCCGCCCGCTCCAAGTCCCCGCAGCCGACCACGGTTTCCGGATACTCCGCCGCCTACACCACCCTCGAACTCACCTCCCCCGACGGCGACTACGAGTTCGACCTCAAAGCAGGGGAAGTGACCCAGAACACCTCCAACTGGTACCTCGGCCGCGAGGCGGGCGCCTTCTACATCCCCGACGACAGCGACGCCTACATCGCGCCGGCCGGCCCCCTCACCCTGCGCGAGTGCCTCGAGGGCATCGATACCCAGCCGTCCTCCACCCTGCCCTTCACCACCGTGGGCGCCGACCGCAGTTTCTGCGTGCGCTCACACGGCGGCCAGGACATCGCCATCATCCGCACACTCACCACCGCTTCCGATGACGGCCCGGTCACCGTCTCCATCACCTACTACCGACGCTCGGCCTGACCCCACTCCGCTGATCCCACCACGGCAGTTGGCATTTCAACCCTTACCTCTGCTAACGTCACCCGCCGTACGCGCCATTAGCTCAATTGGCAGAGCAGCTGACTCTTAATCAGCGGGTTCGGGGTTCAAGTCCCTGATGGCGCACCGCAATGTGACCCTTGACCAGGCAACCCGGTCAAGGGCCACATCCGTTCCAACTGTCCCGCCGGGTGCCGTCGCGCTCCGCCGAACAGACTTCCACACCAGCCCTCCATCGGCGATATCCTGCCGGATTTCCCATCCACAACGCCGAGCGTGAGTGACGGCTTGCGAAATCGGCAATATTCTGCCGATCCTGTCACCGACTCAGGTAGTCTGATTGAATCTGCATGGTATCGGCAGAATATTGCCGTTTTATGGAGGTGATTCGATGACTGCGGTATCGAGCATCGGGGATGCCATTCACACGGCACGCCGCCGTCATCGACTGACGCAGGAGCAGTTGGCGGAGCTGGCGGGCACCTCCACTCGCACGGTACGCGAGATCGAGCACGGCAGCGGCTCGACCAGTATCGCCACTGTCGCCGCGGTGGCCGACGTGGTCGGACTCACCCTGGGTGTCGTCGGTTGAAGGATCTCGAGGAGCTTCGGCGGGTTGCCCGAGCGGATGTGTACAAGGCCGGTCGGCGCGCCGCTGTGCTGGAGCGGACAGCGGAGGGCGGGACCGAATTTCGCTACGAGAAGGAATATCTCGCCAACCACGGTGCGCCTGTAGCCACGACGCTCCCACTCGGCCCGGATCCGGTGCGCGGCATCGCCGGCGCGGTGCCGCCCTTCTTCGAAGGTCTTCTGCCCGAGGGGCATCGGCTCACGGTGTTGCAGCGTGCGGTCAAAACCAGCATCAACGATGAATTGAGCCTGCTGCTGGCGGTGGGGCGTGATGTGCCGGGGGACGTGCAGATCATCCCTGCCGGTCAGCTGCTCACCGACATTCCGCCATTGGTTGAGGGAGACTCGCCCGCAGAACTCGAATTCGCGCGATTCGTGGATGAAATCGATCCTCATGCGCTGCCGGGAGTGCAGCGTAAAGCCAGTGCGTCGATGATCAGTGTGCCGTTCTCGGCTCGGTATGGGCGGTTCATTCTCAAGCTCTCGCAACCGGAGTACCCCCATCTGGTGGAGAACGAAGCGGTGCATCTGAAAGCGGCGAGGTTGATGAAAATCCCGGTAGCCGAGGCGGATCTGGTCACCGACCGCATTGGCGACACCGGTCTGCTGGTGCGGCGGTTCGATCGGGTGCACGAGGGTCGGTCGTGGCGACGCTTGGCATTCGAGGATGCGACACAGGTGCTGGGCCTACCTCCGGCGTCGAAGTATCAGCCCGATGCGGCCACCGTGGTCAACGCACTCGCGCGGATTGCCGAGGCTCCGACGGTGGCCCGTCGAAACCTCTACTTGCAGTTCCTCTTTGCCTGGCTCACCGGAAACGGTGACCTACACGCGAAGAACGTCGGTGTGGTCGAGGGGCCCGCCGGGAAATGGGGTATCGCACCGATATTCGACATACCGTGCACTCTGGTCTACGGAGATGATTCGATGGCGCTGCCGATCTCCGGCCGGACCCGAAAGTTGCGCTCCCGTGACTGGGCTGCGTTCGCCGCAGAGGTCGGACTCACCGAGCGAGCGGCGGTTTCGGCGCGCACTGTCGCACTCCGAGCGGCCGCAGCGGTCGATTATGCCGCCCTGCCGTTCTCAGGATCGCCCATGCGCCATACGGAGCGCGAACTGCGTTGGCGACGTTCCGAACTCGGCCACTGAGCGCTGGATCTAGCGAGTACCGAGTGTCACCACGTCAAGGCCACGCGCTGCCGTTCGTGCCGCGTGGCCCGTCGCGGGTTGGCGGCCAGTGAGCGCCGCCATTGCCGATCCGCCTATTCGTCATGCCCCGGCAACCACGTTGCCGGGGCATCACGTTCTCAGCTGGACATAGTCTCACCGAACCAGGTCGACAGGGCCTCCCTGAGGGCGGGGGCGGCGGTGTCGGTGGGCTCGTCGAGGTCCGCTGCCCAGGCGATGTGGGCGTCGGGGCGGATCAGGAGGGCGCCCGCCGGGGGGTTGTCGGTTTTGGCGGTGATGATGTCTACGCGGTTGCGCCAGCCTTCGGCGATTTCGCGGAGGTCCTCGCGGCCCGACAGGTCCAGGAGGACGGGGTGGGGGGTGTGCATGAGTTCGGCTACGCCGGTGACGTCGCCTTCGATGTGCAGGGTGAGGTCGGGGGCGAAGGTGCCGGTCAGGGGGTGGGTACCCGGCATCGGGTAGTGGATGTCGGTGCCGCCGACCAGGGCTCCCATGCGGCGGGCTGCTGGTTCGTCGGAGAGTAGTTCGGCGAAGACGGTTCGCAGGGCGTCGGCAGCCGGGTCGCCGCCGCGGCGGAGTGCTACCTGGGCGCGGGTTTGGAGGCGGGCTCGAGCGCCGGCGGCGTGGCGTTCGGTGTGGTAGGTGTCGAGCAGGCCTTCGGGGGCCCAACCCTGCACTGCCGCAGCCAGTTTCCAGGCGAGGTTGACGGTGTCGGTGAGGCCGCAGTTGAGGGCGGTGCCGGTGGCGGGGAACAGGTGGGCGGCGTCGCCGGCCAGGAAGATGCGGTCGGCGCGGTAGTGCTCGGCCTGGCGGTCCTGGAAGACGTAGCGGGACAGGCGGGTCGGCTCGCCCAGGGGGAGGTCGTGGCCTAGGACGCGGCGGATGCTGTCGCGGAGTTCGGGGAGGGTCAGGGGGTCGTCGGGGTCGTAGTCGGCGGGCTCGTCCTCGGTGGCCTGCAGGTACATGATCCCGTTGATCGCGGCGACCGCGAACATGCCGTGCTCGGTGCGGGTGAAACCGGAACGGACCGTGGCTGTTCCGGGAATCTCGAGGTCGCCGTTGGCGAGCACGGTCACCTCGTCGGGGATGGTGACCTGGGCGAGCCGGTTGACTTCCGAGAAGGTGGTACCCGGGAAGTCGATGCCAGCCATGGCGCGGATCGGGCTGCGGCCTCCGTCGCAGCCCACCAGGTAGCGGGCGGTCACCCGGTACTCGCTGTCCGGGCCGCGCACGTGCGCGGTGACGGCCGAGTCATCCTGACTCACACTGATCACTTCGTGTCCGCGCCGGATCTCCGCGCCGAGTTCATCGGCGCTCTCGGCGAGCACGCGTTCGATGGCGTGCTGGGCGATGGCCAGCGCCCGCATCGGCGGATCCGACATGGTGGTGAGGTCCACATGCACACCACCGAAAGGGAATCGAGGTGGCGGGTAACCGCCGTCGGCCACCTTCTCCATGCGCTCCAGCAGTCCGCGATAGCGCAGCACGTCCAGGATCCGGCCGCCCAGCCCGCTGGCCTTCGGGGTCTCCCGCGGCTGCGGGTGCCGTTCCAGTACCAGTGCCCGCACACCGGTCAGACGTAGTTCACCCGCCAGCATCAGGCCGGTCGGGCCCGCTCCCACGATGATGACGTCGGCTTCCACACCCATTGTCGCTCTTCCTGTTTCGATCGTGCTGCCGGCCTGGGCCAGGCAGGATTGGGAACGCCAGCTCATGAGCTCTCTTCCACGGCCGCGCGCACCGCGCGGATCAGTTCGCCTATCAAGGGTTGTGACGCGCGCGCGGTCCAGGCTACGGCCGCCTCGATGGGCGGCGCGTCGGAGATCGGGACCACGCTGTTATCGGCGTCGGAGAAGCGGCGGCCCAGGGATTTCGGTGCGAGCCACACCCCGTGCCGACGTGCGGTGGTCGGGCCCTCCGCCGTGTCGAGCACGACGGGTTCGGGCCGTCCGCCTCGGGTCGCAGCGCGGCGGCCCAGTATTGCGCCGCCGGGGCGGACAGGAAGATGGCCGGGAGCACCAGGGTCTCGCCGGCCAGATCGGCCAGCACGACCTGGTCCCGCCCGGCGAAACGGTGATCGCGAGCGAGGACCGCCACCCACGAGTCCTGGCCGATGACGCTGTAGCGCAGGTGTTTTCCACCGACAGGCAGCCAGATCAAGGCCACGTCGGCGCCGCCGGACTCCAGTTCGCGCAGGCTCTCCGGCATGGACCGGACACTGACCAGCACCACCCGCAGGCCCGGGTCGGCGGCTTCGAGCTCTTGGGCGATCCGGATCAGGAAGTCCGCGGACGAGCGTGGCGAGCACGTCACCCGCAGCCGGTCGATCGACTGTCCCGCACCGATATTCATGCGCGCGGACAGCTCCAGCAGCCCGGCCACCATGGTCGTCACCCCGTCCGCGAAGATTTCCCCCGCCGCTGTGAGACTCACCCCTCGCGAGTCTCGCACCAGCAGTGGCACTTCCAGCGCCTGCTCGAGTTGGTCGAGCTGCGCGGCCACGGTCTGCCGCGTCGTATGCAGCCGGGCCGCCGCGTGCGTGATGTCGCCCTCCTCTGCGACCGCACGAAACGACTCCAGCTGACGCATGTTCAACTCCGGCAGCGCCGACCGCGGACGGCGATCCGGACGCCGAGGCACCGGTTCGTCGACGGAATCTGGTGCCGGAGAACCGACAACGGACGTCATACAACAACTCCTGAAGGGGGATCGCGACCTGCGCGGTCGCCGAGGGAACTCGCTGGTCACACCGACTCGCGAGGTTCACGTACTAGAGTGATCGCCCGGCAACAGCCGAACAACGACAGAAACAGCAATGCCGCATTAACCGCGGAGTTAACGAGACAGGGATTCCGTGGAACTGCGCGAGATCGAGATCTTCTTGACGCTGGCCGAAGAGCTGCACTTCGGCCGGACCGCCGAACGCCTCAACGTCACCCCGGCGCGCATCACGCAGGCGATCAAGAAGCAGGAGCGGCAGATCGGCGCACTGCTGTTCGAGCGCACCAACCGCTCGGTGCGGCTGACCGCCGTCGGCGAGCAGCTACGCGACGACCTGCGCCCCCTGTTCGACGGACTGGAACGCAGTGTGCGCCGCGCCAAACAGGCCGCCCGCGGGCAAACCGCCGTGCTGAAACTCGCCCTGCTGCCGTTCAATATCCCCGAGTTCCACCGCTATTGGAACGAATTCCGGGCCCGGCACCCGCAATGGGAGCTCCAGGTCCATCGACTCCCCTACACCGACGTGTTCGGTTCACTGCGCAGCGGCGAGTACGACGTGATCGCGGTCTGGGGCCCGTACCCCGACGACATCACCGCCGGCCCGGCCCTGTTCAGCGACAACCGTGTAATGGCCGTCGGCGCCGATCACGAACTGGCCGGCCGCGACACCTTATCCATCGAGGACTACCCCGACTACCTGCACTCCATGCCGCCGGGCAACCCGCGCGAGTGGGAGGAAACCTACCTGCCCTTCGCCACACCGAGCGGCCGCCCGATCGACCGCCTACGCCCGGTGACCAACGTCGACGACCTGATCGAATGGGTCCTCAACGGCGACATCATCCACCCCTTCCCCTCCCACGTCACCGAATACTGGAACATGTCGCACGTCCGATTCATCCCCATCCCCGACATCCCGCCCCTCACCTACCGCCTCTGCTGGCGCACCGACGCGGAAACCGAACCTATCCGCGCCCTCGCCCAGGTCCTCACCGACCTGCGCGGCGAATAGCCCGGGCCGGGGTCACCTCACCGGGGTAGCGGGAGCAATTCGACGAGGGCGCCGCGGCCGGTTCCGGCGGGGAGCAGGGCCAGGGATTGGGCCTGGAGGAGGGCGGCCAGGTGGGCGGTGCCGGAGGTTCCGGTGGCGCGCCAGACGCCGCCCTCGACCTGACGGACGGGGACGATGCGGGTGCGGGCGTCGTCGGGGGCGGCGGCGTCGGCGATGCGGCCCCAGGACGAGGCCGAGTCGGTGCGGCAGGTCAGGGCGCGGACGAGGGAGCGGCCGGTGACGAGGGTGGCGGCTACGGCGGCGAGGGGATTTCCGGGGAGGGCCAGCAGGATTCGGCCGTCGGGGAGGCGGGCCACCAGTTGGGAGCCGCCGGGGCGCATGCGAACGCCGTCGATGAGGATGTGGGCGCCGATCTCCTCGAGCACGCTGCGCAGGTGGTCGGCGCCGCCGTGGCCGGTGGCGCCGACGGTGACCGCGAGGTCGGCGTCGGTGTCGAGTTCGAACCAGGTGCGCAGCAGGGCGCGGTCGTCGGGGAGCCGGGTCAGCCCGCGCACTCCGATATCGCAGTGGCCCAGGTAATGCGGGAGGACCGCGCCGAGCGCGTCGCGGACCTGACCGGGGGCGAGTTCTCCGGTCGCGCGAATCTCGTCTCCGGTGAGCAGGACGTCGGCACGTAAGGGGCCGCGAATCATGGCGATGGGAGTTTCGGCGCTCTGCGCCACCGAGATCACACTCGCGTCCACCCGCATGCCCGCGGCGGTGAGTTCATCACCGTCGGACCAGGACTCGCCACGCACCCGCGTGTCATTTCGCCGGGGAGCCCCCGGCAGGACGGCGATGGTCGCCTGCCCGCCGAAGCGTTCGCCGTACACATGCTCCGAACGGATCACCGCCGTGGTGCCGGGCGGGGTCAGCGCACCGGTCGCGATCCGCACCGCCTCCCCGTCGGCGAGGGCGATCCTGGATCGCCTTCCCGCGGTACAGGTTCCGATGAGCATCCGCCATCGGGGCCCGGGGCCGCTGACGGCGAAACCGTCCATGGCCGCGGTGTCGGCGACCGGCAAAGCGGCTGTCGCCCACAGCGGTCCGGCCAGGGTCGCGCCCACGGCTTCGGCCAGCGCGGCGTATCGCTCACGGATCGGGGACAGCTCCGCACCGAGCACGACGTCGAGCTCGGCCACGGCCACATCGACTCTGCTCGCCGTATCCGCCGATCGGGCTTGTACCACGCTCACGCATCAGTCCTCTCACACATCGGCAACATTTCCTCAATCCTCAGATACGGAAATTTCGCACGGCTTTCTCCGCAGTTGCCTATCCATTGCCGGGTGCTCACCCGCATCCGCGACCGACTGTGCGAACCTGGAGAACGCACAAACGGCCCGACCGGGCCGAGAGGTGAACGTAACCGCGAACATGACCACCCGTTAACAGCCGGTTCCTAGCGTGGGGCGGGAGGACCCAGGATCATCGCGATACGCACGGGGAGGAACCACGGTGGCGGCAGCCGATTCCAGAGCCGAAACGGGTACGAAGCGCACGGTGTGCTCGTACTGCGGGGTGGGATGCGGGATCACCCTCGAGCTCGAAGTCGGCCCTGACGGGCAACGGATCCGGAAGGTAACTGGTGACAAGGCTCATCCCGCCAATGGCGGCCGGTTGTGCACCAAGGGCGGAAGTCACGCCGACATGATGGCCGCCGACGGGCGACTGAGCACCGCCCTGGTCCGCACCGAACGCGGCGCCGCACCGGAACCGGTCGCGGTGGATACCGCCCTCGCCGATACCGCCCGGCGGCTGCGCGCGCTGGTCGACGAGCACGGACCCGACGCCGTCTCGTTCTATGTGTCCGGGCAGATGACACTCGAAGCCCAGTACCTGGCCAACAAACTCGCCAAGGGTTTCATCGGCACCAACAACATCGAGTCCAACTCGCGACTGTGCATGGCCAGTGCGGGCAGCGGCTACAAGCTGTCCCTCGGCGCGGACGGCCCACCCGGGTCTTATGACGACTTCGACCACGCGGACGTGTTCTTCGTGATCGGCGCGAACATGGCCGACTGCCACCCGATCCTGTTCCTGCGCATGATGGATCGCGTCAAGGCCGGTGCCAAGCTGATCGTGGTCGACCCGCGCCGCAATACCACTGGCGACAAGGCCGATCTGTTCATGTCGATCAAACCCGGCACAGATCTGGCCCTGCTGAACGGTCTACTGCACCTGCTCATCGAAAACGGGCACACGGACCCGGATTTCATCGCCGAGTTCACCGAGGGCTGGGAAGGGATGGCCGAATTCGCGGCCGACTATCCGCCCGAAACCGTCGCCGAGATCACCGGTATCCCGGCCGACGACATCCGCCGCGCCGCCGAGCTGATCGGCACCGCGGGACAGTGGATGAGCTGCTGGACCATGGGCCTCAACCAGTCCACCCACGGCACCTGGAACACCAACGCCCTGGTCAACCTGCACCTGGCCACCGGGGCCATCTGCCGAACCGGCAGCGGCCCCTTCTCCCTGACCGGGCAGCCCAACGCCATGGGCGGGCGCGAAATGGGTTACATGGGACCGGGATTGCCCGGCCAGCGGTCGGTGCTCGTCGACGCCGACCGCGAGTTCATCGAACAGCTGTGGGAACTGCCCGCCGGGACGCTGCGCACCGAGGTGGGCACCGGCACCATCGACATGTTCACCAAGATGGCTGACGGCGAGATCAAAGCCTGCTGGATCATCTGCACCAATCCCGTTGCCACCGTCGCGAATCGGAAAACGGTGCTCGAAGGGCTGGAAGCCGCCGAGCTGGTGATCACTCAGGACGTGTTCGCCGAGACCGAGACCAACGCCTACGCCGACGTCATCCTGCCCGCCACACTGTGGGTGGAAGGCGAAGGCGTGATGATCAACTCCGAGCGCAACCTCACGCTGATCCAGAAGTCGATACCCGCACCGGGAGAAGCGATCCCGGACTGGCAGATCATCGCCCGCATCGCCGGCGCCATGGGCTACGCGCACGCCTTCACCTACTCGAGCGCCGAGGAGATCTTCGAAGAGATCAAGCGGACCTGGAATCCGAAGACCGGACACGACCTGCGCGGAGCCACCTACGAACGGCTGCGCGCAGCACCGCTGCAATGGCCGATCGCGCCGGATGGTCCCGCACGCAACCCGATTCGCTACCACAACGACGGCATCAGCCAGCACCAACGCACCCGCGAGGACGGATCCACCCCCGGCTGTGGTTCCCCACCGCCTCCGGCCGCGCCGTGTTCTTCCCGCGCCCGCACCTGCCCGCCGCCGAGTTGCCCGACGACGACTATCCGTTCGTGCTCAACACCGGCCGGGTGCAGCATCAGTGGCACACCCTGACCAAGACCGGCAAGGTCGCCAAGCTCAACAAGCTCAACCCCGGGCCGTTCATCGAGGTCCATCCCGAGGACGCGGCAAAACTTGCTGTCGTCGAAGGTGATTGGCTCGAAGTCGCATCCCGCCGTGGCCGTGCCGTCCTGCCCACGGTGGTCACCGACCGGGTTCGGATCGGAACCACGTTCGCGCCGTTCCACTGGAACGATCTGTTCGGCGAGTACCTGACCGTCAACGCCGTCACCAACGACGCCGTGGACCCGATCTCCTTCCAGCCCGAATTCAAGGTCTGTGCGGTCACGCTGACCAAGGTCGCCGCACCCATCCGGCCCGAACCGGTCGTCGAACCGACCTCGGCGCCGGAACCTGTCACCACCACCGCGGCTCCGGTCGCCGCGCGAGCGGGCGATCGGGTGATGTCGGCCGCCGCTGCGCTCGGCCTCGCCGATATCGGCGCGCCCGCGCTCACAGACCTCGAGTCCGCGTACCTCTCCGGCTTCCTCTCAGGTGTGCGACGCACCGGCGACGAGGACATCGTGCCGGCCGTGCCCGCCGTGAATCCTTTGCGCCCCAATGTCACCGCGTGGGTCGACGGCATGATGGCCGGCCTCTTCACGCCGCATGCCCGTGCCATTCCGGCGGCCCAGTTCGAGGCGACCGCTCCGACCGCACTCCTGACCGCCGAACCCCCGGCGTCCGAAACATCCACCCCCGCACGCCCGCTGATGATCCTGTGGGCCTCGCAGACCGGCAATGCCGAGGACTTCGCCACCGGCACCCTCGTCAAGACACTGACCGAGCAGAGCATGACGCCGGCCGTGCACGCCATGGATTCGCTCTCGGCGGCCGATCTCCCGCAGGGCGCCGACCTCCTCGTCGTCAGCAGCACCTTCGGCGACGGCGACGCCCCCGACAACGGCGCCGGATTCTTCGAGACCCTCACCGGCCTCACCGAATCGGCCCTCACCGGAACACGATTCGCGGTGCTGGCCTTCGGCGACTCGAACTACGACGCATTCTGCGGACACGGCAAACGCCTCGACGCCCGCCTGGCCGAACTCGGGGCCGAACGGCTCATTCCCCGCGTCGATTGCGAACCCGACTTCGACGACACCGCCGCCGCATGGCTCGAACAACTCCTGCCCACCCTCGCGGTCCCACCGAATCCGCCACGGCACCGGATACATCCAGTTCCGCCGCACCGGCGCCGACCACTGACACTCAGCCTGGTCCGACGGCGTCGGCCGCGCAGCCGCAAACCACCTCGACGGCCACGGCCACACGTCTCGAGACCGACAAGCCGCTGGGCCAGCTGGTGGGTAATCGGCTGCTGAGCCTGCCCGGCGCGCAGAAGGAGGTCCGGCAGTTCAGTTTCGATCTGACCGGCACCGGCCTGAGCTACGACGTCGGTGACGCCCTCGGCGTGCGCCCGTTCAATGACCTGGGTCTGGTGTGGGAATTCCTGGCCACTACCGGACTCGATCCCGCCGCCGTCGTCGACGTGCCCAAGGTCGGGTCCCTGCCCTTGTCCATCGCCCTGGAAGAACACCTCGACCTGACGAAGGTCACGCCCGAACTGTTGAAGCATCTGGCCGAATCCACCGCCGATCCCTACCTCAAAACCCTGATGCGCCAGGACAACAAGGGCGAATTGGCGAAGTGGCTGTGGGGCCGCCAACCGGTCGACATCGCCGCCGAGCATCCGGTGCTCGCCGACCCGCAGCGCTGGGTCGACATGCTCAAACGCATTCAGCCGCGGCTGTATTCGATCTCGTCGAGCCCGTTGTCGAACCCGATGATCGTGCGCACCACCGTCTCCGTCATCCGCTACCCGGGCCCGACCGGACGGCCCCGCGGCGGACTCTGCTCGACCTATCTCGCCGACTCCGAACAGAACCAGTCCCTCGCGCTGCATGTGCAGCGCTCACCCCACTTCCGGCCGCCCGCGACGACCCGAACGTCGCCGCGATCATGATCGGCCCCGGCACCGGCGTCGCCCCCTTCGTCGGATTCCTCGAACACCGGCAGGCCCGCGGCGACCAAGCGCCCAACTGGCTGTTCTTCGGCGAACAACACCGCGCCACCGACTTCTACTACAGCGAGGAACTCGAACAACTCCAGCAGCAAGGCATCCTCACCCGCCTCGACCTGGCGTTCTCCCGCGACCAGCGCACCAAGATCTACGTCCAGGACCGGATGCGTGAACACGGCGCACAGCTGTGGAAGTGGATCGATTCCGGCGCCCACTTCTACGTCTGTGGCGACGCCTCCCGCATGGCCAAGGACGTGGACCTGGCGCTGCGCGAGATCATCGCCCACCACGGCGACATGGACACCGACGACGCCGACGCCTATGTCAAGAAGCTCTCGGCCGACAAGCGCTATGTCCGCGACGTCTACTGAATCCACATCTGCGGAAGTAGGGGGCGGTTGGTCCCGCATTCGCGGCCCAATCCTCCCATTTGGTCCGAACCTTCGTTTACGCTGAATGGATGAGCGAGCCGGACTTCCCGCCCGAGCTGGCCGACATCGTCGCCGGCCTCGAACTCGCCTTCCTGGTCAGCATCGGCGACCTGGGACCGCACACCACACCCCAGCATCCCGTGTTGCGCGACGGCCGATTCCACATCGCCACCCCCGGCCCCGCGACCTGCCGCAATATCGCCGCCCGCCCGGCCGTCACCCTGCTCTGGCCACCGACCCAGCCCGACGGCCACGTCCTCATCATCGACGGCCACGCGGCGCTCCGCGGCAACGCTCTGGAAGTCATCCCCACCCACGCCGTCTTCCACCACGTCGGCGCCCCCGAAGCGATGACCCGGCGCTGCGCCGACTGCCGCCGCTTCACCCTCGCACCGCCATACGTGTTGACCGGAGCCGACAACCAGAATCCGTGACAGCGCCCACCGACATCGCATCGGACACGATCATTATCCGAAATTCTCGTTCGGACGCCGCATAAGTCGATACCCGAGGGCAATCGGGGAAATTGTGGCCGGCGAACACTCCGGCGTCCCGCCTCGCCGGCGCGCGGATACTCTTCCACACCGGCGTTGCAGCAGGGTTGTCGTGCTGCCGGAAATCTCATCGGACAGCGAATCACCGTGTGCAAGAGGGTAATCCGGTCGTCGCAAACCTGCCGTGCGGACGTACCGCGATGCTGCGGTGGCGAGGCGCCCGCTGAACTCGACCGCGTTCCGGACCGTCCGGCGAGCCGGACCCTGCGAGTTCCGGACAGCTGACCTGATTCCGGGCAAATTCCGGGCGACGCATGGGATATTGGTCGGCGGGAAAGGAATTCGGGGGGGACCTGCCGATATCGAGCGAATATGCATCGACCACGAAGGCGACAACTTCATGACGACCTCCACCAGGGGTACCGAGGCACGAACCGAGGTGCCCGAGCGAGAACGCCAATGCGAGGACTTCTTCGCGCTGCCCGAGCTGGCGCACCTCTCACCCACGCGATCCACCGACGCCGGTAGAGAGCTCCGGCGCGACGGCACCTACCGGCACACCCCCGAGGAACTCGACATCGGGACGAAGCTCGCATGGCGAAACCATGATCGGTGCGTCGGCCGCAAGCATTGGCGCACACTGAAAGTGCTCGACGCCCGCGCGGCGACCTCGGCCGCTGATATCGCCCACGCGTGCTGGGAGCACCTGCACTACGCCACCAACGGCGGTGCGGTTCGATCCGCCATCACCATCGCGCCGCCCGCGGATGCCCAGGGCCGGGCCTTCCGGATCATCAATCCGCAGCTCATCTGCTACGCCGGCTACCGCGTCCCCGGAGGCGTTCTGGGTGACCCCGCGAATGTCGAGACGACCACGCTGGCAATGGATCTCGGCTGGCGCGGGGCAGGCGGCCCCTTCGACGTCCTGCCGCTGCTGATCCATTCGCCCGACGACGTCGTGCACCTGTTTCCCGTACCGCCGGAGCTGGTGCTCGAAGTCCCGATCACCCATCCGGAACTCTCCTGGTTCGCCGACCTCGGCCTGCGCTGGCGCGCGGTGCCCGCGGTGTCGAACATGGACCTGGAGATCGGCGGAATCACCTACCCGTGCGCGCCGTTCAACGGCTGGTACGTCTCCTCCGAGATCGGCCGCGACCTCGGCGACAGCGACCGCTACGACGCCCTGCCCGAGATCGCCGTCCACATGGGACTGGACCGCTCGAGCGATCGAACCCTGTGGCGTGACCGCGCCCTGATCGAACTCAGCCACGCGATCCTGCACAGCTACCGGCGCGCTCGCGTCCACCTGGTCGACCATCACACCGTGGCACGCCAATTCATCGACCATGTCGACCGCGAGAACGCCGCGGGTCGCTCCTGTCCCGCCGACTGGACCTGGATCAACCCGCCACTGTCGGCGAGCCTCACCCCCACCTTCCACCGCTACTTCGACCCACCCGACCCGGCGATCCGCCCGGCGTTCGTCCGCCGCGCACCGCTCACCATTTCCGGGCCGACCCCGATGACCACGCACGCAATCGAGTCGGGCGAAAACGCGGCGGCACCCCCGAGACCCGAGCACAAAAGACCGTGGTGGACCTCGATATTCGAATCCCTGCGCAGTTGACGACCGTCAGCGCTTCAACGTGCAATTGATGAACAGTGCCCGCAGGTCGGAGTAATCGGACATGACGCCAGCCACCTCTCCTCGACAGGACCGCAGCAGCTCCGGGTCATTCGACCTTAGAACCGCCCGACCCCGGTTACGAGGTGACGAAACGCTGACGACCGGCCCCGCCGCGGTTCACTCCCAGGCGAAGCGGGGCTGATCCATGTGGTCGACGCGGGTGGGGCGGCGGTGCAGGGCCACCTCGCGGAACTGGTGGAGGATCGCGGCGGTCGGGGCGTGCAGGTGGCCGCCCAGCATAGGCAGCTGAATGGTGGGGCGGTCGGAACCGGGGGCGGGGGCGAAGCGCGGGGGGACGTCGAGCTCCGACAGTGGAATCCAGTGCACCAACGCCACTTCGGCGGGGTTCGGGGTGAGGGGCGGCGGGTCGCCGACCCAGGCGACCACGGGGGTAATCACGTAGCCGGAGCGGGTCGGGTAGTCGTCGAGCAGGCCGAGGACCGCCGATCGAGGCAGCTCGATGCCCAGTTCCTCGTGCAACTCACGCAAGGCCGCCGCTTTCGCGTCCTCACCCGGATCCAGTTTGCCGCCGGGCAAGGCGAGCTGGCCGGCGTGGGCCCGCAGCCCCGGCGACCGCTCGGTGAGCCAAATACCCTGCTTCCCATCGTGATCGACGATCGCGATCAACACGGCGGCGGGCTTGCGGTCGCCGAGCTCGGCGGATCGACGGGGGAACGCGGCCAGCGACTCGGCCAGCGCGTCCCGAAGCCGGTTCGCGGGCACGTCGCTCCAGCGATATCCGCTGCTGTCCTGTTCGACCGGCATCTGCCGAACCTAGATCGACTCGCGGCCGACCGTCAACAAGCGCCCCCGCGCGCCGCCCGCGTCCTCTCCCCCGGCCGGGTTCCGACGTCTCGCCAGTATCGTTCCAGCATGCGTGATTTCGGAGTGGGGTTCACCCACTTTCTGCAGGGGCAACGATGGGTGGCCCGGCATCGGCGGGAGTTCGGGCTGGGGATCGTGCCGGCGCTGATCACGCTGGCGCTGTACGTGGCCGCCCTGATCGCGGTGATCACGTGGGGCGGGGATCTCTCGGATACGTTGACGCCGTTCGCGGATCACTGGCCCAGTCCGTGGGCGGGGTTGTTTCGCGGGGCGCTGATCATCGCGCTGGTGGCACTCGCCGTACTGGTGGCTGTGCTCACCTTCACCGCCGTGACGCTGCTGCTCGGGTCGCCGTTCTACGACGTGATCTCCGAACGGGTGGATCGATCGGTGTCGCCGGATGGAACCGCGCCCGAGTCGGGGCTGGCCTGGTGGCGGGAGCTGTGGATATCGCTGCGCGACAGTGTCCGAATCCTGGTGCGGGCCATGCTGTGGGCGGTGCTGCTGTTCGTGCTGGGTTTCGTGCCCGTCGTCGGGCAGACAGTGATTCCGGTGCTCGCGGTGTTCGTCACCGGGTTCTTCCTCACCCAGGAGCTGACCTCGGTGGCGTTGCAGCGACGTGGGGTCCATCTGAACCAGCAGATGGGCATACTGCGCTCCCGCAAAGCCATCGCCTGGGGATTCGGCGCGCCACTGGCCGCGACGTTCCTGATTCCATTCGTGGCGGTATTCCTGATGCCGGGCGCTGTCGCCGGAGCCACGCTGCTCACCCGGGAACTACTGTCGGAGCCGACTCGGCCCTGAGCCCCTGTCACATGGTCGACAAGGCGAAAGCGGTCAGGAATCCGGCCACCGTGACCAAACCCGTTACGAGCACGCAGCCGACGACGGCCCGGAGCAAAAATTTTGGACGACGCGGAGGAACTCAACTCGGCCCCCAGCTATAGATCCAGGAACATCCCCGCGTCGCAGGAAACAAGCTAACAGTGCAGACGACCGAGCGCCACATAATTTGTCCGATCCCACACCGGCGACGCTCGGGCGTACTTCACGAAGCAGCGATCTCACGTGCGCGGAACGGTCCCGTCGTCACCCCGCGCGACGGCGGGACCGTTCCGCGAGTGCGGTGCGCAACCCGCGGCGGCCCGCGGCCGCAACTCCGACCGGGGAGTATGTGACACCACGCGGCGGGAGCGGGCCGAATCTGATTTCCGACGCCGTCTCGGGAGCGTCGTCGGACGTCGCGGTCAGAACGCCGTCCGGCAAGGCCAGCTTGTTGATCGTGCGCAGCGTGAGCAGGTACTGCCGGAGCAGCGGGCCGGTGGTGTAGGGCAGGTCGTATTTGTCGCAGAGTGCGCGGACCCGCTCGGCGATCTCGGGGTAGCGGTTACTGGGCAGGTCGGGGAACAGGTGGTGTTCGATCTGGTGTGACAGGTGCCCGCTGAGAAAGGCCAGCACGGGGCCCGCGTCGAAGTTCGCGGTGCCCAGCATCTGCCGCAGATACCATTCCGGCCGGGTTTCGTGCTCGATCGCGGCGGCAGTGAACTTCTCCGCGCCGTCGGGGAAGTGGCCGCAGAAGATCACCAGATAGGCCCACAGGTTGCGGAGCGTATTGGCGGCGGCGTTCGCGGCGAGAGTCCGGCGCCAGCGGCGGCCGCTCAACGCCGGGAAGAGCACGTAGTCCTTGCCTGCCTGGCGTTCGATCTTGCGGACCAAAGCCCTGGTGTACGTGGACTTCTCGGCCGCGGTGGCCGCGCGCTCACGTTCGGAGTACAGGCCGTGCAGGGCGATCCCCCATTCGAAAGTCGCTGCCAGCAGCAGGTTTTGCAGGGGTTGCACCAATAGCCGTGGGCGCCAAGGCTGATCACGCGTCACTCGCATCACGCCGAAGCCGATGTCATCGTCGATGCCCAGGACATTGGTGAACACGTGATGGCGGTAGTTGTGCGAGTACCGCCATTGCGAGGAGACCCCGGCCATGTCCCATTCCCAAGTGCTGGAATGGATTTCCGGATCGTTCATCCAATCCCACTGGCCGTGGCAGACATTGTGGCCGATCTCCATGTTCTCGATGCTCTTCGCCGTCGCCAGCGCCGCCGATCCCAGCGCCACCCCCAGATTCGTCCGGCTACCGGCGATGACCAGACGCGCGGTGAGGTCGAGGACCCGCTGGAACACGATGGTCCGGCGAATATAGGCCGCGTCCCGGGAACCCAGGCGCTGGTCGATGTCGTGGCGAATCGCGTCGAGCTCCAGCCCGAGCGCCTCGACATCCTCGGGGCTCAGGTGCGCGTAGACCGCAACCTGGGTAATCGCCATATTCCCAGATTAGGGCACAACTACGAGGGATGTCTACAGCGTAGACTGACGTTGTAGACAGGTCGTGCCGGAGGGAGGAATCATGAACGGAATTCGCGCCGGACCCGCCGCGCGCCACCCGCCGAACCACCCCCGGACCGCTCCCCTGACCCGGGCCGCGATGCTGACCGCCGCACTCGAGATCATCGACCAGGACAGCGTCGACCAGCTCTCGATGCGCCGCCTCGGGCAGGCGCTCGGACGCGACCCGATGGTCCTCTACCGGCACGCCGCGAACAAGGCCGCACTGCTGGAGGGAGTCGCCGAGCTCGTGCTCGCGCAGCTCACCGTCGATCCCGCCGATACCGACTGGCGCCACCAGTTACGCGAAATCGCACGCGATTACCGCAAAGTCGCCGTGGCACACCCGAATACGGTGGCACTGCTGGTCACCTTGCCCCTGGCCACCCCGCTGGCCCTGCGCCCCCTCGGCACCCTGCGACCGCTGGAACACATCCTCGACCTGCTGACCCGAGCCGACTTCAGCGCCGCGGACGCGCTCCACATCTATCGCGCGTTGTTCGGCTTCCTGCACGGCCACATCCTCAACGAACTCCAGGAGCTCGTCGAGCACCCCGAGGAGACCGACGATGTGCTGCGCCTGGGCCTGCATCATCTCCCGATCGGCGAGTTCCCCCTGCTGCGCGGTCTCGCCACGGATCTGGCCGCCTACGACGGCGCGACCGAGCTGGAACGCGGCCTCGACATCCTGCTCAGCGGCCTCACCACCACCATGACCACGGCCGCGGCACGGCCGGGAAAGAGAAGCGACGATCATGACGCCACGACCTGACACCATCCCTATGAGCACTCGGCCAGCCTCGGCTCACCGGCTTCGGCTCGCGCTCGACGCCGCCGCCACCGCACCCGTCAACGGATTCTGGTGGCCGTACAGCCGCGGCCTCACCGCGGAACTTCCCGAGGCGCTCGCGATGCTGACCCGCCAACTGGGCCCGATTCACCGCGTGATCTACCACCTCGACGAATGGGATGCCGCACCGAGAAACTTCGAAGTCGGCGGCCGGCAGGTGCGGCTCGACGGCTACCGGCACATGCCCGCCCGCATCGCCGAAGTCCACGGCGCCGAGATCGGCGCGCGGGTGACCCTGCGTCTCATCACCCCGGTCGACGATGCCGACCTGATCGACGCGCAACAACGTTGGGAGTCCGAGGGCGGTGCGGCGGCCTAGTCGCGGATCACCGTGCGGGATCGGGCAGCGTCGCGGTGAGACCGGTCAGCAGAATGTCCAGGCCGCGTTCGAGTTCCGCGGCGCCGTCGTAGGCGGCCAGGACCGGCGCGAGTTTCCGCACCAGCGGAAACTCGTCGATCGGCAGCCGATACAACCCGAGCCGCAGCACCTCGTCGGTTTCCTCGGGACGCTCCACGATCTCCTGCAGCTCGTTGAGCACATGCCCGTAGAGGAACCCGAACAGCGCGCGGTAGACATGCAACGCGGCCTCACCGGAAAACCCTGCCCGGGTGGAGCAATTCGAGGACGTCCTCCAGCGGGCGCACCACCGCGGGCGGGCGCAGCCCCAGCGGCGTGGCCAGTGGCCGGGTCACCAGCAGCGGCACCACCCGTGGATGGGCAAGCGCCAGCCGCCGGAAATCCCTTGCGACCGAACGCAATTGACCGATCCAATCGGCGTCGGTGACATCGATCGACAGCTGCTCGAACACCAGCTCGGCGACGCCGTCGAGCACCGCGGCCTTGTTCTCCACATGCCGGTAGATGACCATTGGATCCCGACCCACGGCTTCGGCCAGCCGCCGCATCGACAAGCCGTCGACGCCCTCGCGGTCGATCAGCTCGAGCGCCGCGGCCAGCACCACGGCCCTGGTCACCGGGCCCTCACCGCGCGCGCCGACGCCGGGGTCGGACCGCCGGTTGACGGCTCGGCCGCGCCCGCGACCGGCAGGGCGTTCGACCATGCGGGAGATCCTCCGTTCCCATCGGACCTTCCGATGACTTTGATCGTAGACATACGCCGTTGACATCGGAGCGCGACTCGCGACTACCCTGGGGCGTCCGGGCTCGGCCGGCCTGCCTCCGCAGAGGTGCGGTCCGGGCAACCGGCAGCGAAACTACCGATCGTTGGCCGGATGAAGCTGCGCCGCCTGCCGCATCTGTTCGTCGGCCTCGTGGACCGGGGTGTCGAACGGGATGACGAGAAGGGTCAATCTGCCGCCGTCGGTTCCCATCAGTCGCATGACGGCGGGCGGCTGACCGAGACCGGGACCGAGCAGCTCGACACCGTCGGCGCCATCGATGCCGCGCTGGGCCAGACTCTTCGCGTTCCAGTCGAATCCGATGCGGGCTATCGGCCCCATCCGCGGAGTGACGGCGCTGATCAGGTCGTGCAGTTCGGCCGTGAGGTTGGCCGTCCAGGGCCACCAGGCGCCGTCGACGTCGCCGGTTCCGACGCCGCGCTCGTGCAACAGCAGCCGCGGCGTCCGGGTCGGAGCCGGGAAAGGCTGGGTGCGATCGGAGATCGGACCGGCGAACACGCGTCCCGCACTGAACTGAGGCATGTCAGACCCCCGAGCTCAGCAGGGTCGCGCGAGCGAGATTGCGGTCGGTGGCCGAGGTGATGACGCGCAGCACGATCATGCCGCCGCCGCTGCCGAACACGTAGAGCGTGTTGCCGAGTTCGAATCGGTGGGCATCGAGCTCCACCACGCGATTCCCGACCACGAGCCGACCGGGGGTCCGCGACCAGCTGATGCGGTCGTAGACCACGCGCCGAGCCGGACCCACCCTGCTCGCCAGCGTGATCAGCAGACCCGGCAATTCCTCGACGAGGTCAGAGGATCGAGGCCACCACGTGCCATCGATGTAGCCGTCGCTATCCCCCCGCGGCTTCAGCTGCAAGCGAGGCGCGCGACCGGGTGGACCCTGACCTACGAACGAATGGCCGTGGCCGAACCTCCGCAGGACACCTTCGAAGATGATCATGAGTAGACACCTGCTTCCGGGATAGGCGCGGCATGCAGTGCCGCGGAGGCGTTTTCGCGCGCCAGGAACGCGCTGATCTCACCGATCGCGCTCATCAGCGGGGCCGGGAAGACCACGGTCGTGTTCTTGTCGACGCCCAGTTCGATCAGGGTCTGCAGATTGCGCAATTGCAGCGCCAGCGGGTGCGCCATCATGGTGTCCGAGGCGTCGCCGAGCGCGGCGGCGGCCAGCGATTCACCTTCGGCCGCAATGATTTTCGCCCGCTTCTCACGCTCGGCCTCGGCCTGGCGGGCCATCGCCCGCTGCATGCTCAACGGCAGCTGGATGTCCTTGAGCTCGACCAGCGTGACTTCGACACCCCACTCCAGGGTGGTGACATCGAGGATCCGGCGAATGTCGATATTGATGGTGTCGGTCTCGGCCAGCGCCTGATCCAGCGTGTGCCGGCCGACCACCTTGCGCAGCGTGGTCTGGGCGATCTGATCGATCGCCGAATACACGTTCTCGATGGCGACGACCGATTTCTCGGCATCGACGACCCGGAAGTAGGCGACAGCGGAGATATCGACGCTGACATTGTCGCGGGTGATGATGCCCTGCGACTGGATCGGCATGGTGACGATGCGCATCGACACCCGGCGCAGGCGGTCGATGACCGGGACGATGAAGTTCAGCCCCGGTTGGCGGACCGCGACCACGCGTCCGAGCCGGAACAGCACGCCCCGCTCATACTGCGTCACGATCCGGATCGACAGCGCCGCCACGATCAGGACAACCACGAGCACGATAATCAGAACACCGAGCGCATTCACGGCTCCTCCTCACGATTGTGAGAGCCATACCCCCAGCGTAGGCCGCTTCTACGCTGGGTGTCTACAACGTAGTATTACGGGGTTGACACTTACCGCCGCTCCATCGGAAGGCTTCCCCATGAAGCGCGAGGTCTCCACCGCTCTCGACATCACCGTGCACGCCGACTCCGTGCGGTATCCCGGCAGGCGTCGAATTTTCGGTCAGCGAATTCGCTCGGGAATGGTGTCCAGAGCCCGCAGCACCCGCACCGCGAGTGCGGTCGCGGCTGCGTCGTCGAGTTCCGCGCATTCGCGTACGACGTCGCGCACCCGGATCACTCGTCGCTCGTAGGGGGTTTCGATCGTCATTTCATGCTCCTCGGCCCGCAGGCTCATTCGCACCTCGAATAGACGCTCGACTCAGCCTGCTGTCTACAGTGTAGACCTACGGTGCATTCAACGGGCGCGCAGACGCCGCTGCGACCAGGCGGCTCAGCGGCGATGCGGCCGGAAAAGGTCAGTTCGCGGAGACCGGGAGGTTCTCGCGTTCGGCGAAGGCGGCCATGTCGACCTGGCGGCGGGCGTTCGACAATGCGGTGATGGTGGACAGGCCCAGGGCGCCGGCGCGGTCGTAGAGGGTTGCGGTGGAGACGGCGATGCCGTTCGCGGAGACGTGATCGCGGGCCTGCAAGCCCAGCTCCGGACCTTCGGGCAGGCGGGAGAGGTTCAGGGTGACGTCGGTGTTGATGTAGCCGACGCCCGCGGTGCCCCAGTTGCAGACCAGGTTGGTGGTGTCGGCGACGAAGGCCGCGCGTTCGAACGGGGTGATGGGCGTGCCCTCGATGAGGGTCGGGACGTTGTTCCAGGCGGCCTTGCGGTGCGCGTTGACGCCGGAGGCGAAATCGTGGGTCCAGTCCAACTCGCCCGACTTGAACAGCGGCGGAGCGCCTTCGGGGCGGTCGAGGCGGGTGTCGGGGATCGGCAGGTCGTGGGTGGGCTGCCAGATCTCCCCGGGCGGCTCGGCGGAGGCGATCAGGAATTGGACGGTGGCGCGGGCGCGGACCCGGTCGTGCTGGACGATCGAGGCGTCGGCCACTCGAATGCGGTTGCCGTCGCGGACGATCGAGCTGCGCAGTTCGATCGGCTCGTTCAGGATCGGGCTGAACATGTCCACGGTGAAGCGGGCGGGCACGAACTGCGGCCCGGGACTGTGGGTTTCGAGTTCGTGGGCCAGCAGCCCGCACACCGCGGTGCCCGCCAGCTGCTCGGAAGACCAGGCGCTGACCGCCATGCGGGTCGCCGTATAGCGACCGTCCTCATGGGTGAAGAACGCGGTCATGATGCCTCCCCGGCCTGGTGATGATCTTCCAAATTAGAACACGTGTCAGAAACGTGAGGGAAGGCGCACGTCCCGATCACCGGACAGTGTGGCGATCAGTTCACCCAGGGCGGGTTCACCACGGTGCCGTCGAGCAGTTCACCGGTGAAGCCGACCGGGGCGCTGACCAGCACCTCGGCGGGCCGGTCGGCCGGATTGGCCAGGCGGATGACCGATTTCGCCGGAGCCACCGCCGCATCGCCGGCGGCCAGGTCCGAGGACTCGCCCTCGATGGTGATCGTGATCGAACCGGCGAGCACCACGAACGCCTCCTCGCGGTGGACGCGGTGCTCGACACCCAGAACGCGGGGGCCGATCTCGAGCCGCCAGACGCACAGCTCGCTGCTGCCGGCGCCGGGGCGGATCAAAGGGGTGAAACGGGAACCGTGCATCTCGTGGGGCTGGATATCGGCGGCGTGGACGACAGGCATTGCGCTCTCCTTTTGGTCAAGCAGATTGACTATATAGTCAAGCTTGTTGACTTTTCTGTCAAGTGCCAAGATTCCAGACATGCCAGGACACGCACAGGACCTGCCGCTGCTACTGCTCGCGGCCGCCGCCGAGGTGACCGACGCCGTCCACAACGGGTGCGTGGCAGCCGGGTTCACCGACATCCGGCCCACCCACGGCTTCGCCTTCGTGCGCATGGCGCCCCACGGCGCGACGGCCGGGGAGATCGCCGAACACCTGGGCGTGACCAAACAAGCGGCCAGCCAACTGGTCGACGAGCTCGTCAAAAAGGGCTACGCGCAGCGCAATCCACACCCGACGGACGCACGCGCCAAACTCGTCACCCTGACCGAACGCGGCTGGGCCTGCACCCGCGCCGCCGACGCCGCCCTGGCCCGATTCACCGAGCAGTGGGCGGCCAGACTCGGGACACCGGCGACGGTGCAGCTGCGCAACGCCCTCGCCCACGTCGTCACGCCGGGCCGCGTGCGCCCGTCGGGCTGGTGACGAACGCTCCTACCGCACAGCTGATTTCAAACCAGGCCGAGCCGGCCGGATCCCGACCGCCAGGGCCGAATCACCCGTGCCCAGGCAGCCAGGGGGTCTGATCACCCGAGTTCGAGGGTGGTCACGCCGAACACCCGCTCACGGTGGTGCTCGCGCACCGGTCCGGTGTACATGCGCGCGGTCTCGAAGCTCGGCGTCAGACCGGCCTCCTCCATCAGGCGCACCGCGGGCTCGTTGTCGAGCGGAACATCCACCGCCAGCGGCATTCCGGCGGCGTGGGCGGCCAGCGCCGCCAGCAGCTGGCGGGCGTCGGCGGGCGTGTCGGCGAACAGTGGTCCGACGCGCAGCGAATCCCGGGCCGGCCGCAGGACGGCGTAGCCGGTGAGGGAGCCGTCGACGATCCGTGCGAAGGTTCGATGCCCTGGTTCGGTGAGCCAGGCGTGCAGGAATTCGGGGCGATCGGCCGGATAGCACGCGGAGTCGTAGGGCAGCAGTTCCGCGGTGTCGGCCGGTGCGAGCGCGGTGACCGCGTCATCTGGCAGCGGCAGCCGCGGCACGCCGATGAATCGCGCGCTGCGATAGGCGAGTTCGAATCCGCTGCGCCGATAGTTGTCCTGCTGGCCGGGCACCCCGTCGAGCCCGACCACCCGGCCGCCCGCATGCTTCAACCCGGCTTCCCACGTGGCCAGCCCGAACCCGTGCCCTCGCAGATCCGGCCGCACCAGATAGAACCCCAGAAACGCGTACTCCGCACCGTAGTTGACCACCGACACCGCGGTGGCGGGCTCCCCGTTCACCCGCCCCAGCAGGAACCCGTCGGGATCCTGCGCGAAGTACGCGGTGGTATCCCGCTGCCCGGGGTTCCACCCCTCGGCGGCGGCCCACCCCACCACGGTCGCCCCACTCCCCCGGCGTCGCCCGGGAAATGACCAGATCATCGATGCGCGCGGTCTCCGGCATGCGACCACGGTAGCCGCAAAAGCGCTGCTACTCGGCAGAATTCGCGGACCTCGCACGGAGCAATGGCAGCGCGGCCTTCCCGCCGGCAGTGGCGCGCCGCCCAGCCACGCGATAGCCGCGACCCCGGTGCCAGCAGCACCCCGACCCGGTCACAGCAGCACCAACCCGGGCCGCAGCAGCGCTCATACCCCGCCCACAGCGGCACTCCCAGTCCAGCCAGGAGCGGCGGACGCACATCCGGCCATCGCTGCGCTCGGGGCAGGGCCGCAACGCCGTGAGCGGCCGGTGGGTGCGGGCCGGCGGTCCGGTAGGGTCGGTCGGGACATGGCCCGCGACCTGCGAGGTTGCGCGGAGTTCGAGGAAGATATGGCCGACTACGCACATTCCGATCACGCCAGCCGCAGCCGGGAGGAGAAGGCGCGGCGACTGGCCGCGTATGTGTGGGCGCACGGGATCAGCGGGGCCGAACTGCTGGAGTTGCCGGTGGCGCAGCGGCGCAAGCTGGCGCGGGCAGCGGAGACGAATCCGCCCAGCACCGAGGAGACCTGGCAGGTGGTGGCCCGGCTGCTCGACGAGAAGGACGCGTGGGCGGCCCGCAATCCCGGCCATCCCGCGGCTGTGCGGGAGCGGCTGGACGAAAAGATCTTGTGGGTGAAACCGCCGGTCAAGCCGTGGGAGTAGCGGGACGCACCGACTCGCGGCGGTAGGGCGTGGACTCTTGACACCAAGAAATGAACCAGGGTTCACTGCTTGAGTGTCCCCCGACCATGAGAATCACTCCGGCACCCGCCCGGCCGCCTGGCGCGACGACCTGACCGGCGGTGACGACTCGCTGTTCGCGGGCCGCCCCGAACCGGTGAACGAGTACACCGCCCGCACCCTCACCTACGAGGTGACCGGGCGCATCGCGCGCATCACCTTCAACCGTCCCGAGCGCGGCAATGCCATCACCGCCGACACCCCGATCGAACTGGCCGCGGCCGTCGAGCGCGCCGACCTGGATCCGCGGGTGCACGTCATCGTGGTGAGCGGGCGCGGCAAGGGCTTCTGCGGCGGCTACGACCTGTCGATCTTCGCCGAGAACGGCCTCGCGCCGGCCGAGGGCGAACAATCCACCGCGGGCACCGTCCTCGACCCGGTCACCCAGGCCCGCAATCACAATCCCTGGGCCACTTGGGATCCCATGGTCGACTATGCCATGATGTCGCGGTTCAACCGCGGATTCTCCAGCCTGCTGCACGCCAACAAGCCGACCGTCGCCAAGGTGCACGGCTTCGCCATCGCCGGCGGCACCGATATCGCGCTGTTCGCCGACCAGATCATCTGCGCAGACGACGCCCGCTTCGGCTACCCGCCCACCCGCACCTGGGGCATTCCGGCGGCGGGCATGTGGGCGCACCGCGTCGGCGACCAGCGCGCCAAGCGGCTGCTGTTCACCGGCGACAGCATCAGCGGCAAGCAGGCGCTGGAATGGGGCCTGGCCATCGAGGCCCCGCCCGCCGACGAACTGGACGCCCGCACCGAGGAACTGCTGGAACGCATTTCGCTGGTGCCGATCAACCAGCTGGTGATGGCCAAGCTGGCGCTCAACAGCGCGCTACTGAATCAGGGCGTGGCGAATTCCGGCATGATCAGCACCGTGTTCGACGGGATCTCCCGGCACACCCGCGAGGGCTACGCCTTCCAATTGCGCTCGGCCACCACCGGATTCCGCGAAGCGGTGCGCGAACGCGACGAACCGTTCGGCGATTGGAAGCGCGCACAATTCGAGCGGCCCGCAGACTAGCCGGTCTCCTCGAGGCCGGTGCGCTCGACTTCGGCGACCACCCGGTCGGCCAGCGAGCGCACCGCCTTGGCCTCCTCCGCGGTCATCTCGTCGATGAACAGCCGCCGCACCAGCTCCACATGGTTGGGCGCGGCGGCCGCGAGGGCGGCGCGGCCGGCGTCGGTGAGGCGGATCTCACGGCCGCGCGCGTCGTCGGCGGCCTGGCAGCGGTCGACCAGGCCGCGGGTCGCCATCCGGGACAGGTGCTTGGAGAGCCGGCTCTTGTCCCAGCAGATCTCCGCGCCGAGCTCCTTGGCGCGCAGCTGACCGCCCGCCGCGGACAGCGCGACCAGCACCTCGTAGTCGGAGAAGGAGAGCCCGTCGCGGGTCAGTCCGGCGGCGATCGCCGAGTCGAGGCGTTGCCGCATGCGGATGAAGGACTGCCAGGTCGTCTGTTCCTCATCGGTCAGCCAGCGCGTCATGACATCCATGGTATCGATAAATAGTTGACATGGACACCATGACAATCCTCAGGAACTTCACGGTGAATCCGTGCCACCCCCGCCATGCAACCTTCGGTACAGTACTGACCGTTCGATTTGCGTAGTTCTGGCGGAAATCGTCAATGCCCGAGCGCATTTCAGTCAGGACGAATGAGACACATAGTGGCAGAAGGGGTTCCGGCATTCGGGGTAAATCCCCTAATTCACCTCTGTGCATAGCTCATCCGGTTGACAATGCAACGTTGCGCCAGAACACTCGGGCCAGCTAACCCTAACCGCGCCGACATTGAGGAATACATGAACGTTCGCCGGCTACTCGTCACCGCCAGCGTCGCGGGTCTGACGACCATCGCAGCCCAGACCGCCATTGCCCAAGCCGATGTGATCACCGGGTCCTCGGGGACCGGTTCCTCCGCCATCGACACCGGCTCGGCCGCCACCGGCTCCGCGGGTCTGACCCAGACCGGTTCGGCCGGCGGCCCCGTGTACCAGAACTGCGACCAGGCCCGCGCCGCCGGCGCCGCCCCGCTGTTCCGCGGCCAGCCCGGATACAGCCCGCACCTGGACCCCGACGGCACCGGCATGGCCTGCCCCACCGTCTGAGACTCCAAAAGCCGCGTGGCCCGGTCCATTAGGACCGGGCCACGCGGCTTTCATCGCTGTTTGCAGCTCAGCGGCGGAAGATCTTCACCACGACCAGGGTCGCGATCAGGGCGCCCACGCCGATCAGGCTGTACTTGATCTTGGGCTCGTTCACCTTGGCCACCAGAGACTGCTTCGCGTTGTCCGCCAGCCGCTGGGGGTCGGCGCGTACCGCCAGCTCGTCGAGGGTGCTCGCGAGCCGGTTGCGTGCGGCCTCGATCTCCCGCTCGATCGCCTCGGTATCTCTCGCCACGTCACACTCCTGTCTGAAAGCCGCGCGGAATCCGCGGCGCTGTCGTCTCGGGGCCGCTCGCGCGACGCTGCTCTCCATTCGAGAAGCACAGGCGCATGCGAGCCGACCTGCCGAGAGTGTATCGCCAACACCGGCTCGAGCCCGTCGACTAGCGTGGCGGCATGACCGAGAATCACCGACTCAGTCCCGGCGACCCCGCCCCCGACTTCACCCTGCCGATGCCGACGGCAAGAACATCTCCCTGTCCGACTACCGCGGCCGCAAGGTGATCGTCTACTTCTACCCGGCCGCCAGCACCCCGGCTGCACCAAGCAGGCCTGCGATTTCCGCGACAATCTGGCCGAATTGGACGGCGCGGGCATCGACGTCGTCGGCATCTCCCCCGACAAGCCGGCCAAGCTGGCCAAGTTCCGCGACACCGAGCAGCTGACCTTCCCGCTGCTGTCGGATCCGGAGAAGGAGACGCTGTCCGCGTACGGCGCCTTCGGCGAGAAGATGATGTACGGAAAAAAGGTCGTTGGCGTCATCAGGTCGACCATGCTGATCGACGAGAACGGGAAGATCGAAGTCGCGCAGTACAACGTGAAGGCCACCGGGCACGTCGCGAAGTTGCGTCGCGACCTGTCGGTCTGAGCCGGCACAGCATCGAACCCCCGGCCCGCGCGCGGGCCGGGGGTTCGTCATGTTCAGAGGTGGGCTAGACCTTCGGCATCATCTGCGCGGCCCACTGAAGCATCATGCGCCAGTGGTTGTCCCACCAGGAGGAGAACGCGTCGGTGCCTAACGGCGGCGGCGCGAGCTCGCCCGGAAACAACCCGGATTCGCCGGGCGAACCGGCCGCGTGGGTCGGAGCCGGGATGATCGACTCCGGGCTCGAGACGCCCTCCGGTTCGGGCTTGGCCTTGATCAGCGGCCGCGACTTTCTGCCGGACCGGATGGGACCCCAGTTGAGGGTGGCCGGATCGATGGTCACCACATCGCTGGGCTGCAATTCGATCCCGGTCTGGTCGGGGTTCGGAGTGACCGCTTCGGTGGGCATGACCTGGTCGCCGGGCTGTCCGTCGGCGCCGGGCTGTCCGTCGGCGCCGGTGCCCGCGGATCCGGAGTCGACGCCGGGCACCGCCACGTCGCCCCGGTGCTCGGCGCCGTTGCGCGCGTCCGCGGAGACGCGGGAATCGGTGAGGATCGGCTCCGGCACCTTCTTGGAATCACTGCCCGAGGCGTAGACGCCGCCCGCCACCAGGCCACCGGCCAGCACGCTGGCCGCGACGAACAGTGCCGCCGAGCCGCGGGCGCGGCGAATGCGCTCGGCCACCTCCTCCGCGAACTCGACTTCCGGCAGGGCCGTCAGGGCCGCGCCCAGCGCCGGGGCGATCGGCGCCACCTGGCACGGGATGACGGGTGCGCCGAAGCCGGACTCCAGCGCCGCGACCACCGCGGGTTCGGTTGCGGCGGAACCGATCAGCACCACGGCGTCCGGTTTCACCCCGGCCGCGTCGAACTGGTCCCAGGCGGCGGTGACCGCGGAACGCATGGCGTCCTCGGTGGCCGCGCCGCCGTTCAGCGTCACCGCGGCGAGCACCCGGGCGCGGTCGGGCGAGATGAGCGAGAACGCCTGGCAGCCGGGCACCACCTCGCAGATGGCGAGGTCCTCGAATTCGGCCACCCAGGTCATGGCGCGCGCCACGGACAGGTGCGCGGCCTTGGCGGACACCAGCGAGGCATCGTGCCAGGGGCCGGCGGCCAGCTTGGTGACGATGGCGCGGCGCTCGGTGGCGTCCCGGTAAGCGACGGCGGCGCCGATGATCTCCCGGTCCGCGCCGATCTGGTCGGCGATGTCCTCCAGCGCCGCCTCCACCGCGATCGCCAGGTCGGCCTTCGATTCACCGGCGATCGGCGAGGTGCGTTCCAGCACCACGCGCTCGGCCAGCTTGTCTCCAGTATCGGCGAGGGCCACGGCGCGTACCGTGCCGCGCTCGGTGGCGACGCCGATGGTCACCGCGGAACGAACAGGGGTAGAAGCAACCACAATCAGCCTTCCAACGTCGACGAACTGGCGATGATCACAAGGTCGAGAGAGGAGAAGCGGGGGCGAGCCGGGTTCGAAAGGGGCCGGACCTCTTTCAGCGGAGATCCGCAGCTGGGAGGCAGCTGCGATGGGTCTTCGGAGCCGATGGCGGCGTGGATGGGTCGGATTCGGTGACACACGAACTACCGCAGCGTGTCATGCGCGTGTCGTAACCCGTAGGCTGTTCACCGTGGAAGCACGCACGGGAACCAGGTCGGCACGACGACCGGACCCTGCGTTGGAGCTGCAGGACGACCCACAGGAGCTGATGCCCCGTCGCCGCCCGACGCAGGAACGATCGAAGCGCAAGTTCGACGCCCTGTTGCAGGCCTCCCGCGAATTACTGGTCGAGGTCGGCTTCGAATCGTTCACCTGTGAAGAGGTCGCGGCCCGCGCGGAAGTGCCGATCGGCACGCTGTACCAGTTCTTCGCCAACAAGTACGTCATCGTCTGCGAGCTGAATCGTCAAGATCTGGTGGCGGTTTCGCAGGAACTGGCCGACTTCCACGGCGAGATCCCGTCCATGGACTGGCTGCGGCACATGACCCAGCTCGTCGATCACCTGGCGGATCTGTGGATGACCGACCCGTCGCGGCGCGAAGTGTGGCTGGCCATGCAGTCCACGCCGTCCACTCGCGCGACCGGCGCGATCCACGAAAAGGAGTTCGCGGAAGCGGTTTCGCAGATGCTGCGCCCGCTGATGCCCCGGACCCCGCGCGGCCGCCGCTCCATGATGGCGCAGGTGCTGGTGCACGTCGTGTACTCGATGCTGAACTTCTCGGTGCAGGACGGCCTCGCCCACGAGGACGCCGTCGCCGAACTCAAGCGCCTGATGGTGGCGTATCTGCTGATCGCGGAAAAGGAATCGCGCAGCGGTGGGCAGCGCACCACCTTCGATCCGGACTAGCCGGCGACGGCCCGAATCACCGGCGGCTCAGGCGTTTCCGATTCGGCGGGACCGAATACGGCCCCGGGACCGGATGATCGGGAGATGTCCACCAGCCGCCCCACGATCGGCGACACTTCGCGAACGACCAGCGACGTGCGCACCACCACGTCCGGCTCGGTGAGCCGCCGGAAGGCCACGCGCCGGGTCGGCAACGCGGTGGCCGCCTCCTCGTAGAGCACCGTCCAGGTCGGTTGCCCGGATCCCAGCAGTGCCAGCGTGTTCTGCACGGTGGTGAAGGCCCCGCCCAGTTCCGGGGTGAAGCCCGCCGACCCGCACGCCCGCAGCACGGTGTCCACGAAGGTCCGGCTGGACTCTCGCTTGGACAGCCGCAACGGCATCGATGCCAGTCGCTGGAACGACAGGGCCGGCTCCCCGGCCAGCGGATGCTGCGCGGGCAGGGCGGCGACCAGCCGGTCGTCCCACAGTGGGATGCCCCGCAGGCCCGACACCGGCCGCAGCATGCGCACGAATGCGGCGTCGAGCTGCCCGGACGCAACCTTGGCCAGGCGCTCGGAGGCGGGCAGGCTCTCCAGCTGGATGGGTGTGGTCGGTTCTTGGTCGTGCAGGACCGCCAGGATGTGCTCGAGGCGGGTGGTCATGCCTTCGGCCGTGCCGATGCGGAACTGGGCGTGCGCGTTCTCGCGATGCGCGAGTTCACCGGCGAGCGCGGCGAATTGATCGGCGGTGCTCAGCACCAGCCGGGCCTGCCGCAGCAGTTGTTGCCCGGAATCGGTGAGGCCGACCCCGGCGGCGGTGCGGTCGAACAGCAGCACCCCGAACTCGTTCTCGAGCGCCTTGATGCGCTGGCTGACGGCCGGCTGCACGATATGCAGCCGCCGAGCCGCCCGGCCGAAGTGCAATTCCTCCGCAACCGCGACGAAGCTGACCAGATGCCTCAGTTCCATGCGCACCCCCCATGTCGTCGCAACTGGATCCGGTCCAGACGATACCACCGGGAGTTGACGGAATAACCGATCAATTCTCGTGATCACCCGATCAAAACCCGCTCCTTCTCGCCACTCCGAATCAATGCCAGCATTCGAAGAGAACAATGAAACCGCGAGGAGAGGGATTCGAATGCGCGCGGTAATCAACAATCCGGAAGGCGATTCGCCGATCGACTTCGAGGAGGCCGCCGAACCTGCGCCGGGCCCGCACGAGGCCCTCGTCGCCGTCCGCGCGTTCTCGCTGAACCGGGGCGAACTGGCCCTGCTCGGCATCCGCCCGCAGGGCTGGCGGCCCGGCCAGGACGTGGCCGGCGTGGTGCTCGAGAGCGCGGCCGACGGTTCCGGTCCGCGACCCGGCACCCGGGTGGTGGGCATGGTCGAGCAGGGCGGCTGGGCCGAGCGGGCGGCCCTGTCGACCTCCCGGCTCGCCGAACTGCCCGACGACCTGTCGATGGAACAGGCCGCGGCGCTGCCCATGGCCGGGCTCACCGCGCTGCGCACCCTGCGCATCGGGGGCGCCCTGCTGGGCCGGAAGGTGCTGATCACCGGCGCGAACGGGGGCGTGGGCCGATTCCAGGTGCAGCTCGCCGCACTGTCGGGCGCGACCGTCACCGCGGTCACCACCCAGGCCGCGCGGGTGGCCGCGGAACTGACCGCGCTGGGCGCGACCGCGGTGGTTTCGGACGTGGACAGCGCGACCGGCCCGTTCGACCTGGCCCTGGAATCGGTCGGCGGCAGCGCCCTGACCGGCGCGCTGGCCCGGCTGGCCCCGGGCGGCACCGTGGTCGTGCTGGGCAGCAGTTCGGGTGAGAAGACCCCGATCGACGTCTACAACTTCATCGGCCACGAGGGCGCCCGCCTGCAGAATTACATCTCCTACGCCGCCACCGATCCCGACGACGCCGACCTGGCCATCCTGGTCTCGCTCGCCGCGGCCGGACGGCTGGTCTCGACGCCGGGTCAGGTGTCGGGCTGGGGTGAGCTGGGCAAGGTCGTACAGCAGATGCGGCAGCGGGAGCTGCCCGGCGGCAAGGTCGTGCTGGCGGTCGATTGACGCGGTGCTGCCGTCATCGAATTCACCCGGATGAGCGAACGCGCGGTCACGATTATCGAAATCTCCTCGATGCCATTTCCGACCACGAAGAAACCCGATCGGGTGGTTATTCGACAAAGTCGATAATTTCGACGCGGACTTCTTCGGCATCTCCCCACGCGTTGCCGAGGCGATGAATCCTCGGCAGCGCCGGTTGCTGGAAGGTGGCCGGGAGACGATCGAGGACGCCGCGGGCGTCAGTCGCGGATCAGGTCGGCGAGTTCGCCCGGGTCCTCGAGCACCACCATGGCGGCGGCGGTGTCGCCGTCGTGGGTGAGCGACAGGTGAACTCGCACCCGCGGCAGGAATTCCGCTGCCAGACCGTGCAATTTGATGCTGGGTCGGCCCCAGGCGTCGTTGACGACCTCGATCAGCGGATACGGGTTGTCGCCGATCTGCGGGCTGCGGGCGAAGCGGGACGACGCCCACGCCTTGATGACCGCCTCCTTGGCGGCCCAGCGGGTGGCGAAGCTGCGGGCCGGATCGGTGCCTTTGCTTTGGCAATAGCGCCGTTCCCCAGCGGTGAAACTCTCCCGGAGCATGGTGGTTCCGGTGCGTTCCATTTGCTCGGCGAACTCGGAGATGGTGACCAAGTCCAGACCGATACCCAGGATCGTCACAGTGCGGGACTCCTAGATTCCTCGTTGATGCAATTGAATTGGCTGCGAACATACCAGCGGACCTACGGCACCGTAGGATCCGCGGGCTTCTGCCGGATCACCGACATGGAACGGCGGGCCCGTGTCCTGCGCTCGCGCGGAGCACAGGACACGAACCCGCCGTGTCAGACCTGCCGTGAGCTACCTACCGGCAGGCCGGTCCCTTCGGTACCGCCACATAGACGGCGTCCGAGCCCAGGCGCGCCTGCTGCGACAGCAGCATGTCGGCCTCGAGCTGACGCGACTGCTTGGCGGGGGTGCCGTCGCCGCCGAGGCGACGGTCGGCGGGCCGCTCGTACATCGGAGCGCCGCCGCACATGGCCTCGGCGAACCGCTGCCGGCCGGCCAGCTGCCGCTCCTGCGCCTTGCGCTGGTACGACTCTCGCGCCTCGGCGTCCGCGATGGCCTCCACGAAGGCCTGCGGGTGCACGATGGCGACCAGGCCGGACACGTGCCCGAAGCCGAGCGAGGTGACCAGACCGGCCTTGAGCGGGAAGCGATCTCCCACGGTCAGCGCCTCGCGCAGCCACACCAGGTGCGGGTACTGGGCCATCTTCTCGTCCACGCAGTCGAGGCTGCGGTTGGGCGGGATGACGCCCTGCTCGAGCACCTGGCACAGGCCTATCATCTGGAACGCCGCCGCGCCGCCCTTCGCGTGACCGGTGAGGGTCTTCTGCGAAACCACGAACAGCGGAGCGCCTTCCGAACGACCGATCGCCGCGGCCAGCCGCTCGTGCAGCTCGGACTCGTTGGGATCGTTGGCGGCGGTGGAGGTGTCGTGCTTGGAGACGACCGCGATCTCGTCCGGGCTGACACCGAGCTTGGCGAGTTCCTTGGCCAGCTTGGACTCCGGCCCGCCGCGACCCGCGCCCAGGGCGCCCAGGCCCGGAGCCGGGATCGAGGTGTGCACGCCGTCGGCGAAGGACTGCGCGAACGCGACCACACCGAGCACCGGCAGGCCCATTTCCAGGGCCACCGAGCCGCGGGCCAGCAACACCGTTCCGCCACCCTGCGATTCGACGAAGCCGCCGCGGCGGCGGTCGTTGGCGCGGGAGAAGTAGCGGTCGCTGATGCCCTTGGCGGACATGGCCGCCGAGTCCGCGGTGGCGGACATGTTGCCGAAGCCCACGATGCCCTCGATGCCGAGGTCGTCGTAGCCGCCGGCCACCACCAGGTCGGCCTTGCCCAGCTTGATCTTGTCCACGCCCTCCTCGACGGAGACCGCCGCGGTCGCGCAGGCCGCGACCGGGTGGATCATGCCGCCGTAGGAGCCGACGTAGCTCTGCACCACGTGCGCCAGCGCGACGTTGGGCAGCGCCTCCTGCAGGATGTCGTTGGCGTGCGGCTCACCGAGCAGGTTGTCGATGTAGAGCGAGCGCATCGACGACATGCCGCCCATACCGGTGCCCTGGGTGTTGGCCACCATGGCCGGGTGCACCCAGCTCATCAGTTCGGCGGGGCTGAAGCCGGAGCTCAGGAACGCGTCCACGGTGCAGACGATGTTCCACAGCGCCACCCGGTCGACCGAGCTCACCATGTCGGCGGAGATGCCCCACTTGGTGGGGTCCCAGCCGGTGGGGATCTGGCCGCCGACGGTGCGGGTCAGCTTGGCCTTGCGGGGCACGCGAATCTCGGTGCCCGCCTTGCGGGTCACCTGCCAGTCGCCGGTACCGGAGACCGGGGTGACCACCGTCTGCTCCGGGTTGGCGGCGAAGAAGGCGCGCGCCTCGGCCTCGCTGTTGACCACGAAGGACAGGTCCTTGTCCAGGAACACCGAGGTGAGCAGCGGAGCCGCGTTCTCGATCATGGCGCCGTCGTCGCCGTAGCGGCGCACGCCGCAGCGCTCCACCACGGTGTCGTGGTAGCGGTCGGCGAGCTCGGATTCCTCGACGTAGTCACCGGATTCGGTGTCGTACCAGCCCGGCTTGGGGTCGTTCTCCCATGTCACCAGACCGGTGGTCCACGCCAGCTCCAGCACGCCCGCGGCGGAGAGCTGGTCGGAGACCTCCATCTCGAAGCGGGTGCGCGCGGAACCGTAGGGGCCGAGCTCGCCGGCGCCGACGATGACGACCATGTCGTCGAGATCGGCGGTGACCGAACCCCATTCGGGGGTGGGCAGCTTGGAGCTCAGGGTCGGCGGGGCGGGCAGGGCCGAAATGGTCACACCGTCAGCGTCTTCCGACTCCGCGGCCGCGGCCTCGGCTTGCTCGCGCGCCTCCTTGGCGAGGGCGGGCAGATCCAGCTTGGCCCCGGCCAGACCACCGGTGAGGTCGATCTGCTGCGGTCCGGCCGCGGTCACCACACGAGCCCGCGAGGTGCACCACTTGAGCAGCTCGTCGGCCATCTGCAGCGTGGACCAGGTGTGCACGCCGGCCTTCTCGACGGCCTCGACCAGCGGGTCGTTGCCACCCATCAGGCCGGTGCCGCGCACCCAGCCGATCAGCGCGTGCACCAGGGTGACCCGCTCCGACCAGGACGTCTCCGCGCGCCACTTGGCGACGATGGCGTCCAGGGCGGCCTTGGACTCGCCGTATGCGCCGTCCCCGCCGAACATGCCGCGGTTGGGCGAACCCGGCAGCACCACATGCAGTTTCGCGTCCACGTCGTGGTCGGCGCCGATCGCGGACAGGCCGCCGATCAGCCGCTCGACCGACCACAGCAGCACCCGCATCTCCATTTCGGCGCGGGCGCCGGCGTCGGAGAGGTCACCGGCCACCCGGGGCGCGGCGAAGGGCAGCAGCAGGGTGGGGGTCATCGCCTCCTTGACGAGGATCTTCGCGCCACCGGCATTGTCGACCTGCTCGTTGCCGACCCAGTCGATCAGCGCGTCGATGTCGGTGTAGGAGGCCATGTTCGCCGGCACCACCCACAGCGCGGCGCCCTTGCGGGCGTTGTCGCGGTAGAGCTGCTTGTAGAAGCTCAGGCGGTCGTCGTCCAGCTTGGAGGTGGTGACCACGACGGTCGCGCCACCCGCGAGCAGCCGGCCGGTGGCCGCCGCCGCGATGGAACCCTTGCTGGCGCCGGTGATCACGGCGATGTCGGAGGACCAGACGCCCGGCTCGTCGGAGCCGATCGCGGCCTCGGCGATGGCGCCGTAGACGCCCGCCAGCACCGAGCGGGCTTCCTTCATGGCGCGGTTGCGCCACCAGGAGGCCTGCGCCGCAACGGCTTCACCGGCGCCGTAGTAGCCGTCCACCGCGGGCTCGGCCGGCAGCGAGCCGTCGTTGCCGAACCACAGGCGGGCCAGATCCTCACGGGCCGAGGCCCACCGGTCGTCGATGAGCACGGCCTTCTTGGCATCGAAGGCGGGCGCGACCAGACGCGGCCAGTCCGAACCCAATTCGGCCGAGACCAGATCCACCAGGGTGTCGGTGGTGACCTCCGGCGCGGACGCCTGCTCGGCGTGGCCGAGGGACTCCAGGATCACCCGGGCGGCCTGCGCCAGCACGCCGTCGCGGCCGGTGATCTGCTCGGTGAACTCGCCCAGCGCGGCCGCGTCGACGGTGGCGCCGCCGGCGCCACCACCCGCGGACGGCATGGAGACCGCGACTCCGCGGCGCGCGGCCACGGACTGCACGGCGGCGTCGATGGCGGCGTCCACGGACGCGGCGTCGGACAGCCCGCCCGAGACCAGGCCACCCAGGTCGCCACCGCGCACCGACTGGCCTTCACGGGTGCCGAGGGAAACCTCGGCGGTGACGTGGCTGGCCCAGCCGTCGCCCAGACCCCAGGTCTTCTTGACGCGATCGGCGATGGCCGCCGGACGCTTGCCGGAGGGGCCGAACACCTTGCGCAGGTGGTCGCCGATGGAATCGGAAAGCACCGAACCGAACGGCTTGTAGGTGCGGGCCAGCCGGTCGACGGTGTTGGACAGCGCGCCCATGTCGGCGTCGGCGGCGCCGTCGATGGCGCCGAGCGAGAGCTCCGCGCCGAGGTCGACGAGCAGCTGGTTGCGGCGCGAGGACACGCCGTCGCACAGGCCCTCGATGGTGTCGACCGGGCCGATCTGGTCCATGCGCAGCTTGGTCCACAGCGCGATCAGCACGCGGGTGGCGTCGGCCGCGGAGAACGCGATGTCGTCCGGGGTCGGGCCGCCGGTCGGCACGGCCACGGGGGCCGGGGCGGCGGCAGCGGCGGGCGCCGGTGCGGCGGAAGCGGTCTCGGCCGGGGTCTCCTCCGGCTCCTCCACCGGCGCGGGGTCGGTGTCGGTCGAGTAGACGACGCCGCGCTCGCGCTCGATGTTGACGACCTCGACCACGGCGTTGCCGAACTGCGGCAGCTTCAGCGTGTTGGAGGCCAGGTTCGCGACGGTCGGCGTT
This sequence comes from Nocardia tengchongensis, assembly GCF_018362975.1. NCBI lineage: Bacteria > Bacillati > Actinomycetota > Actinomycetes > Mycobacteriales > Nocardiaceae > Nocardia > Nocardia tengchongensis. The sequence continues at coordinate 7,735,683 of NZ_CP074371.1, forward strand.
GCGGCCAAACCGATCTCGACGAACCGCTCCACACCCACGCCACCGTGCTCGACATCGGTGAACAGCAGGTCCTGGGTCTCGATCCAGCGCACCGGGCTGGCGAACTGCCAGGCCAGCAGCTCGACCAGGACCACGCGGCACAGCTCGACCGGGTTGGCGGTCCACTCGTCCCAGTTGGCCAGCACCTCGGCCAGCGGCTCGGACGGCACCAGATCCGCGATCTCCTGGACGAATTCGCGCTCCAGGTTGAACGGCTTGGGCACCAGGTTCGGAATGTAGCGGCCGATCAGCAGTTCCGGCTGCAGGTCCGCGGGCAGCAGATCCAGCAGCTTGGTGCGGAACTCCGGCACGCCGGCGCGCAGCACGGTGGAGTGGAACGGCACGTCGATGCCCGGGATGAGCACGAACGCGCGCTTGCCACCGGTCTCGGCCCGGAGCCGCTCGATCTCGTCCTCGAGCGCCTCCATGCCCTTCACCGTGCCCGCGATGGCGTACTGCGCGCCCCGCAGGTTCAGGTTCACGACCTCGAGGAACTCTCCGGCCTGCTCGCCGAGGCCCTTGACCCAGCCGATGACCTCGTCGTCGGCGATGCCGATCTGCGAGGGACGGATGGCGGCCATGCGGTAGTCGCTGCGGCCCTGGGCATCCCGGGGCACCAGCTCGTGCATGGCCGAACCGCGCTGGAACACGACCTCCAGCACCGCGTTCAGCGGCAGCACGCCCGCCGCGGCGGCGAGTGCGTTGTACTCACCGACGGAGTGGCCGGCCAGCATCGCGCCCTCGATGAAGGCGCCCGCCTCGCGCAGCTCCGCGACCTGGGCCACGCCGAGGGTGGCCATGGCCACCTGGGTGAACTGGGTCAGGTGCAGCACACCCTGCGGGTGACGGTATTCGACGCCGCGCGCCTTGAGGTAGGTCGGGTTGTCGCGCACCACAGCCAGAATCGAGAAGCCCAGGGCCTCGCGGGTGTGCTTGTCGGCGCGGTCCCAGATCTCCTTGGCGGCCTTGGACCGGGTGCGTGCGTCCAGGCCCATCCCCTTGGCCTGAATGCCCTGTCCCGGGAAGGCGTAGACCGTCTTCGGCGGCGCGATGCGGCCGGTGGCGGTCATCACCAGGTTGCCGTCGATGCGGCAGGAGACCTCGACGATCTCCGAACCGTGGTCCACCGCAACGCGTTCCACGCGCACGTCGATCTGTGCGCCGAGCCGGACCATGCCCAGGAAGCGGGTGGTCCAGGCGGTGATGGTGCGCGGCGGCACCTTGTCGCCCAGGTCGATGGCCGAGACCGCGTGCTGGGCGGCGGCCGAGAGCCACATGCCGTGCACGATCGGGCTGCCCAGACCGGCCAGCTTGGCGGCGTTCTCGGAGGTGTGGATCGGGTTGAAGTCACCCGACACCTGCGCGAAGGCGCCCATGGCGCGCGGAGCTACCAGGGCCACATCGCGGCGGCGGCGACGCGGGGTGTCGGTGGCGTCGTCCGACAGCGAGCCGGCGGCGCGCGGCGGGTCGGACAGTTCGGCCTGGCCGGTGCGGCCGCGAATGGCGAAGCGCTCCACCAGTTTCGCGACGGCCGGGGTCTCCAGGCCGTGGTCGCGCATGACGCCGACGGTGACCTTGACCTCGACGACGCGGCCCAGGTCGGTGTCGAGCACCTCGGCGGATTCGGCGCGCACGGCCAGCACGGCGTGCGCGGCGGGCAGCTCACCCAGCAGCTCGATCTGGTGATCGAGGTGCACCAGGTCCAGCATGCCCTCGATGACGCTCTGCGCGTCCGCGGTGCGGGTCGCGCCCAGGACCGCGAAAACGGCGGGCCAGCAAGCACCCACGAGCACGTCGGGGGCGGTGCGGCCGAGGGTGGACAGGTGGTCGGGCAGACCCGAGCCGGTGACACCGGCGTGGTCGGCGATCAGGTCCGGGCTCCAGGCCAGGTTGACGTGCGCGACCTGCACGCCGTCGACGGTCTTGACCTCGGGCAGCGACTGGCCCGCGGCGACCGCGAGCAGCGCCGACATGGCGGCGTCGGCGTCGTCCTCGGTGATGACCGGCGCGCCACCGTTGTACACCGAGACCGGGATGGTCATGCGGATGCGGACGGCGTCCTGGCCGAGCAGCGGGACGGCCAATTCCACATAGGCGGAATCGTTGTCGGGACCCTCGGTGGCGGACAGGGTGGCGCCGGTGCGCGGGTGCTTGGCGCCCTTGCCGTTCATAATCCACTCGTCCACGTCGCCGAGGCGGTGGACCGGGTTGACGGTGGTGCGGCCGGCCCACTGCACATCCGGTGCGGCCAGCACGATGTCGAGCAGCCCGCCCGCGACCTCGGTGCGGCGGCGGCCGTCCACGGCGGCCGGGACGACGCCCGCGCGCACCAGGGCGAACGCGGTGTCCTGCTCGAAGCGGTCGAGGAGTTCACCGACCGGCTCGTCCACGCGGGTGATGCCCGCGACGGCGACGGTGCCGGGGATGACGCAGACCTGGTCGGCGGTGTAGCGCGGATCGTGGGCCTGCCACAGCGAATCCGAACGCCACCAGCGGCGCACGTCCTGGTCGACGACCGGGACGAAGTTGACCGGCTTGCCGGGGATCTTGCACAGCGACACGAAGAACGGCACGTCGGCCGGGTGCAGCACGGTGTCGGCGGCAGCCGGGTATTCGGCCTTCAGGGTGCAGATGGCCTGCACCGGGGTCTCGAAGGCGGAGTCGTCGCCGAACAGGGTGGCGATCTCGCCGCGGTCGGCCGGGTTGAGACGGGATTCGGTGCGGCGCACCATCTCCGCGAACCGGTCGCGCCAGGTGACGTCCAGCCACACCGAGCGGGTGGCGTCGGCGATGGCGTCGGCGAAGTCGCCGCCGCAGTCGAAGTCCTTGCGGCGGTCCAGGCCGACCGCGAGCTCGACGTAGCGCTCCAGCCACTCCAGGTAGGTCATGGTGGCGACGTCGCCGAAGTACGGCTTGGCGGTGCCGTCGAGCGCCTCGATGATCTCGGCGCGGCGCGCGGCGACGGCGTCGGCGTCACCGGCGACCTCGTCGAGCAGACGGCCGGTGCGGGAGGCGGCGTTGTCGATCTCGTGGATGTCCGCGCCCAATTGGCTACGGCCGGAAGCCATGCCAGCGAGTGCCATGCCCGCGCCGACCCAGTCGGGGGTGCCGGGGGTGTCGACGAGCAGCTGCTTGACCTCGGGTGCGGTGGTGGCCTCGAGGGTCGCCATGGCGGCGGTGCCGACCAACACACCGTCGAGCGGCATGGCCGGGTAGCCGTGCTGCTGCGCCCATGCGCCGGTGAGGTATTCGGTGGCGCGCTCGGGGGTGCCGATGCCGCCGCCGACGCAGACGATCACATTGTCGCGGCCACGCAGCTCGGCGTAGGTCTCGAGCAGCAGGTCGTCGAGGTCTTCCCAGGAGTGGTGACCGCCGGCCTTGCCGCCCTCGATGTGCATGATGACCGGGTAGCCGGGGACCGCGTCGGCGATGCGCAGCACGGCGCGGATCTGCGCGACGGTGCCGGGCTTGAACGCCACGTGGGTGATGCCGACCTCGGACAGTTCCTCGATCAGGCCCACGGCCTCTTCGAGTTCCGGGATGCCGGCGGTGACGATGACGCCGTCCAGGGGCGCGCCCGCGGTGCGGGCCTTCTGCACGATGCGCTTGCCGCCCAGCTGCAGCTTCCACAGGTACGGGTCCAGGAACAGCGAGTTGAACTGCACCGCGCGACCGGGCTGCAGCAGCGTCTTGAGCTCCTCGACGCGGTCGGCGAAGATCTGCTCGGTAACCTGACCGCCACCCGCCAGCTCGGCCCAGTGGCCGGCATTGGCCGCGGCCGCAACGATTTTCGCGTCGACCGTGGTGGGGGTCATGCCCGCCAGCAGGATCGGCGAACGGCCGGTGAGGCGGGTGAAGGAGGTCTCCACCACGACGCGGCCGTTGGGCAGGCGGATCGGCTTGGGCGCGAATTCGGTCCAGGCCGCGGAGACCTCGGGGGCCGCGCCGGGGGTGAACAGGCTGCGCTGGCCCGGGCGGGTGGAGGCGGCGAGCACGCCGACGCCGGTGCCCTTGAGCGAACCGGCGGTGAGGCGGGTCAGCAGGTCGCCGGGACCGAGGTCCAGGATCCACTGCGCGCCCTTGGCGACGGTGTCGTCGACGATGCCGACCCAGTCGATCGGGTCGACGAGCACTTCCTGGGTGAGGGAGGCGGCCAGTTCGGCGTCCAGGCCGCACTGCTGGGCCCAGCCCTTGACCAGGTCGACGGTCTCCGACAGCGCCGGGTGGTGGAAGGCCACCTCGACCGATATGTCTTCGAAGACGGGGGCGAAGACCGCGCCGCCACGCTTCTTGGCGTCGCGTTCGGCGGCCTGCTCGGCATTGATCTCGGCGGCGCGCTGACGGACCCGGTCCAGCTGGGCGACCGGGCCGCTGAGCACCGCGCGGCGGCGGCCGTTGCGGATGGACAGCACGGCGGCCTTCTCCGGCGCGACACCGGCCATCACCTCGGCGACAACGGCTTTCAGGGCGTCGGGGTCGACATTGGAGACGGCGACCATCGGGGACTTCTCGCCGATCGGCAGCAGGCCGCGGCGGCGGGCGACGAGTCCGGCTGCGGCGCCGATCAACTGGGCGATGGCCAGCAGTTCGGCGTCACGCTGTCCGTGGGCCTCGGCGGCGGTGGCGGCCAGGCGGCCCTGCGAGTGGCCGATGACTGCGGCGGGCGCCTGCGCGACGATGTCGAGGCCCTGCAGGCGCAGCGCGCGCAGCGCGGCGATCTGGGTCAGGAACACACCCGGCATGGAGACGGCGGCGGAGCGCAACACCTGCGCTGACGGCGCTCCCGAGACCTCCCCCTGCTCCGGGTCGGCAATCTCTTCTTCCAGCATCCACGCGACGGGGTCGAAGCCGACCGGCCGGACCACGAGCAGCTGCGCCGCAATCGGTTCCAGCGCCACGGCGGCCTCGTTGACCAGCACGGTCAGCTCGGGCTCGAGCGCGGAGTCGCGCCCGATCTCCTCGAGCTCGGTGAGCCACTGCGCGCCCTGGCCGCCGAAGGCGAGCGCGTACGGCGCGCCCCCCAGCAACCGGTCCAGCAGTGACGACCTGATCCCGCTCTCCCGTGACTTCCCCGCCGCCCTGGACTTCGATCCGGTCCCGGTGCTCTCGTTGATCGTCAAGACGTTCGACTTCCTTCTCCTGGCGGCCCGTCTCCACAGGACTGGACCGCGCTCACGGTGCGCAGGTATCCCTCCGGCCCGCAGGCCCTGGTAGACGCCGAGGATCGCACAAAATCATGAGGATCTCCTCATGTTTGGCCGCTCACCAGGCGTTTACCGCCGAGTATTTATGTACGGACGTACCAGAATAATCCGAAACATGACTCTCCCTCATGTTTGAAGCCCCTGGTGAGCCCGGTTACGTCGGTGTAGGAAATGTGAGGCTCCCTCACCTTGCCGTTTATCAAATCGTTATAACTGCAGGTGAGGTTACCGACCAGTACGAAACACGTGCCCAGTACTTCGCGATCCCTCCCGGACCCGGTAAAGTTTGGACGGTCGTACCGTTAGCGCGAGTGGCGAAATTGGCATACGCGCCAGATTTAGGTTCTGGTGTCCTAGGACGTGCGGGTTCAAGTCCCGCCTCGCGCACCATCGACAACGGGGCGGGCCGCCTACCTGCGGCCCGCCCCGAACTCGTCTCTGCGGGAGCCCGTTTCAGATCACCCGCAACATTCCAGCGATCTCGACGAAGCAGTCAGTCGAGGTAGCCCTGCAACGCCTGTGCGCGCGAGGGGTGGCGCAGCTTGGACATGGTCTTCGCCTCGATCTGGCGGATTCGCTCGCGGGTGACGCCGTAGACCTTGCCGATGTCGTCGAGGGTGCGGGGCTGGCCGTCGCCCAGGCCGTAGCGCAGGCGCATCACGCCGGCTTCGCGCGGGTTGAGGGTATCGAGCACCACATCCAATTGGCGCTGCAGCAGCATGAACGACACCGCGTTGATCGCGACGACGGCCTCGGTGTCCTCGATGAAGTCGCCGAGCTGGCTGTCGCCCTCGTCGCCGATGGTCTGGTCCAGGGAGATCGGTTCGCGCGCGTACTGCCGGATCTCGATGACCTTGGCGGGGGTCAGGTCCAGGTGCTCGGCGAGCTCTTCGGGGGTGGCCTCGCGGCCGAACTGCTGCAGCAGTTCCCGCTGCACGCGGCCGAGTTTGTTGACGATCTCCACCATGTGCACCGGGAGGCGGATGGTGCGGGACTGGTCGGCCATGGCGCGGCTGATCGCCTGCCGGATCCACCAGGTGGCGTAGGTCGAGAACTTGAATCCCTTGCGGTAGTCGAACTTTTCGACCGCGCGCACCAGGCCCAGGTTGCCTTCCTGGATCAGGTCGAGGAAGCCCATTCCGCGTCCGGTGTAGCGCTTGGCGATCGACACCACCAGGCGCAGATTCGCCTCGAGCAGATGGTTCTTGGCCCGGGCGCCGTCCTGGATCACCCAGGTCAGGTCGCGGCGCCGCGCGGCGGTGACGCCGGCCTCGGATTCGAGCTCGATCCGCAGCTTCTCCACCGCGTACAGGCCGACCTCGATCCGGATCGCCAGATCGACCTCTTCTTCGGCCGACAGCAGCGGAACCCGTCCGATCTGCTTCAGGTACGCGCGGGTCGAGTCCCCGCTGGCCGTGAGCGCGGCTTCCTTGCGGGCCCGGCGCAGGGCCGGGGACTCTTCGTCGTCCCAGTCGGAACCGTCTCCGGCGTCACCTTGCGACGGCGGGTCAGCGGTCTCGTCGAACGCTGAATCGTCTTCCGGTACAGCGGGTTCGACGCCTGCCGGGTCGAGTTCGACCTCCGACGGAGGCTGGTCGGTCGTTTCGTCGGCGGAATTTGCCACATTCGCCCTCTCGCGTGATCAGGGCGGCACCACGATGTCAGATCCGCAGAGAGGCCTTGGACGCCCTCGGCTGTCACCGAAGCCACTGGCCAGTGTACCGGGCAGTAGCTGGTTTCAGATTATGACCGTTCTCGATTCCTGCATCCGAATTTCCCGTCATCGTTGATCGCAGGCGCGTACAGGTCGCTCAGCGGCGCCCAGCGTCAGCATCCGGTTCCGGAAGGTGTTGCGCGGGTGGGGCTCCGGCCATCGCGTCGCGGACGATCCGGTCGACGGCTTCGGCGGTGTGGGCCAGGTCGGCGTTCGCGGCGCGGGCGCAGCGGCGCACCGCCGCGTACGGCAGGTCGATGATCAGCAGCGCGAGGCGTTCACGGTCGGATCGGTCGCGATAGCCCAGGCGATCGGCCAGCTCGCCCACGGCGTCGTCGAGCCCGCGCTGACGGGTCGCGGCCGCCTCGTGGGATTCGGCTCTCCACTGCGCGGATCCGAGGGCGTCGGGGCCCGCGAGCAGGACCGCCGCGTCTGTTGGGTTGCGTAGCGACCAGTCGGTGACATGGTGGGCGGCCTGGATGACGGCCTGCTGCGGGGGGTCGATGCGCAGGGCCGCGAGGAACCCGCTCTGGAATCGGTCGAGGGTGCGCAGCCATAGCGCGGCCAGCAGCGCGGATCTGTCGGGGAAGCGGTAGTACACCGAGCCGCTCGGTGCCCCCGCGGCCGAGGCGACCGCACTCATGGTGACCGCGGCCGCACCGTCCGTCGCCGCGAGTTTCGCTGCCGCGTCGAGCAGTGAGTCGGCGGTGTGCGCTGGCTTTCTTGACACAATCTAGAGAGTAGCCTCTAATTGGAATTAGAGAGTATTCGCTAAATGAAAGGTCCAGCTCATGGTGCGAAATGTGCACAGTCGGGTGATCGCGGCCGATGCCCGAGCAGTCGGGCGGCTGCTCGACACGCTGGCGACCGATGAGGACCGGCTGTGGCCGGTGCGCCGATGGCCCGCAATGCTTTTCGATCGGCCGCTCGGGGTCGGCGCGTCCGGCGGGCACGGGCCCATCCGCTACACCTGCGTGAAATACGTTCCGGGACAGGAAGTGGTGTTCCGCTTCCGTCGTCCACTCGGCTTCGACGGAACACACCGATTCGTCGTCGAGCAGGTCGATGCCACGCATACCCGCCTGACCCACGAGCTGGTGATGCGGACGCACGGCGCGGACCGGTTCACCTGGCCGCTGGTGTGGCGATGGCTGCACGACGCCTGCCTGGAGGACTCCTTGGATCTCGCCGAGAACACGCTGGTTCCGGGCACGCCGCCGCGCAATCACCACAGCGGATATGTCCGTTTCCTGCGAAGTCGGGTGCACCGCACCGAGATCCAGGACCGGGCGATCCTCGCGGGAGAACCCCAATGATCAAGTGGGCCGGTTGGTTGATCACGCTGTTCGGGGCGGCGCACACGCTGCTCGCCCTGACCCTGGAGAAGGCCGCGCAGTACGCCGGAACCTGGTTCAGCGGCGGACTGTGGGGTGCGGACCTCACCGCCATGAGTCCGGCGGGCACCGCGTGGTGGCTCAGCCTCTACAGCTTCGGGCCGCCGCTCGTGCTGGTCGGTTTGCTGGTGCTGTGGCTGGAGCGCCGAGGCATCACCCCGCCCGTCTTCCTCGGCTGGGCGCTGGGTGCGTGGACCCTGGTCGGCGCCGTCGTCCTGGTGACCACGCCCTGGCCGATCCTGCTGCTCGCCGTCATCCTGCTGCTGGCGGGGACAGCGGCACGAACGACCACGGATGCCGGCTCGGAATCGCTATCTCGCCGGTAGCGCCTCGGCGCTTTCGCTGGGCCGCACGACATCGAAGGCCGCGACGACCCGTTCGAGGGCTTGCAGATCCTTCTCGATGACGCCGTACAGCAGATAGGCGAGCACGAAGCCGACGATCCCGCCGACGCACAGGCTGCGGACCGCCCAGACCACCGATTCGATGGCCACTCCCGGCAGGAAGGTGATGCCGGTGACGCCGATCAGCGGTACCGCGGCCGCCACCGCCAGGTAGATGCCGGTGCGGGCGGCGAGCCGGCGGAGGTGGCCGATGTCGGAGGGATCGGAGTGGCCGTGCATCAGGAAGACGGGATACACGCACCGCACCACGTACCAGGTGAGCGCGAAGTACGGATAGGCCACCGAGATCGCGCCGCACACCACCAGCGACAGCAGGAAATGCGCATAGGTGTCGTGCGGCACGCCGCCGGCGATCAGGTTCAGCATCACCGGGAAGATCACCCCGCAGGCCAGCCAGTTCGCGAACGCGATCCGCACCACCCGATCGCCGAGCCGCAGCGCGTCGCCGCGTGCCCGGACCAGGGTCTCGGCGCGGTAGTCCCAGCCGAGACGCAGGCCGATGGGTACCAGGACGACGCGCCGCGCGGCGTAGAGAATCAGCAAGGTGCCCAGCAGGATTGCGAGCGGATACAGCACGGCGGCAACGTAGTTGAAGGACCGCTGGGCCTCGGGCGTGAGCTTACTGACGATCAGGGTCCGGTTGTAGTAGTAGTTGTATCCGACCGCCATCAGGGTCGGTATGCCGATCGCTGTCGCGATGATCGGCAGCGGCCACAGCGGTCCGGTCGGCCGGTGGCTGTGCGGCGGCGCGTCGACCAGATCCCGGGCGCGCGGGTCGAGGCACAGCTCGAACTGCTGGGCCAGCTCCGCACCGTTGGCCCACCGGTCGTCGCGCCGTGGCGACAAGCAGGTGAGCAGCACGCGGCGCAGCGAGGCCGGGCAGTCCGCCGGGAGATCGTCCAGAAACTCCTGCGCGATCGGGCGGCGGCGCAGTTCGAGTAGCCGCTCGACGGCGGTCCGCGATTCGGCCGAGTCGACCCGGGGAAACGGTCGCCGCCCGGTCAGCAGCTCCCACAGCATGACCCCGAGGGCGTAAATGTCACTGCGCGTGTCCAAGTCGCCGACCGCACCGGGCAGCGCCGGGTGGCTCGCCTCGAGATGTTCGGGAGACATGTAGGCCAGGGATCCGCCGAAGTACGACACCGGACTGCTCCCGGCGACATGGTCGCTGAAGCTGATATTGAAGTCGGCCAGCTTGGGCACGCCGTCAGCGGAGAGCAGCACGTTCGCCGGTTTGATGTCGCGGTGCAGCACACCCTGGCTCTCGGCGTAGTCCAGCGCCTCTGCCAGCCGGCGGCCCAGCCACGCCACCGTCTCCGGCCATGACAGGGCGGCGATCTCGTCGCGGATGCGGGCGCTCGAGGTGCGGATCTCGCCCTTCTCCTCCAATGCCGCATCGACGGAGTCGAGCAGCAGTCGTCCGTCGCGCTGCTCGGGCGCGGTCTCGCGGACCCGTTTCAGCACCGCCGCCAGCGTTCCTCCCGGCAGGTACTGCATGTACAGGAGCTTCACCCCCCGGTCCGGCAGCACCCGCTGGTCGTAGACCCGGACGATGTATTCGTGTTCGAGCCGGGCCAGGGTCTGGGGTTCGGTGCCGTGGTCGGCGGAGACCTTCACCGCCACCAGTCGTTGCATCGAGAGTTGTCGCGCCAGAAACACTCTCGCGAACGCACCATGGCCCAGTTCCAGCAGCAGATCGAAATCGTCGATCCGGTCCCCGGGCTCGAGGTCCGCGCCGAGTCCCGGCGTGCTCGACAGCTCGCCGAGGGTACCCGCGGCCCGCTCGGCCAGCGGGTCGAAGGCCGCCGTCCCGTCCGGCGCCGGCTCGGTCATCGCCCGGTCACTCGGGGGTGGAACTCCGAGGCATGATCAATGCTAGCGCCGCGATCAGGCCGGGAGGCGGTCCGGGCCCTCGAGGATCGAGAGGCGGACGGCGGCCAGGACCATGGCGCGGTACGGCAGTCGGAGTTCGCCCGGCCGGGGCTCGTTCGCCCAGTGCCAGCCCGGGGGTTGGTCGGAGGTGGGCATCATGATGCGGCTGCCGGACTCGGGGACGGTCACCGAGTGTCCCCGGAGAAAGATGCGAAGCCGTTGGGGGTACCGGGTGATTGGGGAGCGGCGGGGCCACCAGGAAGGTCCAGTAGCGGTCGCGCGGGTCGGCGATCACGGGGGCGGCCGGTAGCCAGGACAGGCGGTGGAGCACCTGCCGGCCGAGCGGCTCGGGCAGCGTCAGCGCACCCACCGCGGCGCCCACGGTGAGTAGCGGGCGGTCGGCGTACAGCTCGACCGGTAGTCCGTAGCGGGCGCGCAGCACATGGGCCGATTCGTGAGGGGAACAGCACGATTCGAACATCGGGACCTCCGGACACGCGGCGGGGGATGCACCCGGTGCCGAGGGTGTCCGCGGTCCGTGGCCGACGCGATGGCATGAACGGAGGGTTCGCGTCGAGAGCGGACACCGGGCGAAGGGAGGCTCGACGACCGGCACCGGGTGCGAGTAAGAGTCTCGTCGCCGCCGGTGCCGCAGTGGTGACGCCGCGATGGCATTTCGATGACCGCCTGTAAAGCTGTGTCCCCCAAGGTCGAACAGTTGCCGGTGAGGTAGCTCACCGCCCGCGCGAGCGGCCCGAGCGCCACCCACTGTGACCTGCGCCACCCCTTGTCACCTTTCGGCGATGCGGTCGGTCAACAGAGTGAACCCACGAAATCCACACGCAAGAGAATGGGGAAGACGATGACTCTGCAGGTGACCACCATCATGCTGGCCGTCGAGGACATGGATCGGTCCAAGAAGTTCTACGAGGGCCTGGGCGCGAAGCTGGGGCAGGATTTCCCGAACTTCGCGTCGTTCGAGCTGGGCGGCGGTTCCGCGATGGGGATCTACCCGATCGACTGGGCGGCCAAGGACGCGGGTGTCTCGGCCGAGGGTGAGGGCTTCCGGGGCGTGTCGTTCCATTTCATCGTCGACAGCCAGGAGGAGGTCGACGAGGTGATCGCCAAGGCTGTCGCCGGCGGCGGTTCCGTGGTGCGGGAGGCCGAAGGGGCCGGATGGGGTGGGTACTTCGGGTACATCGCCGACCCGGACGGGCACCTGTGGAAGATCGCCACCGCCGCCTGACGGGTCAGGCCCCGGGGCCGTCGGGGGTTTCGGCCGAGATACGGACGGGCGGAAACGCCTGCTCCGCTTGGCGATAGAGGGCGTCGAGCGGCAGCGGGACCCGGCTGACGGCCAGCACCTGGTTGCCGGTATAGCCCGCGAAGACATCGCCGTCGAGCAGGACCCGGTAGGGGAACGCCGCGCAGATGTCGTCCAGATGGTGGCGGGTGCCGACGAGGTTCAGCAGATAGACCCCGCCCGGGCGCAGGACTCGGGCCACCTCCGCGGTGAAGCCGGCACCGGTGATGCCCGCCGCGATCCGCAGCCCCTCGAAGGCGTCCGCCATCACCAGGTCCGCGGAATCCGCCGGCAGCGTGGTGATTTCGGTCAGCGCGTCGGCGATCCGCAATTCGACGCCGGGCAGGGAGCGTAGGCCGAGGCGTTCGTCGACGAATTCGGCGAGGGCCTCGTCGGCCTCGATCACCAGGTGCCGCGATCCCGGGCGCACGGCCGAGAGGTAGCGCGGGAAGGTGCAGCCGCCCCCGCCGACGTGCACCACATCCAGTGGCGCGTCGGCGGGTTCGAGGGAGTCGACCACGTAGCCCGCGTAGCGCAGGTATTCGAGTTCGAGATAGGTCGGGTCGTCCAGGTCCACGTAGGACTGGGCGATGCCGTTCACGGTCAGCAACCAGCCGCCGGGGCGTTCCGCGTCGGGTCGCAACTCGGCGTTCCCGAAGCGCACCGCACGCGCCCCGGGCACCGGCTGAACAGGCGGTCGCACGCCGTCTCCGCTGGGCGCCCCCAGCCAGTTACTCATCGGTACATGATCGCAGTACACCCGGACTCCCCTTGCTGAACGTGGCCGGACACCGTCGGCTTTGCGGTGCTGCTGCAAATTTGCCAGTGTTCCTGAAAGAGTCTCCCAAAGGGCACATTCTGGACGATTGACCGGCCTAGACTCCCCCGCATGGAGGTTCATACCCGGCAGTTGCAGTACTTCGTCGCGGTCGCGGAGGAGTTGAGCTTCACCCGCGCCGCGCAGCGGCTGCACGTGTCCCAGCAGGGCCTGAGCACCCAGATCAAACAGCTGGAACACGACATGGACGTCACCCTGTTCTCGCGGACCACCCGGCAGGTGGAGCTGACCGCGGCCGGGGCGGCGTTCCTCCGGCACGTTCGAGATGCGTTCAGCAGCTTGAATTCCGGCCTCGAGGAAGCCCGAGCGGTCCACCGCGGCGAACGCGACCGCCTGGTCCTGGGCTGTCTCGAGGGTGCGGCGCTGACCTTGACCGAGCCGATCCTGAGCGCCTTCCGGACGCGTTTCCCCGCGGTCGCCGTCGAGCTGCAGCACTTCACCTACGAGACCCCCTCGGCGGGCCTGACGACCGGGCAGGTGGATGTCGCCATCGTCCGGCGCCCGTTCGAGGACGACGGACTTCGCTTCGAGACCCTGTTCCGCCAGCCGTTGATGGCGATGCTGCCCGCGGCCCATCCTCTGGCGGACCGCGCCGAGGTCACGGCGGCGCAGCTGCTGGACGAGCCGATCCTGTCCTCCGCTGCCACCGATCCGGTCTGGAATGGCTTCTGGCAGTTGGACTCCCATCGCGACGGCCGCCCGGCCCCGATCGCCTCCCGCGCGAAGACGCTGCTGGAGGAGCTGCACCAGGTGGCCACCGGGGCAGCCATCGCGATGACGGTGCCCTGCGCGGGGTGGATCAAGTTCCCGGGTGTCCGCCTGGTCCCGGTGGCCGACACGGCTGCTAGCGAAGTCGCCGTCTGCTGGCGTCCCGAGACCACCAATCCCTGGTGCGATCCTTCATCGAGATCGCCCGCCGGGTCCGCGACGCGAATCCCGATCTGCTCGCCCGCCTGCAGGCCCCGCGCTGCCGTGACCGTCACGCCGCTCCACTGCCGGCCTGAACCAACAACTTTCGCTTGTCGATAATCCATTACAATTGATTTCAGTTCTTTTCCACTCTCGCATAACGTTTCTCAGCGTGAGCCGCAAGGTTCATTCTGAAAAATCCTGAAGGAGAAGAACAATGGGATCCGTGGCCAACTTCCTTGTCGACGCGCTCATCGCGGAGCTGACCAAGAAGCTCTTCAGCGGTTCCGCCGGCAAGTAACCGGTCGGACACACAGAGAAGGCCCGGAACCTTGTTGGTTCCGGGCCTCTTTCGTGGCTGGGTATTCGGTTTCAGGAGGGCGCTATTCAGTGCCGAGCGCGGAGGCCAGCAGCGGCCACGAATTGTGGAGATCACGCTCCCAGTAGGCCCAGGTGTGGGTACCGGCGGGCCGGAAGTCGATCTGGGCCGGAATGTTCAGGGCGGCAAGCCGATCGGCCAGCTGGTGGGTGCAGGAGTTGGTGGCGGCCTCGATCAGGCCGCCCAGCACCATCTGGTTCGCTTTGGTGATGACCTGGTCGGGTGTTGGCTGCGCGCCGAGGGACTCGGCCGGGCCGGGCAGGCCGGTGCCGCTGGCCAGGTAGATCGCCTTGCCGCGCAGGCTGTCCGCATTGAGCAGGGCGTCGTGGGCGCGCCAGGCCGGGTCGTCGTCGGGGCCCCACATGTTCTTGGGGTCGGCGTCACCGCGCGCGAGCACCAGCCGGATGTAGGCGCGGCCGGCGGGATCGGAAGTGGAGGCGCACCCGCTGTACGCGGCGACCGCCGAGTACACGTCCGGAGCGGCGGAGATCAGGTCCAGCGCCGAGGTGGCCGACATGGACACGCCCGCAATCGCATTCACACGCGAGGCACGCAGGGCCGCGTCGATGATCGGCGGTAGTTCCCGGGTCAGAAACGTCTCCCACCGATGACGCCCCAGTTTCGGATCGTCGTGCTGCCAGTCGGTGTAATAGGAGAATTCACCGCCGACCGGCGTCACCACATTCACGTTCTTGTCCCAGAAGAACGCCACGATGTCGGTGCGACTGTACCAATTGGTGATATCGGTTCCGCCGCTGGCGCCATTGAGCAGATACAGCGTCGGCGCGTTCGGCTGTGCGGCGGCCATCACCTGGAGCGGGATAACCCGTTGCATGGCAGCCGAATACACGTAGAACATCTGTTGCCGCTGTCCCGCGCGATCGATGTGGTCCAGATGCGAGGCGACATCGGCCCGCGAGACCTGGAACGCGCCCGGGGCGACGGTGATCAGAGCCGCGGCGGCGGCGCACGAAAGGATGAGCGACGAAACGGTCCGCCAGGGCGACACCACTGACTCCTCGGGAAACGATGAAAGGTCCTGGGCCGCGGCCGCCGCGCGCGTACCGCGGCCCAGGGGATTTCGAGCCTGGTGATCAGCTGCCCATCAGGCGCTTGATCACGTTGGCAACGGTGTCGGCCACCGAACCGGTGGAGCTGAGCTGGTTCTGCGAAGAGCCGAGGCCGCCCTGGTCGAGGCTGCCCAGCAGGGCCTCACCGGGATTCGCGCCGCGACCGGTGAAGCAGACGCCCATGTTCGGCTGGTCGGAACCGGAGCCGACCGTGCCGCCGACGCTCATGCCGCCGCTGAGGACCGTCTGTCCGTCACTGACCGAACTGGGCACCTTGTAGGTGAACTCGGCGGTCACGGGATAACCGGAGTTCACGAACCAGCCGGTGCTGGTCACCATCCAGCCGCCGGCGTCCGGCTCCGGCGTCACTTCGGCGGACTGCTCACCCTGCGCGGCGTGATACGCGGTGACCACGGTCTTGACCGGCTTGGCGAATCCCGGCGGCGGAAAGTCGGTGATCCGGTTGACGTACGGGTTGCCGATGCTCGTGGTGCCGACCACGAGCTTGTAGGTGACCAGCGTGCCGGGCGCGGCGCTGGCGACGTCGATCGACTTGTCGTAGGTGTGGGTGATCCAGAAGCTCGAGATGCCCGGGTTGTAGTCCACGTGCTGAGTCCGTACGCAGGACGGCGAGTCCGCGGTGGCGGTCGCGGTGCCGAGCGCGATGCCCGCCCCCGACATCACCAATGCGGCCGCCGCGACGCCGGCAGCCAATTTCGGGGTCTTACGCATGATTCCTTCCAGCAGTTCCTGCGGTACGCGGAACTGATAGCTAGTGAGCCGGTGGGGAATTCGAGCTTTCGCTCACGTCGGGAAACGCTAGAGCACAACGGAAGAGAACTTAAATCCAAATTTCGATGACATTGACAACCCCGTCTTGTCAATCAGCCCTCTGAGGGCCGCCATGTGCAGCGAACTACAAGTACCGCTTGTAGACGCATCGTGAATTGTGATTTCTCTCGCGACGTGCGGGGTTTTAGCATTTTCCGGCGTGAGCGAAATGGCTCACGAACAAACTGAAGTTCGAGATGACACAAGGGAATTCGCCATGGGACGACGAGCTGTGAAACATGCCGCCGCGGGTGCCGCCGCCGTAATCGGGGCCGGGGCGTTGTCCCTGTTCGGAGCCGGCCCGGCCGGCGCCACCCCCGCCACCCTGACCTGGAATGACGGCCAGACCCAATTCACCCGCACCATCAGCAATGGCACGCCCGCCGTGGGCGACACCATCACCGTCACGACGGCGATGTACCGCACCAAGACCCCGGATGTCACGTACCTTACGTTCAAGGACTACCACCCCTCGTGCCTCACCTATGTCGTCAATTCGGCCAAGCTGACTGACGCTGCCGGCACCCACCCGATCGAGCCCTGGCTCGAGGTCAAGCCCGATTTCATCGCGGCAGATTTCATATCCGAAGGTCTGAATGTCGTCAGCAAGGCCGGCGCCACCGGTGCACAAGCACCCGTCTTCAGCGCCCAATACAAGGTCGGTGACTGCGCCGCCGGTACCAGCCTGACCACCGGGATCGCGTACTCCCAGGCAGGAGCTGGCGGCGCCTGGGACGGCGACTCCAAGGTCGGCCCGTCGATCACGGTCGGCGGCACGCCCGGCGGCGGCACCGGCGGCGGCACCGGCAGTTCCGGCAGCAGCAACCTGCCCGCGCCGCTCAACACCCTGATGTCGCTGCTCGGCGGCACTGGCTCCAGCAAGTAGCACCATCCAGAACGAGAAGGGCCCGGAACCATCAGGTTCCGGGCCCTTCTCGGATCCGGCCTACTTGCTGGAACCGAATCCACCGAGCAGCGAGGCCAGGCTGCCAAGGTTGCCGAGGCCACTGGCGCTGCCGCTGCCGCCCGTGCCACCGGTCCCGCCCGTCCCGCCCGTGCCACCGGTACCGCTGTCGGCAGCGACGGTCACGGACAGAGTCTGGGTGGCGGAGCCTGCACCCGTGTACTGCGCGGTAATCGTGTGTGCGCCGGCGGCAGCCGGAGTCCACTGGACCGCAGCGGTGCCGTCACTGCCGACCGGTGCGCTGCCGATGGTGGTGTCACCATCCTTGAAAGTCACGGTGCCACCGGCATTTGCCGGGGCGACCGTGGCGGTCAGCGTGCTGGCCTTGCCGGCGGTGGCGCCGCTGACCGGAGCGAGCGCGAGCGTGGCGGTGATCGGCTTGGCGACCCGGATCGCCGGGCCCTTGGCGTGGAAGTCGACGTGGCCGAGGCTCGACAGGTATTCCACGCCGGAGGCGAGGTCGGTGTCGGGGACGCAGTCCGCGCCGACGGTGTACTGGGCGGTGAAGGTCGGCGAATCCACTACTCCGGGACGGTTCTTCGCGATCACCTGGTAGCCGGTGGCGCTGAAGTCGCCGGCAATGTAGGTCGGCTGGATGTCGAGGTAGGGCTCGACGGCGTGGACACCGCTGCCGTCGGTCACTTTGGCAGTGCCCGCGACGTAGGTCAGGCAGGCCGGGTGCCAGTCCTTGACCCAGTTGAGCTTCTCGTCGGTGGTGTCGGTGCGCTCGAACTTCGTGCTGACGGTGATGGTGTCGCCGATCGCCGGAGTCGCGTTGCTGACCGTGCGGGTGTAGTGCGAAGCCTGGTTGTCCCAGGTGATCGTGGCCGGGGCGGCCACGGCGGCAGCGGAATTGAACAGCGCCAGCGCGCCGACCGCGAGGGACGCGGCGGTGCCCGCGGCGATGCGGGTGGGGTGGGTCATGGTGATTTCCTTTGCGACTGAATGCGTTCGGCGGCACCGCCGGCCGTTCCGGCCCTTCGAACCGGTGGCCGGCGGTGCCGGTGGCCCCTGCTGCGGCGGGGCCGGGTACGAGCCCGGGGAGAAGGTGGCTCGTACGTCTTTTCGGGGTGGCCGGACTCGGCCTAGGAGCCGGCGGAACCGGTCAGCGTCCGCAGCCAGGGAAGCTGCGCGGAGCCCGACCCGAGGCTGCCGGAACCGGAGCTGCCGCCCGGCGTGCCACCGGGGTTGCCACCCGGGTTGCCGCCGGGGTTGCCACCCGGGGTGCCCGCCGACACGGTGGTCGTGGTCAGGGTCGGCGCGGGGCTCGGGTAGCACTTCACGGGCACGTCCACCGCGCCGATGAAGGTGCCGGAGTCCACCGAAGCGGTGAAGGTGAGGCCCGGATCGTCGTAGCTTGTGCCCCCGATGGTGCTGGTGAGGGCCCCGGCGGCGGACGCGGTGACGTTGACGGTCACCGCGGGCAGGGTGAAGGTCACGCCCGACGCCGTCGCGGCGGGAGCGTCGAGGGTGAGCTTGCCCGCCGACTGGCCGACGGTCGCCGTGATCGTGCCGCCCGACACCGAGGACGACACATAGGTCGAATTGGCGGGTACCGGCATGGTCAGCTTGATGCCGCGAAGGCTGCGCAGGGGGTGCCCGGAGACGCTCGCCGGCACCTGCATGGCCGCGGGCGTGAGCGTGATCGCCACGGCGTCACCGGTCTTCGCGGTGCTCGCGCGGTTCCCGTCACGCCGAGGGCCATGGTGAAGGTCTGCGCGCCGCCGATAGGCGGCGTGGCCTGGCATTGGAAGTTGATGGTGGGCGGGAGCGTGTCCGCCTGGGCGGGGCCCGCCGCGAGGCCGAGTGGCAGCAGCGCCAGGGGCGCGAGAGCGGCCGCGGTGGCGAGAGTGGATTTCATCGGTGTACTCCTCGGACTCGCGAATGCGAAAGGCCTTGTGCCTCTGCATTCCGTACCTGAATGCAGCGAAAACGCTAGAGCACCTGGGGATTCAAGAGAAATCAGAATTTGAGGATCACCCACAAGACCGGACTGTCAATCGGATCGACGATTGACAATTCCATGTTGACAATCCTCAACAAGAATCGATTTACCGAATTTGAGACCGCGCAGTATTGTTCGAGATCGACCTCGCCGCCGACAAGATTCGATACCGGGAGCGGGCAGATGAGTACACCGAGCGGAATTCTCCATCTCCATGTAGAGATGGGTCCACTGATACTGGATTACCGGGGCCACGCCGAGCAGATCGGCGAGGTGGCCTCCGAGCTGACCGCCGCCGGCGCGGCGACGGTCAGCGTCGATGAGATGGTGAACTCCGAAATGCCCTGTCTGCCTTGCTCGCGACTGTGGGTGGGCTAGGAGCCCGAGCCGGAGGACGAGCCCGAGCCGCCGGAACCGCTGGCCGAGCCCGATGCGGAGCCGGACGCCGAGCCGGTGCCGACCGGGCCGTCGGGCACGCTCGCACCCTTGGAGCCGGGACGGTTGATGTAGACCGACACCGGGGTGGAGGCGTTGGCTTCCACGGTCACCACCCGCGCGCCGGGGGCGGAGGTCACGGTGCCGCCATCGACTCGAACCTGATATCCGTTGGGGTAGTGCAGATCCGAGACGTAGATCTCGGTCGGCTTGCCGGTGGCGCGGGGCGTGTAGCGGTAGGCGAAGTCGCCGCTCGCGGAGTCGAAGACCATGCGGCCGGGGGTGCCGGAGGTGGCCTGCGGATAGGTGCGGACCAGCTGGTTGCCGATGTCGCCGACGAACGGATCGCCGCCGCGGTACTGCCAGTACTGCCAGCCGATGAACCGGTCGTCGGCATTGATCAGGGTATTGCTCAGCACCGTCGCGTCGCCGTCGCCGAATTCCGTGACCAGCGCCGGGATTCCGGTGCGATGGGTGAAGGCGTCGATATTGCCCCAGGTCTTGCCCTGCTGCAGCGGGCACAGGCCGCGCAGGAAAGTGGGCAGGCCGCTGTAGATGGCCATCTGGCTGGGGATGCAGTAGTCGTGCGGGGCGAAGGCGATGCCGGGAGCGCTGATCGGCGGGTTCTTGCCCATGTTGCTGGGCATGGTCTCGTTCCAGGTGACGTTGGGTTCCCACAGCACCATCAAGCCGCCGTTACGGGTGCGGACCGCATCGGTCAGCTTCTGCATCGCCGCCTGATACTTCGCGTCGAATCCCGTGCAGCCGTTGGGAAAACAGGACAGGAACGCGGTGCCGGGCCACGGCTCGTTGAGCAGTTCGAGCCCGAGCGCGCCCGGATGGCCGTTCATCTTCTCCGCGAGTGCGGCGAGGGACTGGCCGAGATAATCGAGTGCGCCGTAGGTGTTGTTCCAAACCTCGTCCCAGCCCGCGTTCATGGTGGGCATCAGGTAGTTCAAGGGGAAGCCGGGGTTGGGTTCACCGGCTGCCGGGCGGGCGTGAATCGCCCATTCCGGGAAGCCGTTTCCGCCCCACGGCTTGGACAACCCGTCCTGATGATTGTCGAGGACGGTGTGAATTCCGTACTGCGCCAACGTATCCACGGTGGCTGCGACCCGGTCCAGGTACGCGGTGTCGACCACGCCCTTGGTCGGCATGAGCCCGTCGAAGTTGACGCCCAGCCGCACGGTGTTGAACCCGTGCCGGGACAGCAGGTCCGCGTCCTGAGCCGTGATCGTGGTTCCGGGCGCGAAGTAGGGCGGTTCCTTGTTGACGCTGTTGACGCCGTGCAGCAGCACGACCCGCCCGAATTCGTCGACGAAGCGGGAGCCGTCCACGTGCAGGGGCACCAGGGTGTCGGGCGCGGCCGTGGCGGCCGGCACCGAGGTGGCCAGCACGCATCCGGCCACCGCCGCCAGTACTGCGACGGATCGGGTCATCCACCCGATCCGGCGGGTGCGGTCGGCGACTGTCGTGTTCATGGTCTCCTACTTGTCCGATCCGGGTCGCCGCGACTGGAAGGGTTCCGGGGCCGTGGCGAACCGCGCCGCGCCACTGCCGGCGAAGAATGGGAGCATTTCGCTCACGCCGGGAACGCTAAAGCAGCGGGCCACGGAACTGAAACCCTAATTTGCGGCGCATTGACAAGTTGACCTTGTCAATCGGCGGGGAACTACTGTTTCCACTCGACACCGCTGTGCCATTAGGTTTTTCGTGCGGACATCCGGCGGTGCCCGGAGGAGATCTTCGCTGTCCGCAACCACGGAGAGGTTGAACATGCTTTCGAGAGGCCGTGTTCTGGCCCCAGTCGCCGCGGCCGTCCTCGCGTTCAGCGGACTCGCGGTGCATCAAGCGCCCGAGGCGGCCGCGGAACCCAGCGGCTGGACCCTGCCTCAACTCACCGTCTCCAACGGGGTCATCACCGATGTCACCGGGCGCACCGTGCTGCTGCGCGGCGCGAATGTCAATCAGCTGAACGACTACGCGCAGAACGATCCCGCGCTGCCGACCGTCGCCCCGCTGGACGCCACCGACTTCGCGCAGCTGGCGGCGCTCGGCTTCAATGTGGTGCGGCTCAATCTGGCCTGGTCGGCGCTCGAGCCCACTCCGGGCGCATTCGACCGCAACTATGTCGCCCGCATTCACACCGCTGTCGAAGACGCCAAAGCCAACGGCATCTACACCGTGCTGGACATGCACCAGGACGCCTGGGGCAAGGCGGTCGGCACGCCCAAGGGGCAAGGCTGCCCGATCTTCATGAAGCCCGGCGTCGGCTGGGACGGCGCACCGGCCTGGGCGACCCTGACCGATGGCTGGACCACCTGCAACTTCGGCGGCGTCCGCGAGACCGCGCCCGCCGTGGCCCGCTCGTTCCAGAACTTCTACGACGACAAACAGGGCATTCAGGGCCATCTCGTCGATACCTGGGCGAAGCTGGCCGCCGAGTTCAAGGACGAACCCGCCATCGCCGGTTACGACTTGCTCAATGAGCCGAATCCCGGTCTGCGCGACCCGTTTTCGGCGGCCGACCAGCTCGGCAAGTACTACCAGCGGGTCATCGCCGCCATCCGGCAGGCCGAGCACGGCAGCTTGCCGCACCTGGCGATCTTCGAGCCCAGCGCGCTCTGGTCGGCCCTGGGCATCGATGCCACGCCGCCCGCGAAGTACATCACCGATCCATTGGCGGTGTTCTCGCCGCATCTGTACAGCGAGTCGATCAATATCGTGAACGCCTTCCCGACCATCGAGGTGGGCTTCGATTTCGCGCTCGACGCCGCCGCCAAGTACAAGGTGCCGGTATGGACCGGCGAGTGGGGCTGGTTCGGGGATCCGAATGCCGATGCGGCGAAGGTGGATCGGTTCGAGGACCAACTCACCACGCACCGCATGGGCGGCGCGTGGTGGTCGTGGAAGCAAGCGTGCGGTGACCCGCATGTCGTGAACGGCGGAGGCACCAACAAGCCGACCGGCAATATCAACCCCTTCGCCTGCCCTTCGGGTGCGCCGCTCGGCCAGCCCGCCGGGTACACCCGCCCACTGTCCCGCGCCTACCCGCGCTCGGCACCGGGCACGCTGACCGAGGTGAACGCCACCGGATTCGCCGGCACCGGCGCCGGCCGCGTCGAAGCCTGGTACCCCGGGACCCAGCGCCCGAATGTTCAGTCCACCAACGTCTCCGACCTCACCTTCACCCAGGTGCCGGGCGGCTGGCAGCTGACCGGGAACACCGTCGGCTCGTATTCGATCAAACAGTCCTGACGGACGTATTCCGTTCTCCCCCTCGGTAAGACAGGTCAACCATGCCCTCACGCAAGACTCCCCGGATCGACGCCGCGGCCGTAGCGCTCGCCGGAATGATCGCCCTCGGCGCGGCGCTCGGCACCGCCCCGGCGACCGCGCAGCCCGCCGACATCGCCTCCGGATCGGGTTCCGGCTCAGGCAGTTTCGGATCCTCCGGTTCGTCCTCCGGGTCGGCCGCACCGAACGATCCGGTGTCGACCCTGCCCGCGCCCGCGACGACCGCCATCCGGCTCGACGGCGCGTCCAACTTCCGCGATATCGGCGGCTACAAGACCTCCGACGGGCATACGGTCCGCACCGGCATGGCCTTCCGGTCCAACGGCGTCAACGGGATCTCCGACGGCGATCTGGCCAAGCTGGTCACGGCCGGGGTGACCCTGGATGTGGATCTGCGCAACGGTTCCGAGCGCAGCGGCGCGCCCGATCGGGTGCCGGCGAGCGCGCAGTACAAGGTCGCCGACGTGGTCAGCTTCGACAGCGGCATCTCGTTCCACGAGTTCCCGGTGGTCACCCTGGGACGTGCGGTGGTCGACGGCTTCGTCAACGGCAGCTCCGACATCAAGCAGTCGGTCAGCTATCCGTTCATGGTGAACTTCCACGGCTCGGACGTCGCCTTCGGCACGCTGTTGCGGTCCATCGCCGGAAACACCAGCGGCGCGACGATGTACCACTGCACCTCCGGTAAGGACCGCACCGGCTGGGCGACCGCGGTGCTGCTCACCCTGCTGGGCGTGCCGCGCGATGTGGTCAATGCCGACTACCTGGCCAGCAATACCGAGCTGGGCGACCCCAAGGCGGTCGAATTGTCCTGGCTGGAGGCTGCCTTCAGCGAGATGGACCGGCTCTACGGCAGCTTCGACAAGTACGTGCGAGAAGGACTCGGCCTGGATCAGGCCACCATCGACGCGCTGCGCGCGAAGCTGCTGGCCTGATCGGCCCGACCGCCGCTGCCCGCACCGCTCAACGCAGGCAGCGGCGGTCGGCGATCTCCTCGTCCAAGGCGTAGGAGATCGACGCCGCCTCGTGCTCGGCCCAGCTGCCGAAGTCGGGGTACCGCAGGTCGAGGCCGCCCATGCAGTCCCAGCAGGCGCTCACGCCGCCCACCGGGTCGGTCGGAAACATCATCACGATGAACCGCTGCGACAGACCGGCTTTCCCGACGAGGACGCGGCGGTACCCGTCGGGCACCTCGGACGCGGCCGAGGCCTGGGTGGCGAAATACTCGTTGGCGAACGTCGAATCCCGGCGCCACTTCTCGCCCGCGGCGAGATCACCGCAGCCGAACAGCTGAATCCTGCCGAACCGGGGCCAGCCGTCACATACCCGCAGGAACTCCCGGAAGGCGGCGTCGAAGCACACGCCGAGTCGCTGCTCGGCCGCCGCCACCGCGGCCTCGGCGGCAGGCGGATTGGGGGGTAAGGAAAGCCCGGGCTCACCGAATCGTTCGGCCGCCCCGTACTGCTGCGCGTACAACGAGCCCACGAGGGCTTTCCAATTCGTCATCGCTTCCTGTCGCCGGGGGACGAAATCGATCGAGAGAAAGATGCCGATACCGCTGGCCGTCCCCGGCTCCTCGCTACGGTTGCCAGCGGTACCGGCATTGCCTCGGGATTACGCGAGGCGGGTACGAGCCCGAGGTGGGAAGCGGGGGCTCGCACGTTTTCCTATTCCGACCAGTTGACGGCCTTGACGAACGCTAATACATGCCGAAGTCGAAGAGAAATCACTGTTCAGGGACTGTTCACAACCTGAATTTGTCAATCGGGGCCCTATTCGGCCAAAAGTTCTGCACGGAACGTTTCTGCCCCTAGACTTCGCGCCATGGAAGTTCACACCCGGCAGTTGCAATACTTCATCGCAGTTGCGGAGGAACTGAGTTTCACCCGCGCGGCGCAGCGATTGCATGTGTCGCAACAGGGCTTGAGCACGCAGATCAAGCAGCTCGAGCACGCGATGGACGTGGTGTTGTTCTCCCGTACCACCCGCAATGTCGAACTGACCGCCGCCGGAACGGTATTCCTGCAGGACATCCGGGGCGCGCTGACCGGCCTGGACGCCGCGGTCGAACGGGCGCGGTCGGTGCATCGCGGCGTGCAGGACCGGCTGGTGCTGGGCGTGCTCGAGGGGGCCGCGCTGACGCTGACCGAGCCGATCCTGTCCACCTTCCGGCAGCGGTATCCGGGCATCACCATCGAATTGCGCCACTTCACCTACGAGGACCCCTCGGCCGGCCTGACCAGCGGATCGGTGGACGTGGCCTTCGCCCGCCGGCCGTTCGTCGATGACGGCGTCCAGTTCGAGACCTTGTTCACCGAACCGCTGATGGTGATGCTGCCGACGAACCATCGCCTGGCCGATCGCACCCAGGTCTTCGCGCACGACCTGCTCGACGAACCGCTGCTCGGGGCCTCCACCACCGATCCGGTGTGGAATGCGTTCTGGGAGTTGGCCGCCCACCGGGGCGGGACCCCGGCCCCGGTCGTGTCGCGCTCGAATTCGCTGCTCGAAGAGCTGCACAAGGTCGCCACCGGCGTCGGCGTCGTCCTCACCGTGGCCTGTGCCCGGTGGATTCCCTTCCCCGGCGTGCGACTGCTGCCGATCGCCGACGTCCCGCCCAACGAAGTAGCGGTCGGCTGGCGCTGTGCGCAGGAATCGGCGCTGGTCCGCTCCTTCGTCGAGGTCGCCCGCTCCACCCGCGACACCCACCCGGAGCTGGTCGCGCTACTGCAGAAACCCGACTTCGCCGATTGCACGGTGCCGCCGCACCTCTGACTCACAACTCAGGCCTGTCAATGCCGGGGAAATTGCGAATTCTCAACGGACCCATGGTGTCCTAACGTTTTCCCCGTGGCCCCTCCGAAGAAATACTCGAATGCCCTGCGAACACAGGCGATCCAGCGGTACCGGCAATCGGATCCCAAGCCGACTTTCCGAAGCTTGGCAGCCGAGCTCGGTGTACATCACGAAGCGCTGCGGCTGTGGATTCGCAACGCGGAGCGTGCCGAAAGCCCCACCTGCGACGGTCCTTTCGATGCGATATCCAAGGAGAACAGGAGACTCCGCAAGCGGGTCGCCGACCTCGAACGGGTAATCGCGATCATGCGCGGCACCGGCTCGCTGATGACCGCGGAATACCTCCGAAGGTCGTATTGAAGGATAAATCCCGAAGGCCGCGAGGGCATTTCGATCGATGAAGCCCGGGACCGAGCCAGACCTGTCCGGCTTTCTCTCTGAACACCCGCCCCTGAACCGAAATCCACCCTGTTGTCGATAGCAAATCTTCAGTTACTATCGATCATTGCCTTCCCGTGAGTTCGGCTACCAGGGCGGAGATGCGTCGTGATCGGACAGCAGGAGTATCGAAGACCCAACCGCACGCTTGTTCTCACTCTCGGAATAACCGCCCTGACCTGGGCACTATCCGCCACCGCACACGCCGGGCCGCGGCACAACTGGGATGCCGTAGCCAGATGCGAGGCGAGCGGCGACTGGACCGCCGACACCGGCAACGGCTTCTACGGCGGACTGCAATTCAGCCGCAGCACATGGCTGGCATACGGAGGCAAGGGGAATCCGGCCACCGCGAGCCGCGAGGAGCAGATCCGCGTCGCGGAGCGGATCCTCGCCCGCCAGGGGCCGGGAGCATGGCCGACCTGCGGCTCCTACCTCTGAGCCCGGAACACCAGCAGGCGCATCGACGCGTACATGAACAGGCCCTCCCCGAGGCTGCCCAGCAGTCGGGCGAGCCGGTAGTCGAGGCCCAGGGCAGCGACGCCGCTGGTCACGCCGAGAATGAAGATCAGGTAGTTGAGGGCCACCACCACGACGTAACGGGCGAGCTGGGGGCCGACCGCGGCGTGCGACTCGAAGTTGAGCGTCCGGTTCAGCACGTAGCTCGTCCCGAAGGCCGTGCAGTAGGCCACCGTCACCGCGACCGGCAGCGTCACGCCCGCCACCCCGTGCAGGGCGGTGAGCACCACGAGATCCAGGGCGAAGGTGAACCCGCTCACCAGCAGATAGCCCGCGAAGGTCGGCGCCACCACCCGCGACAGGCCGAACGGCAGTGCCGCGACCAGGGTGTCGCACACGAGGTGGAACCACCGGACCGCCCGGCCCGTATCGGTACGCATCGGGCCACGGTGTCATCGGCACGTGACCGCCGCATGAGCACCACACCAATTCCATGCCGCGCACCGAGAAATGTTAGCCCGCAATGGCTGTCGACTGAATCCCTGATATCGAGCCTATTGACAAGAACAATCTGTGAATGCGACGCGGTGTTCTATGGTTAGGATCGGGCCATGGAGGTGCATACACGCCAGCTGCGTTACTTCATCGCGATCGCCGAAGAGTTGAGTTTTACGCGCGCGGCGCGCCGGCTCGGCATTTCGCAGCAGTGTTTGAGCATGCAGATCAAACAGCTGGAGCGCACGCTGGATCTGATGCTGTTCGCGCGGACGACACGCAGAATCGAACTGACCGTGGCCGGTTCGGCATTCCTGGCCGATATCGAGCGCACGCTCGACAGTGTGGACGCGGCGGTCGACAGGGCCCGCGGCATTCAGCGCGGGGAGTGTGACCGCCTGGTCCTCGGCACGCTCGAGGGTGCGGCGCTGACACTCACCGATCCGATTCTCGCCGCCTTCCAGCAGCGCCATCCGCGAGTCACGGTGCAGCAGCGCCAGTTCAGCTACGACGACCCGAGCGCGGGGCTGCGCGACGACGCGGTGGACGTGGCCTTCGTCCGACGACCCTTCGACCACACCGGAATCCACTGCGAGACGCTGTTCAGCGAGCCGCTGATGGTGATGCTCCCCGAAGACCACCGGCTCGCCGATCGCGCCGAGGTGTCGGTCCGGGAGCTGGTCGACGAGCCGATCATCGGCGCGGCCGCCCTCGGACCCGGAGTGGAATGCCTTCTGGGAGTTGGACGCCTATCGCGGCGGCCGCCGCGCACCGATCGTCCACCGCACCGCATCGGCGCTGGAGAGCCAGTACAAGGTGCCGCTCGGCCTGGGCATCGTGGTCACCGTGGCGGCTGCGCGCTGGCTGCCGTTCCCGGGGATTCGGCTGGTGCCGATCGCCGACGCCGCGCCGAACGAGGTCGCGGTCGGTTGGCGCGATACCCGCGAGAGCGCGCTGGTACGTTCGTTCGTCGATCTGGCCACGCAGATCAGGGACACCCGACCGGACCTGGTCCAGCCCTTGCAGGAGCCGGAATTCGCCGACCGCACGATGCTGCTGCAGCTGTAATCGACGGCCGCGGACAATAGCGCTTTCCGCGGTGGAACAGAAATCAGAATTTCTTTCCGATTCGCAAGCATGTGTTGTCAATCGGCGCACAAATTGATGTCCGCCGCACACCAATCACCAACGATGCGAATCGGCAAATCAGGCGGTAGCGTCTGGCGCGCCGCTGTGCCGTGCGCGACACCTCGGTGGGGTGTGGATCGAAATGTGTGAACGACAAGCTGAATGGAGTCTCCTGATGGGTCGTGGGTTCGGAACCGCGAATCGGCGGACAATGCTGGGCGGAATGCTCGCGGCCGGCGCGGCGGGAGTGGCCGGACTCCCCGAAGGCATGGCCGAGGCGCTGGCGGAACCGGGCCGCTCCGGCTCTCTCGATCAGGTCCAGCACGTGGTGATCCTGATGCAGGAGAACCGCTCGTTCGATCACTACTTCGGAACCATGAGCGGCGTACGGGGCTTCGGCGACAAACGCGCCGTGCGACTGCCCGCGGGCGGCTACAACCCGGTCCTGCAGGCCACCATGGACATGGCGCTCGCCGGCGGGCTGGGCACCGATCTGGGCAGCGGCTCGGCGGGCACCGGCAGTGCCAGCGGATCGGCCAGTGGCAGCGGCACCGGGTCAGGGGGCGGCGGCGAGCGAGACGCCTTCCATCAGCCGGACGCGTTCAGCAGCACCGGATTCCTGCTGCCCTGGCATGTGGACACCACCCGCGTCGACGGCCAGGACCTGGGCGATCTGGCCCACGACTGGAACACCACGCACATGGCGTGGGCCGACGGGGCCTACCACTCGTGGATCGCGTCCAAGTCCAAGATGACGATGGGATACTTCACCGAGACCGACATCCCGTTCCACCGCGCGCTCGCGGCCGCGTTCACCATCTGCGACCACTACTTCTGTTCCATCCAGGGACCCACCACCCCGAACCGGCTGTACCACTGGACCGGCACCATCGACCCGGCCGGGCGCGCGGGCGGCCCCGCCGTCTCCAATCCCCCGGACTACCGCCCCGTCTACAACTGGACGACCTACCCGGAACGCCTTCAGCAGGCCGGGATTTCGTGGCAGGTGTACGCCGACGCGCACAGCGGCGGACCGTTCCTCGCGGACTTCGGCGACAACCCGCTGTGGCTGTTCCAGAACTACCACAATGCCGCGAAATCCTCCGATCCCGCCGTCCGCCAGCTGGCCGACCGTGCCAATGTGACAACCGGCGGCATGACGCCCCCGCCGTCCGGAGTCGACGGCTCCAACGTCGATTACGTGCTGCAGCAATTCATTTCCGATTGCGCCGCGGGCACCCTGCCGCAGGTGTCGTGGGTGGTGGCCCCGGCCGGCTACTCCGAGCACCCCGCATACCGTCCCGCCGACGGCGCCGCCTACATCCAGCGCGTCCTGACGGCGCTGTGGAACAACCCGAAACTGTGGGAATCGACTGTCCTGCTGGTCAATTACGACGAGAACGACGGCTTCTTCGACCACGTGGTGCCCCCGACCGCCCCGCCCGGCACCCTCGACGAGATGCTGCCGTCGCTGGCGAGCGTCGGCGGTGACCTGAACTCGGGCTCGGCCACCCTCGGCCTGGGCTCCGGCTCCGGGAGCATCGCCAACCTGATCACCGGTTCGGCCTCGGCGTTGAGCGGCAACTCCCCGATCGGCCTGGGCCCCCGCGTCCCGATGATGGTGATCTCGCCGTGGAGCCGCGGCGGCTACGTGAATTCCCAAGTCTTCGACCACACGTCGGTGCTGCGCTTCCTGGAGGCGTGGACCGGTGTCGCCGAACCCAATATCTCGCCGTGGCGCCGGGCCGTCTGCGGTGACCTCACCAGCTGCTTCGATTTCTCGCGCCGCGACACCAGCATCCCCACGCTCCCCGACGCCAACGCCGAGCGCGCCCGGGCCGCGGGCCAGAAGAATCTCCCCAAGCCGCTCCCGCGCCCAACCCCGCCGGCCAGCAGATGCCCACCCAGGAACCCGGCCGCGCCAAAGCCCGCCCCCTCCCCTACCAGCCCGTCGCCTGGACCGAGATCTCCGGCTCCACCGCCACCATCCGCTACGGCAACCAGGGCTCGGTCCCGATGCCCTTCCAAACCTTCGCCTACCACGTCAATTCGATCCGACAGACGGTGGTTCCGCCCGGCGTGACCGCCGAGGAACGCTTCCAGATCAGCGGCTCCTACGACTTCGCCGTGCACGCCCCCAACGGCTTCCTCGCCGAAGCCGCGGGCTCCGCCGACACCGCCGCCCTCACCGCCACCGCGGCCATCGGCGGCACCACGAGCACCCCCACTTTCGTTGTCACCGTCCGCAATTCCGGCTCCTCCGCGGTCACCGTCGAGGTGTCCGGCGGCTCCCGCGCCACCGTGGACGCCGGTGCCACCCACGATTTCACCGCCCCCCTCGACGACGGCTGGTACGACCTCACCCTCACCGTCTCTGGAAACACCAACTGGCGCAGGCACTTCGCCGGCCACTTGGAGAACGGAAGCTCGAGTACCACCGCCCAATAGCCGAAGATCGGTTGATTCGGATTCAGCGTTGTGGCGTCAGTGCACCAGACGACGGTCCGCGATCTCCTCGTGCAGTGCGAAGGAGATCGCGGCCGCCTCTTCCTCGGCCCACACGTCGAAGCCGGGATAACAGAGGTCGGTGCCGGACATGCAGTCCCAGCAGGCGTTCACGCCGCGCGGCGGCCGGGTCGGGAACAGCATCGTGATGAAGCGCTGCGGCGCGGCGGTCTTCCCGACCAGGACTCGCCGGTACCCCTTGGGCACGACGAGCGAGCCGGAGGCCGCCGTCGCGAAGTAGACCTCGGCGAACGCCGAGCCGCGCCGCCAGGTCTCACCGATGCCCAGTTCGCGGGCTCCGAACAGATGGACCGTCCCGAATCGCGACCAGCCGTCGCAGACCCGCAGGAAGTCGCGGTACACCGCGTCGAAGGACACCCCCAGCCGCCGCTCGGCCGCCGCGATGTCGTGCTCGCTGGCGGGCGAATTGGGGGCGGCCGATAACTCCGGTTCGTCGAGCCGCTCCGCGACCTCACGCTGCAGGGTGGCCAGCTGGCCTACCAGGTCGTTCCAATTCGTCATTGTTCTCCTCCGCCGGCGGATCGCTCAGGAACAAGAAGGTGTCTTGGGAACCGGAGCGTGAATAGACGATGGATATTTCCCATTCCGGCCGTGGTGAACGCTCTGGACACGGTAGAGCATCGGACGCCCCTGCTGTCGCAAGCTGAGTAGCCGATTGACATACCCGGAGCTTCCAAATACCGTCAGTATTTGAAATCGTTCGGGTAGCCGACAAGGAGGTTGGAGATGGGCACGCTGCGGCAGCCTCGGATCGTGATCATCGGGGCCGGCGTGTCCGGAATCGCCAGCGCGATCACTTTGCAGCGCAACGGTTTCCACGACTTCGTGATCCTGGAGAAGGGATCCGACGTGGGCGGGGTGTGGCATTGGAACCGCTACCCCGGGCTGACCTGCGACGTGCCCTCGCAGCTGTACCAGTTCGGGTTCGCACCGAAGCCGGACTGGTCGCACATCTTCGCGCCCGGTCCGGAGATCCAGGGCTACCTCGCCGACGTGGCCGAACAGCACGGACTGCGGCCGCACCTGCGGGTGAACGCCGAGGTGGTAGCGGCCACCTTCACCGGGTCGCACTGGCAGCTCGAGACCGGCGACGGCAGCAGCTACACCGCGGACTTCGTCATCGCCGCGACCGGCGTGCTGCACCACCCCGCGGTGCCCGAGATCCCGGGCCTGTCGGAATTCACCGGCGCTGTCGTGCACACCGCGCGCTGGGACGACAGCGTCGAGACCCGCGGGAAGAAGATCGCGGTCCTCGGCACGGGATCGACCGGCGTCCAGGTGGTCTCGGCGTTGCAACCGCAGGCCGAGCGCATCACGCACTTCGTGCGCAGCCCGCAATGGGTGATCTGGGCGCCGATGTGGCTGCCGCAGCCCGCGGTCGTCAGCGCGGTGTTGAATCGGCTGCCCAAGGTCAATCGCGCGCTGTACCAGGCGGGAATGACCGGGGCCCGGCTGTTCACCGACGTGGTCACCCGGCCGAGCTGGCGGCGGCGCGCCGTGCAGGAGTACGCGCGGCTGAGCCTGCGCACCCAGGTCCTCGAACCCGGCCTGCGCGAACAACTCACACCCGATTACGAGCCGCTGTGCAAGCGCCAGGTGCTCTCGGGCACCTATTACCGGGCCCTGCGCGCCCGCAATGCCGAGCTGGTCACCACGGCCATCGAGGCGGTGACGCCGACCGGCGTCCGCACCGCCGACGGCCGCCACCACGAGGTCGACACGATCGTGCTGGCCACCGGCTTCCGCGCCCACGACTACATGCGCCCGATGAATCTGGTGTGGCCGCGACGGCATCTCGATCGACGATGCCTGGGCCAAGGGTCCGCGCGCGTACCGGATGACCGCGATCCCCGGTTTCCCCAACCTGTTCACCGTGCTGGGCCCGCATTCCCCCACCGGATCCATCCCGCTGCACCACGCCGCCGAGGTGACCGCGCGCTACATCACCCGCTGGATCCAGCGGTGGAGCGCAGGCGAATTCGACTCGGTCGAGGTCACCGAGGAGGCGACGGGCCGCTTCGAATCCGAGGTCGCGGCGGCCATGGGTCCGACGGTCTGGAACACCGGCTGCAACTCCTGGTATTTCACCGAGGGCGGCAGCATCGACCTGCTGCCTTTCGATCGCGCCACGATGGAGTCCATGCTCGCGGAGCCGGACCCCGGCGACTTCATTTTCCGATCATGCGCGAGCGGCACCGCCCCCTAGCCCGAAAACCGGTTGATCCGGATCTGGCGGTGTGGCGTCATGGAAGGCGATGAAGCAGCAGCGCACGGCTACCGCCAGATCCGTGACCGATGGACTCAAACTGCACCGGCATATGGTGCGGGCGGCGGGGCGTGTCCATACGGTGGTCACGTTGCGGCCCGGGACCGATGTCCGGTTCAGCACCAACCGGTTCCATGACACGTGGCATGGTGTTGTCGGACGATCATGGGGCGCGGCTGCTGGCGCGGCTGTTGTGGGGGTTGTCGTATCAGGCTCGGCCCGGGACGGTCGTGCTCATCGACCGGGCGTTCCTCACTCCGACACCGTTCGAGGCCGAGTCGCCGGACCCCATCGTGCTGGTTCCCGGCTGGTGCACGCCGTTCGACGAACGCGTTGCCGGAGAGTTCAAGCGGCGGTTGCCGTTGGCGAAGCCGGAGGGGACCGTGCGGTGGCACACCTTCGGTCTGGACCGGACCGTCGAACCCGGGGCGCTGGACGACTGGTGGGGCCGCTATCGGCGGCGAGAACACAACGGACGGGTCGGCCACAGTCACGGCTTCGTCGTGCTCACCCCGTCCAGTCCCGACGAATCCCGCGCCTGGGCATTACAGGCGATGAGACTGAACACGCAGGGCGCGTTCGGCACCGACTACACCTACCTCGGCCCGTTCGATCGAAGCTATGAGGGCGAGATTCAGGTCTTCCGCGGATTCCGCTCGATGGTGAGCGTGGCCGGCCGCGCCCGGACTCGTGTGCTGTCCCGCCCCGACGCACCGGACGAACCCGAGGCGCTGCGGCCGGCTATCTGGAACGAAGCCGAAATCATCAGGGGCGAAGCTCATCTGAGGATCCGCGAGTGGAACGACAGCGGCTACCGGCTCGGCCGTGCTGCCGCCGTCATGCTGGCCCATGCGGGCGTGGCCGACCTCGATGATCTCGCGGCGATCGGATCCGTCGAGGCCTATCGGCGGATGCGCGCCGCCGGGCTGAAAGGCCTCGGCCTCGAGATGCTGTGGGCGATGGAGGGTGCGTTGACCTACCGCGACCGTCGCAATGTCACCGCGGAGCGCCGCGGTGCCCTGCTCGCCGAACTCGGTACGGAAACCGCGCCCGAACCGGCCAGGCCCCGGCGCCGCCGCTACCGAGCCCCCATCAACCCCGCCCCGCACCGCAGCGGTCACGGCAGGACGCCGTAGTCAGAGTTCGTCGGTCGTGATCAGGCCGTCGCGGATGGCGCGGGCGACCAACGCGGCTTTCGTCGGGGCGGAGCGGCCGACGGCGGCATACTTGGCGCGGATGCGTTCCAGGTGGGTGTTGACCGTGCCCGGGGTGATGTAGAGCTGTTGGGCCACCAGGGCTTTGGACTCGGTTTGGAACCAGGCGAGCAGGACTTCGCGCTCGCGTTGGGACAGGCGGGGGCGGTCGTCGCCGTCGGTGCTCATGGCTCGCGCCATGGTGGGACTCAGGTAGGGGCGGACCTCGGCGGCGGCGTGTAGCGCGGCGATCAGGTGTTCGCGGCCTTCGGTTTTCGACAGGTAGGTGACCGCGCCCAGGTCGAGGCAGTCACGGACCAGGCGGGGTTCGGTGAACTGGGAGTAGACGACCACCCGGTGGCCGCGGGCGCAGATGGTGCCCAGGGCGGTCAGATCCGGTGCGCGCTGGTCGAATTGGAGGTCCAGCACGATGGCGTCGAGGTCGCCGCGGTCGGGGCCGGTGGCGGCGAGGAAGTCGGCGGGATCGGGGTGGTCGGCGGTCACCTCGAGCCGGGGCTGGGCGGCGGCACACCAGCCGCGGACGCCGTCCCGGATGAGCGGATGGTCGTCGACTATGGCGATGCGGATCATCGGGCGTTCTCCATCTCGAAGCGATGATGCATTCTCGCCCAGAGCAATTCACCCGCGGTGACGACTTCGGTGTGCACGATCGCGTCCGGCGGCGCGGACAGGTGGTCCAGCGTATCGGCGGGGCAGTCGCCGAGCGCGCTGACCGTACAGCCGGACGCGTCGGTGGTCACGACCACGCGGGCGCGGGAACGGCTGGCGTCCAGCATGATCCGGGTCGCGGCGACCAGGTGCCCGCGCACCGCGTCCGGGAGGTCGCGGCCATGCGACGGCAGGGCACCGGCGTCGGCTTCGACGGTGACCGCGACCCCGCGCCGTTCCGCGGCGTCGATACCGGCGCGCAGGTCGGCCAGCAGTGGATCGCCGATGCCGTCCTGCTGGGTGAACAGCCGCCGCAGCCGCGCGTATTCGGTGCGGGCGGCCGTCTGCACGGCCGGATCGCCGGGATCGAGGGTGCCGTCTGCCAATCCGCGCAGCAGCGGCGTGAATTCGGTCAGCAGTTCCCGGTACCGCCGCAGGCATTCCTGTTCGGTCATGTGCCCGACCGCGTCGGCGGTGCGATGCCGCAGCCGTTCCCGGTGCAGGGCGGCCGCGTCCCGCGCCACCCGGTCCAGGGTCGCGGCGAACCGGGCGGTGAAGAACTGCAGGAAGAAGATCGCCGCCGTGTGCAACCCGAGCACCCTCAGACTGTCCGCCTCCGGCGCGCGGATCAGCACCAGCGCGCACACCAGAATCCACCAGGCGCTCAGCGCCGACAGCGACAGTCGTGGCGGCAGCCGGAAACCGAGCGCCACCACCGCCCACCCGGACGCGCCGATGGACCAGTTCGCCCCGGCCAGTACGGCATCCGCGGGCAGCAGCGCGATCAATGTCAGCGAGGCCCCGATCGCGAGACCCATGAGCGCGAGCGTGACGGACTGCCGCCGCCGCGGGATCAGCGCCGCCAGCGCGCATCCCACGTTCACCGCGACCAGCAGCGCGTCGACCGCCGCCGCCGGCGTGGCCGCCGCGTCGGTGAGCGTCGACTGCAACAGGGTGTCGGCGACGGCGACGCCGACCATGCCGTACCCGAAACTGCGCCCCAGCCGGTCGATTCCGGCGGCCGCGGCCGGGGCGTCGAACGAGTGATCCTCGGCGGCGACGGGTTCGGCGATCGGCCAGCTCAGCCGCACCCGCGTGCCACCGCCCGGGCTACTGGTGAGCTCGGCGTCGCCGCCCACCGCCCGCATCCGCTCGATGATCGAGTGGCGGATGCCGTACCGGTCCGTGCCGGGCGCGCCGTCGAAACCGACGCCGTCATCGGTGATCACCAACGACCCCGGCCCGGCGTCGACCACGACGCTCGCGGCGCGGGCGTGCCGATCGACATTGGTGAGCGCCTCCCGCGCGGCGGCCGTCACCGTCCAGGCGAGGGTGCCGCGCAGCGGCAGCGGGCCGGGCGTCCGCAGCGTGAGCGGAGTCGAACTGTCGGTGCCCAACTCCCGCAACAGTTCCGACAGGTCGGCTCGGGCCTGGTCGCCGGGCAGCGGAATACCCGAATCCAGGACGGCCAGATCGCGGGCGGCCTGCCGGGCGATGCGGTCCCGATCCCCGGCCGCGCCCTGCCCGACCATCAGCAGGGTGGCGGCGGCGGTGTCGTGCATGACGGCCCACTGCTCGTGCTCGTAGCGGCGGCGCGCGGCCGCGACCTCGCTCGCGATCCGGGCGTCGGCGGCGGCGGTCACGGTCTGGTCGTGCACGCCGGCCGCGCCCAGCACGACCCGGCGGACGCCGACCGCCAGCAGCCACTCCACCAGCAGGTAGGCGACGGACAGATCAGCGAGGAAGTTCCAGGGCGTGAGTCCCGGCGTCGCGCGATTGGCGTAATAGAGCAGCAGCAGGACCAGTCCGGTCACTGCCGCCGACACCCGCACCCGCTCCGCGATTCCGACCGAGATCACCGTTGCCGCCACGACTTTCACATCGATGAGGTCTCCGGTCCCGATCCCGGCAGCGGCCACACTGGTCGTCACCGAGAGATAGATGGCCACCACCGCGGACATCGGCCGCGGTCCACGCGGGCCCCAGCCGGCGCCCCCACAGCCGGCCCGCGGACCCACACCGCCAGCAGCACGGTGACCGCGCGCCCCGCGCCCGGTTCGGCCGCCCCGCCGATCAGATGCACCACCGTGAGCAGCAGGCAGGCGGCGTGCCGGAATCGGATGGCCAGCCACGTCGCCTCCTGCGCGACCGCGGCGTGTGTCGGGTCGGCTTCGCGCAGCACCCGGTCACGGTACCGAACCGGATTCGACCCAGCCTCCCATCCCCGCCCCCACCTCTGGTGTCCGTTGAACACCCGACAGACAGACCCGTCCGACTACGGAATCCTCGACGGTGCGGCAGGGCGCGCGGGTCCGGCCCGCGCCTCTGCCGCGCGGCGGCCGTTGGCGGGCGGGGAGTCAACGGCCGCGTAGTCTTCGAAGTAGGAGCAGGTAGACGAGTTGGGGTGACACTGCCCGGCGCAGGAGGCGCGGGATGACGTGGTTCATCGCACCGGAATACTGGTTCGCGCGGCAGGTCCTGGTGCGCGGGGTGGCCGTCGTCTATCTGATCGCGTTCGTCTCCGCCGCCCGGCAGTTCCGGGCGCTGATCGGCGAGCACGGGATGCTGCCGGTGCCGCGCTGGGTGGCGCGGCGGCCGTTCCGGGTGTCCCCCAGCATCTTCCACTTCCACTACTCCGACCGCTTCTTCGCAGCCGTGGCGTGGGGCGGCGCGGCGGTGTCGGCCGCGTTGGCGGGCGGGGCCGGGGAGCTGCTGCCGTTGTGGGCCGTCATGGGGATCTGGCTGGCGGTGTGGGTGCTCTACCTGTCGATCGTCAACGTGGGCCAGGTCTGGTATTCGTTCGGCTGGGAGTCGCTGCTGCTGGAGGCCGGGTTCCTGGTGATCTTCCTGGGCAATGACCGGGTCGCCCCGCCGGTGCTGTGTTGTGGCTGGCCCGCTGGCTGGTGTTCCGGGTGGAATTCGGCGCCGGACTGATCAAGCTCCGTGGCGATCACTGCTGGCGCGACCTGACCTGCCTGTACTTCCACCACGAGACCCAGCCGATGCCGGGACCGCTGAGCTGGTTCTTCCACCGCCTGCCGAAACCCCTGCACCGCATCGAAGTGGCCGCCAATCACGTGGTGCAGTTGGTGGTTCCGTTCGGTCTTTTCCTGCCCCAGCCGGTGGCGGCCATCGCCGCCACGATCATCATCGTCACCCAGTTGTGGCTGGTCCTGTCCGGTAACTTCGCGTGGCTGAACTGGCTGGTTATCATCCTGGCCTGGTCGGCGATCCCGAATTCGGCTGCCGCACACGTATTTCCGGTCCCGTCGACACCCGATATGGCGAGTTCGCCGCTCTGGTTCACGATCCTGGTGGTCGCCTTCACAGGTGCCACCCTGGCGCTCAGCTACCTGCCGGTCCGCAACATGCTGTCGAGCCATCAGCGGATGAACGAGTCCTACAACCCCTTCCACCTGGTCAATGCCTTCGGCGCGTTCGGTGTCGTGGATCGGATCCGCTACGAGGTGGTGATCGAGGGCACCGACGAGTCCGTCCTCACCGACCACACCCATTGGCGCGAATACGAATTCAAGGGCCAGCCCGGCGACCCGCACCGGCTGCCGCGCCAGTTTGCCCCTTACCACCTGCGCCTGGACTGGCTGCTCTGGTTCGCGGCGCATTCGCCGTCCTACGCCCGTCCCTGGTTCGAGGCGTTCCTGCAACGGCTGCTCCGCAACGACCCCGCGACCGTGCGCCTGTTGCGCCGCAACCCTTTCCCCGAGAGTCCGCCCCGTTTCGTGCGCGCGCTGCTCTACGAGTACCGGTTCACGACCGTCCGGGAGTTGATCGACACCCGGGCGTGGTGGGTTCGCAGCGTGGTGGGCGTCTACACGCGGCCGGTTTTCGCGGGCCGTTCCAGACTGGTCGGTCGGTAATTGGGTTTGCTGATCTGACCCGCATTCATTTCGGAATCCCGTCCGGCGGGCGTTCCAGCGTGATCTAATCGCGCCAACTCGGGTGCGTCAGCGCCTCGATGACGATGTCGAGGGACACCCGATCACGTGGGAGAAACGCATGGTGGACAGTAGTATGCGGCGGGCGGCCGGCACGGTTGCCGCGTTCGCGGTGGCGGCCGGTTTCGCGGTCGCGGCGATGCCCGGCATGGCTTCGGCCGCACCGGGTTCGATCACCTGGAACGACGGGAACAGCAAGTTCACCCGGACGGTGTCGAACACCAATCCGAAGGTCGGCGACGTCGTGACCGTGACGACGATGTTCGAGCGCACCGGCATCCCGGTCGAGTACATCTACGCGGTCAAGGACTACCACCCCGCCTGCCTGACCCCGGTCGCGGGCTCCGCCAAGATGGGCGGCGACCAGGTCTCGATCGACTCCACCACGTCCCCGGACTGGGTGCGCGCGTCGTTCGGCATCACCAAGTACCCGGTGTACCCGAACATCAACCCGAAGTCCCAGACCTTCGAGGTGCAGTACACCGTGGGCGTCAACTGCGCCCGCGACACCCCGCTCTCGAGCGGCATGGACTACAGCGGCTCCCTCGGCGACGGCAACTACGGACCGGCCAAGGGCCCGAGCATCACGGTCTCCAGTGATGCCCTCTCGACCACCGTGCTCACCGACGTGTCCGGCGCGAAGATCGGCACCCCGGTCACACTGGAGGCGACCGTGACGCCGGCCGCGGCGGGCGGCACCATCCAGTTCAAGGCCGGCGACCAGGTCCTCGGCGACATCCCGGTCAACGCGAACGGCAAGGCCACCATCGTGTGGACCCCGGGCGCCGCGGGCTCCTACACCATCGGCGCCGCCTTCTCCGGCCGCACCGGCGTGGCCGCCTCCTCCACCACCAAGGTGGTCACCGTGGCCGACAACCCGACCCCCACCACCACCCCGACCCCCAAGCCGAGCACCGGCTCCTTCGGGTTCTGATCGCCCCAGCGGGCACGTTCCGACCGGCAGCGGCCAGGGGCACATCCAGCCCCCGGCCGCTGTTGTCGTACACAGGGTTTCGAACGCTAGTCGCCGGTGTCCGCGTCGAGGTCTACGTCGATCTTGTCGCGGTCGGCCCATTCCAGGAGGGGCTCGAGGTCGAAGACGGCTTCGTCGATACCCGCGTGCAGGTCGCCGAGGTCGGCGTAGCGGGTGGGGACGGTCTTCATGGTGAAGTCACCGGGGTGGATTTCGGGGATTTCGTTCCAGCGCACCGGTGTCGAGACCGTTGCTTCGGGAACCCCGCGGACGGAGTAGGCCGCGGCGATGGTGTGGTCTCGGGCGTTCTGGTTGTAATCGACGAAGAGTTGGGCGGGGTCGCGGTCCTTGCGCCACCAGGCAGTGGTGACGTCGGCGGGGGCTCGGCGCTCCACCTCGCGGGCGAAGGCCAGAGCCGCGCGGCGGACGTCCTGGAAGCCGTGGTTCGGCGCGATCCGTACGTAGACGTGTAATCCCTTGCCGCCGGACGTCTTCGGCCAACCCACCGCACCCAGGTCGGCGAGCACCTCCTGAACGACGCCGGCTACCCGCTGCACGCGCGCCCACGGACAATCGGGCATCGGGTCGAGGTCGATGCGCCATTCGTCGGGCAGTTCGGTGTCGAAACGGCGCGAGTTCCAGGGGTGGAATTCGACGGTCGACATCTGGACCGCCCAGATCACGTCGGCGAGTTTGTCCACACAGAGTTCGTCGGCGGTGCGGCCGTAGCGGGGGAAGTAGAGCTGGACGGTCGGGATCCAGTCGGGAGCGCCTGCCGGAAGGCGCTTCTGGTGGACTTTGCCGCCGGGCAGGCCCTTGGGGAAGCGGTGCAGCATGCAGGGGCGGTCCCGGAGGGCGTTGACGATGCCGTCGCCGACGCTCAGGTAGTACCGGACCAGATCGAGCTTGGTCGCTCCGGTGTCGGGGAAGTAGACCCGATCCGGATTGGATACGCGCACCGTGTGTTCGCCGACCGGCACCTCGATCGCCGGGGCGGCTGACTTACTGGCCACCCGTCCGACGGTAACCGGCAATTCCGGCAACCGCGACCGGCTCGCCGCACCCCACCCATCGAACTAGAACAAGTTATAGTTCACGGCGCTGGGTAATTCTTCGCTCGGAAGGTGGTCGCAACGGTGCGGACCTGGGACTCTTCAGCCGATGTAGTGGTCGTCGGATACGGCGGCGCGGGTGTCGCGGCGGCTTTGGCCGCGCGGGAGTCCGGGGCGGAGGTGCTCGCGCTGGACCGGTACCTGGGCGGCGGGGCGACCGCGCTGTCGGGCGGCATCGTCTACGCGGGCGGCGGCACCTGGGTGCAGCGGGCCGCCGGGGTCGACGACGACGTCGAGAACATGCTCGCCTACCTGCGCGCCGAGGTCGGCGACACG
Organism: Nocardia tengchongensis; assembly: GCF_018362975.1. Taxonomy (NCBI): domain Bacteria; kingdom Bacillati; phylum Actinomycetota; class Actinomycetes; order Mycobacteriales; family Nocardiaceae; genus Nocardia; species Nocardia tengchongensis. The sequence goes on from NZ_CP074371.1 coordinate 7,776,568, forward strand.
GTGAGCGAGCGGACGCTGCGGAAGTTCTGCGAGGAATCGCCCGCGCTCATCGATTGGCTGACCGGACACGGGGTTCCGTTCGAGGCGTCGCTGTGCCCGTTCAAGACCTCCTACCCCACCGACGACTACTACCTGTACTACTCGGGCAGCGAAAACTCCGGCGGCTTCCGGGATCTGGCGACGCCGCGGCAGCGCGGGCATCGCGCGCACGGTCGCGGAGTGTCGGGTAAGAAGCTGTTCGGGCCGCTCGCCGACTCGGCCGCGAAACACGGGGTGCAGGTCCGAACCGGTACCAGGGCAACACGTCTCGTGGTCGAGGACGGCCGGGTCGTCGGCATCGAAGCCACCACGATCGCCGGTGCGCCCGCGGCCGTGCGGCGGCGCTTCGCGGCGCTGGCCAAGATCTCGGCGAAACCCGGTGTGTACCACCAGGGTCTGCGCCAGGCCGTACAGGCGCTGCTGGCGCGGATCGAGCGCCGTCACGGCGTGCCGGTGCGGATCGAGGCCCGTAAGGGCGTCATCCTCACCACCGGCGGTTTCATCGCCAATGGCGAGATGGTCGCCCAGCACGCCCCGGACTACCCCTGGGCGCAGGGCCTGCCGCTGGGTACCGCGGGCGACGACGGCAGCGGCATCACCATGGCGCAGGCCGCCGGCGCCGCCACCGACCGCATGGACGTGCTGTCGACCTGGCGTTTCATCGCCCCGTCCAGCGCCTTCTTCGGTTCCATCGCCGTGGATGCCAACGGGCAGCGCATGATCGACGAGTCCCGCTACGGCGCGGCCCTGGGCGCGGCCATCGCGACCAGTCCCGGCAACAAGGCGTGGCTGCTGACCGACGACCGGCTGCTGACCGAGGCGCGCCGCCAGCTCGGTGAGCAGTCGGTGTGGTTCCAGCGCATGCAGGCCGAGCGGCTGCTGCGGGTCGGCAGCGTGACCGGCCGCACCGTGGAGCAGGTCGCCACCCGCGCGGGCATCGATCCGGCGGCGCTGCGCAAGACGGTGGACGCCCACAATCGCGCCATCGAGCAGGAGCTGCCCGACCCGATGGGCAAGCCCGACGACATCCGCCGCCCGCTCCAGACGGGACCCTTTACGCTGCTGGACATCTCGTTCAAGGCGCGCCTCACCTACCCCATGCCGATGCTGACCCTGGGCGGCCTGGTGGTGGACGAGGAGACCGGTGCCGTCCGCACCGAGTCCGGCTCGACCATCCCCGGCCTGTTCGCGGCGGGCCGGGCGGCCGTGGGCGTCTGCTCGAACTCGTACGTGAGCGGCCTGTCGCTGGCCGACTGCGTCTTCTCGGGCCGCCGCGCCGGCACCCACAGCGTGGAACTCGCCGCCACGCACTGATTCCGTGGCCGCCGGAGTCTGCGTACGGCCACCAGCGGGGGCACTGGGCCCCTCCCCCTGGGGTTCGCGATTGCAGGTCAATTGGCGGCTGGGCGAATCGGTGGTGCTGCGCGGCCGGACCCGGCCGACCCGGCTGGCCCGGCCGCGGGTGCCCGATCGCGTCCCGGAGATCCGCGCCCGCCGATGACCGACCGGCCGCCGGTGGACGAGTCGGTTTCGAAGGCGCGCAACAGGTCCGCCGCCACGCTGACCGCGATGACGGCCGGCTCCTTGCCGGTGATGTCCGCCAGCCCGATCGGAGTCTTGATGCGCGCCAACGCTTCCGGCGCGTGCCCGCCTTCAGTGGTGAGCCGCTTGGTGAAGCGCGCCCACTTGGCCGGGGAACCGATCAGCCCGATGGTGCCGAGGTCCGCGGCGCGCAGCGCGGCGTCACAGAGCGCGGCGTCCTCCGCGTGATCGTGGGTCATGATCAGGACGTGGGTGCCCGGCGGCAGCCGGTCGAGGACCTGCTCCGGCAGCAGCGGGACGTGATGGGTGTGGATCACGGCGACTGCGTCGTCGAGGGGCGCGAGCCGCTCGGCGGTCAGCATCTCCGGTCGGGTATCGATCAGATGCAGGTCCAGATCGTGGCGGGCCAGGATGCGGGCCAGCTCCAAACCCACATGGCCGACACCGAAGATCGCGACGGCCGGCGGCACCGGCAGCGGTTCGAGCAGCACGGTCACCGTGCCGCCGCAGCATTGCACGCCGTGCTGATTGACGACCTTGTCGTTGAGGGCGAACTCCATCAGTTCGGGCTCGGCGTCCGGGCGCGCGATCCACTCCCGGGCCCGTTCGACGGCGACGGCCTCCACATTGCCGCCGCCGATCGATCCCCACGTATGTGACTGTCCCACCACCATTTTCGCGCCCGCCCGGCGCGGCGCGTGGCCGCGCACGGCCGCCACGGTGACCAGGACACCGGGCTCCCGCCGTTCGCGCAGCCGCGCGACGGCCGTCACCCAGGTCAGGTCAGGCACCGGCGGGCACGCTTTCCCCGGCGGCGAATTCGTCCGCCGCAGCGCCGGCCCGGCGGGCCGCGTCCAGCGCCCAGTACACCGCTTCCGGTGTGGCGGGCGCGCCGAGATCCACGCTCACGCCGGCCGGCCCGAAGGCCGCGGCCGCCTGCCGCAGCGCCTCGCGCACCGAGAACGCCAGCATCAGCGGCGGCTCCCCCACCGCCTTGGATCCGTACACCGCGCCGTCCTCGTGCGCGTGCGACAGTAGGCTGACATTGAAGACCTCGGGCATCTCCGAGAAGCTGGGCAGCTTGTAGGTGCTGGCGGCCTGGGTCAGCAGCCGCCCGCGCCCGGGCCCGTCGCCGGTGTCCCAGCGGATGTCCTCGAGCGTCAGCCAGCCCGCGCCCTGCACGAATCCGCCTTCGATCTGGCCGATGTCGATGAGCGGGGACAGGCTGTCGCCGACGTCGTGGACGATGTCGACGCGGCGGACCCGGTACGCGCCGGTGAAGCCGTCCACCTCCACCTCGGTGGCCGCGGACCCGTACGCGAAGTACTTGAACGGTGAACCGTGCATGGTCTTGGCGTCCCAGTGCAGTCCTTCGGTGCGGTAGAAACCGGCCGCCGACAACTGGACTCGCTGCAGGTACGCCGTGCGCACCAGGTCGTCCCAGGCGACCTGCGCGTCGCCGGGCCCGATGGCCCGGGCGACACCCTCGGCGATGCGGACGTCGGAGGCGTCGACCCCCAGCCGGGTCGCCGCGACCCGCGCCAGCCGTTCGCGCAGCTGCTCGCACGCGTTCTTCACGGCCGCGCCGTTGAGGTCGGCCCCGGAACTGGCGGCGGTCGCGGAGGTGTTGGGCACCTTGTCCGTTCGGGTGGGCGCCAGCCGCACCTTGTGCAGCGGGATGCCCAGCGTGGTGGCCGCCACCTGCAGCATCTTGGTGTGCAGTCCCTGCCCCATCTCGGTGCCGCCGTGGTTGATGAGCACCGAGCCGTCCTTGTAGATCAGCACCAAGGCCCCGGCCTGGTTGAAGGCCGTCAGGTTGAAGGAGATGCCGAATTTGACGCCGGTGACCGCCAGTCCGCGTTTGACGTGCCGATGCTCGGCGTTGAACGCGGCGATCTCCCGTGTGCGCCTGGCGATCTCACCGTTCGCCACGACCTGATCCCAGGTGTCGGTGATGCGCTCGGGATGCCGGACCAGCTGCCCGTAGGGCGTTGACTGCCCGGCCCGGTAGAAGTTGCGGCGACGCAGCTCCATCGGATCCAGCCCGAGCAGCGGCGCGCACCGCCCGAGCAGGTCCTCCATCACCAGCATGCCCTGCGGCCCGCCGAAGCCGCGGAAGGCGGTGTTGGACGGCTTGTTGGTCTTGGCGATGCGACCCCTGAAGCGCGCGTTGGGAATCCAGTACAGGTTGTCGACGTGGCACAGCGCGCGGGCCAGCACCGGTTCCGAGAGGTCCAGGCTCCATCCGCCGTCCGAGGTCAGGGTGGCGTCCAGGGCCAGCACCCGCCCGTCGGCATCGAATCCGACCCGCCACCGCGCGTGGAAGCCGTGCCGTTTGCCGGACATGGTCAGATCCTGAGTCCGGTTGAGCCGCAGTCGAACCGGTCGTCCGGTGAGGGTCGCGCCGAGCGCGGCGATGGCCGCGAAGCCGTGCGGCTGCATCTCCTTGCCGCCGAAGCCGCCGCCCATGCGCAGGCATTGCACGGTGACCTCGTGATTGTGCAGCCCGAGCACGTGGGCCACGATCTCCTGGGTCTCGGACGGATGCTGGGTGCTCGATTGCACGAACACCTGCCCGCCCTCGTCGACATGCGCCAGGGCCGCGTGGGTTTCGAGATAGAAGTGCTCCTGGTCGGCGAACTGGATTTCGCCGGTGAAGACGTGGGCGGCGGCCGCGAAGCCGGATTCCAGGTCACCGCACCGCACTTCGGGCCGTGCGCCCTGGAAGCTCTCCGCCGCGATCGCCTCCTCGAGGGTGACGAACGACGGCAGCGGCTCGACCTCCACTTCCACCGCCGCCGCGCCCAGCCGGGCGGCCTCGAGCGACTCGGCGAGCACCCAGCAAACGGCGTGCCCGTGGAAGCAGACCTCCGTGGGGAACAGCGGTTCGTCGTGTTTGACGCCCGCGTCGTTGATGCCGGGCACGTCCGCGGCGGTCAGCACCCGCACCACCCCGGGCACCCGCAGCGCGGGTTCGGTTCGCAGGGAGGTGATTCGACCGTGCGCGTGCGGTACCTGCACCGGGTAGGCGTGCAGCACGTCTTTGGTGCGGTACACCAGGTCGTCGGTGTACAGCGCGGTGCCGGTGACGTGCAGAGCGGCGCTCTCGTGCGGCAGTGCGAGCCCGACGACGGCGTGCTCGGGTCGTTGCGACAAGTGGCTCATCTCAGCACCCCCGCGGTCTCGGTGTTCTCGGCGAACAGTTTCCGCAGGCTCTCCCCCAGCATGGCGCTGCGATATCGGGCGCTGGCGCGATGATCGTCGAGAGGCGTGCCCTCACCCGACAGCACCCGCGCGGCTTCGGCCACGGTGGACTCGGTCCACGGCCGCTCCTCGAGGACGGCCTCGGTCGCGTAGGCACGGACCGGGGTGGCGGCCACGCCGCCCACTCCGATGCGCGCCTTGCGCACCATTCCGTCCTCGATATCGATGGCGAAAGCCACTGCCACACTGGAGATATCGTCGAAGCGCCGTTTGGCGATCTTGTGGAATCCGGCGACCGGCGCGAGCGGCAGCGGGATGCGCACGGACCGGATGAGCTCCCCCGGCCGCCGCACCGAGCTCCGGTAGCCGGTGAAGTAGTCGGCGAGCTCGACCTCCCGCGCGCCGTCGGCGGCGGCGAACACCACCGACGCCTCCAGCGCCAGCAGCACCGGCGGCGCGTCACCGATGGGTGACCCGGTGCCGAGATTGCCGCCGAGGGTGGCGGCATTGCGAATGAGCCGGGAAGCGAACTGCGGGAACAACTCCGACAGCAGCGGCACCCGCCCGGCGAGCCGGCGCTCGATCTCGGTCAGGGTCAGCGCCGCACCGAGTTCGATCCCGTCCGCGTCGATGGTCAGTTCCCGCAGTTCGGGGAGCCGGTCTACGGCCAGGGTGTACTCGGCCCGCTGCCCCCGGAGGTTCGCCTCGACTCCCAGGTCGGTGCTGCCCGCGAGCACCGTGGCGTCCGGGTGGTCGCGCAGCAGCCGCAGCGCCTCGGCCAGCGTCGCGGGTCGCACGAAACTCCGCCCGCCGGAACTGAAGTCGGTCGCCGCCGGTTCCGGCGCGTCGGAGGCCAGCCGGCGGGCCAGCAGGTCGTCGGCCGCCGGTTCGCCGACCGCGAAGGCGGCGTCGCGGATCGGCCGGTAGCCGGTGCAGCGGCACAGGTTCCCGCTCAGGGCGTGCAGATCGAAGCCATTGGGCCCGGTTTCGCCGTGCGCACAGGTCTCGTGGCGATCCGGCCGGTAGTACTCCGCCGCCATGCTGCACACGAATCCCGGTGTGCAATAACCGCACTGCGATCCCCCGCGCACCGCCATCTCACGCTGCACCGGATGCGGGGCGGCGGCCGTGCCCAGTCCCTCGGCGGTGACGACTTCCTGTCCGTCGAGCGCGAGGGCGGGCGTCAGGCACGCGTTGATCGCCACCCATTCGGTGGGTTCGACCGTCCCGGGCCGCGCGACCAGAACCGAGCACGCGCCGCATTCGCCTTCCGCACACCCTTCCTTGGCTCCGGTGAGTCCGTGTTCCCGGAGAAAGTCCAGCAGGGTGGTGTGCGTCGCCGTGGGAGAAATCGGCGTCGCTTTCCCGTTCACCGTCATGAAAATTGCCATTGCCGGCTGCTTTCGTCGTCGAGTGCACTGTCCAGTGTCGGCGGATTAATTCCGCTCGTCGAGAAAGAGTGCTCAGCAGCCGTGCGCCACACGCCCGGGCACCCACACCGTGCGGTGGGCGAGACGACGCAGGTCGGAGTTGTCGGACATCCGGTCGCCTCCTGTCCGTGACCACGAAATATGTCGCCCGAACCTACGTCCGGGCGGGATATTCGGCAACACGGGACACCGCCGACCGTGTGATTCTGTAGGAAAATACGAAGGCGGCCGGAAGCCACGCCGAACCGGCTGGACAATCGAACAATCCGCTGCGGAGCGGGCATTTCCTGCGCCATCATTCGGTTCGTGGTCGCGGCCTCTTCCTGCCCGCGGTCCACGCGTTCCAGGAGGCTTCTCATGCAAATGCGCTTTCTGCCGAAAGGCCCAGCGCGTCCCTCCCGTAAATCCGAAATCGATGCCGCCGCCGACGGCGTAGTGGACAAGCCCCCCATTCCCCCACATCCGGTCGACGAGATACCCAGGCCACCCCGCTTGCTGCTGCTGGGCCTGCAGCACCTGGCCATCATGTACGCGGGCGCGGTCGCGGTGCCGCTGCTGGTCGGCGGGGCGCTGAAACTGCCCGCGCACACCATCGGCCTGCTGGTGAACGCCGACCTGCTGGTCTCGGGCATCGTCACCATCATTCAGGCCGTCGGCATCGGCCGCATTCTGGGTGTGCGGCTGCCGGTGGTCGCGGGCGCGACGTTCACCGTGGTCTCGCCGATGATCCTCATCGCGCAGCAGTTCGGCGGCGGCGAGGCCGGGCTCCCGACCGTGTACGGCGCGATCCTGGTGTCGGGCGTGTTCGGTTTGATCATCGCCCGCTTCTTCGCCATGGTGGTGCGCTTCTTCCCGCCGCTGGTGTCGGGGTGCGTGATCTGTGTGATCGGACTGTCGCTGATCGGCGCGGACGCCGGGCTGATCGCCGGCGACGACCCGAAAGCCGCCGACTACGGCCAGGTTTCGCACGTCGCGCTGGCCGGTCTGGTGATCGCGCTGATCGTGGTGATCCACCGTTTCGGGCGCGGGCTGGTGAGTCAGCTGGCGGTGCTGCTCAGCGTCGCGATCGGCACGCTGGTCGCGGTGCCCATGCATCTGGTCGACATGTCCGCGGTCGGTTCGTCGGGCTGGTTCGCGGTGTCGAAGCCGTTCATCTTCGGTGCGCCGGAGTTCCATCTGGGCGCGATCATCTCCATGTGCGTGGTCATGTTGGTGACCTTCACGGAATCGACAGCTGACATCGTCGCCGTGGCCGAAATGGTCGACAAGGAACTCGAACCCGGCGATCTCGGTCGCGGTCTGGCCGCCGACGGCTTCTCCGCGGTGCTGGCCGGTTTCATGAACTCCTTCCCCGACACGGCCTTCGCCGAGAATGTCGGTCTGGTGGGCTTGACGGGGGTGCGCAGCCGGTGGTGGTCGCGGCCTGCGGCGGCATGCTGGTGGCCCTGGGGCTGGTCCCCAAGGTGGGCAGTGTGGTGGCTGCGCTGCCGGGTCCGGTGGTCGGCGGCGCGGCGACGGTCATGTTCGCCATGGTGACCGCGGTCGGGCTGCGGGTGCTGCACAAGGTTCAGTTCGAGGGCACCAGCAACATGCTGATCGTCGCGGTCACCCTGTCGGTGGCGCTGCTGCCGGCGGTCGCGCCGAACATCTACACCAAGTTCCCCACCGACTTCCAGATGATCGCGGGCAGCCCGATCACCTCCGCGGTGATCGTGGTCTTCGTGCTGAACCTGGTCTTCAACCACTGGGGAGCAGGTCGGCGACCGGCTCCGGAGACCGCGCATAGTGCTGAGCCAGTGCCGCGCACGTGAAGAGCTGGATCTGGTGGAAGAGCATGAGCGGCAGCACGATCAGGCCGACCGGGTGTCCGGCGAACAGCACCGACGCCATCGGCAGGCCCGTCGCCAGGCTCTTCTTGGATCCGCAGAAGGTCACCACGATGCGATCGTCGCGGGAGAACCCGAGCCGCCGGCTGCTCACCGACGTGACGGTCAGCACCACCGCCAGTAGTCCCGCGCAAACCAGCCCGGTCGAGAGGAGCACTCCCGCGGACAGTCCGCGCCAGATGCCTTCTGTCACACCGGCACTGAACGCCGCGTAGACGACCAGGTACACCGAGCCACGATCCACCGTCCTGGTGGCGGCCGGGTGGCCGAGCACCCAGCGCAAGCGGGTCGCAACAGCTGCCCGGCCAGGAACGGCACCAGCAGCTGCACCACGATGGCGAGCACCGCCGACGGCGAGACCCGCACGCCCGCAGTGGTGTTCAGCAACATCACGACCAGCAGCGGGGTCACGAACACGCCGATCAGGTTGGACAGTGACGCGCTCACCACCGCGCCCGCCACATTGCCGCGCGCCATGGCGGTGAAGGCGATGGAGGACTGCACCGTCGAGGGCACCAGGCACAGGAACAGCACGCCGGTGTAGAGGTCGGGGGTGAGCACGCCCGGCACCAGCACCCGAAGACCCAGCCCGAGCAAGGGGAACAGCACGAAGGTGGCGGCCAGCACGCAGGCGTGCAGTCGCCAGTGCCGCAGTCCGTCGAGCGCCTCGCGGGGTTCCAGGCGCGCGCCGTAGAGCAGGAACAGCACCGCGATCGCGACCTTGGTGGCCCAGCCCAGCAGCTCGGCGGCCTCGCCGCGGGCGGGCAGCAGGGCCGCGAGCGCCACGGTGGCGAGAATGCCGACCATGAAGGAGTCGATCCGGAGTTTGGCGAGGAGCTGCACGTTTCCGACGTTAGGAGCCGGTCACTGATCGCGAAAGTCGTTCGTTCCGATATCTCTCATCGCGATACGCGATAATTGACCGATGTTCGATCCCGAGCTCCTGCGCACCTTCCTGGCCGTCGAGCAGACCGGCGGCTTCACCGCCGCGGGCCGCGAACTGGGCCTGCGGCAGTCCACCGTGAGCGGCCACATCGCCCGGCTGGAGCAGGCCGCCGGGCGTGAGTTGTTCCGCCGCGACACCCGCAATCTGGCCCTCACCGCCGACGGCGCGGCCATGATCGGCTTCGCCCGCGCCATCCTCGACGCGCAGGCCCAGGCCGCGGCCTACTTCTCCGAGTCCACCCTCACCGGCCTGGTCCGCCTCGGCGCGTCCGACGACGTGATGGCCCGCGCGCTGCCCGACATCCTGGTGGAGTTCCAGCGCACCCATCCGGGCGTGGATCTCGAACTCACCGTCGGATTGAGCGAGTCGCTCAAATCCCGGATGGCCGCGGGCGAACTCGACCTGGTCTTCGGCAAGCGGCTGCCGGGCGAGAAGCACGGCACGCTGCTGTGGCGGGATCGGCTGGTCTGGGCGGGCCCCTCGGCCGCAAGGGAATTCGACGATCCTGTGCCCTTCGTCACGTATCCGGAGCCGAGCCTGACCCGGCAACGCGCCCTGCGCGCACTGAAACACGCGGGCCGCGCCTGCCGGGTCACCTGTGTCAGCGACAGCCTGCTGGGCCTGCGGGCCGCGGCGCTGGCCGGACTCGGGATCATCGTGCACGCGGCGGGTGTTCTGCCCGATGGCCTGGTACCGCTCACCGATCCCCGGCTCCCCGAATTGGGGGAACTGGACTTCGTGCTCATGCAGCGCCGCACCCGGCTGCCGGACCCGGCGCAGGCCCTCGCGGACGCCATCGCCGCCGATGCCCGCCGCCTATCACTCCAGACCACGCGGGCCGTGCCGTGAGGGCGCTGCACGGCGATAGCGGTATGGTCTGAAACACCGGGGGTATCGCACATCTGAGGTGGGTTGGGTGTTGATCGGTGCTAGGACGAATGACAGTGCGGCCATTGGTGATTCCGATGCGCCGCCAGTGGCGTGGAACCGGACCACGTGCTGGGTGCTGGCCTGCGGCGCGGTGTTGTCGCTGGCCCTGATCTTCACCACGGTGGATCCGTGGCTGGATCAAGTGGGCTTTCTGGCCGGCGGCTTCGATGTGCACGTCTACCGCGACGGCGCGTGGAAGATCTACAACCACCATCCGCTCTACACCGAGACCACACACCGCGGCCTGTCCTACACCTACACGCCGTTCTCCACCCTGATCTTCCTGCCGATCCTGGGGATCCCCTGGGCCAACGTCACCAATACCTGGCTGGCACTGAACATTTGCGTGCTCTACGCGTGTGTCCTGTTGTGCTGGACGGTGCTCGGCTACCAGCTCACCTGGTCGCTGGCGGGGGTGAGCGCACTGCTCACGGCCACCTGCATGTTCGTGGAACCGATCCGCACCACGCTCTACTACGGCCAGATCAATCTGGTGCTGATGGCCTTGATCCTGTGGGACTTCTCGCGGCCGGAGCACAGCCGGTTGCGCGGGATCGGGGTCGGTCTGGCCGCGGGGATCAAGCTGGTGCCGCTGTATTTCGTGGCGCAGTTCCTGGTGCTGCGGCGGTGGCGGGCGGCGCTGACGGCCGCGACGGCTTTCGTGGTGACCATCGCGCTGGCCGCCGCCGTGCTGCCGTCCGATTCCCGGGAGTACTGGACCCGGACGTTCTTCCAGTCCGATCGGATCGCCCCGGACACCCAGCCCGCCAATCAGTCCCTGCGTGGCGCGATCGCGCACCTCACGGATGCTCCGGTGCCGCAATGGCTGTGGCTGTTGGTCGCCGTGCCGGTGGCGATCGGCGGGCTGGTGCTCGCCGCGGTGCTCTACAACCGGGGCGAGCGGCTGCTCACCGCGACGGTCGCGGGCCTGACTTCTTGTGTGGTGTCCCCGTTCTCCTGGAATCACCACTGGGTGTGGTTCCTGCCGCTGTTCGTCTACCTGGTGCATCGGGCGCGGACCGACGTGCGCTGGTGGGCCGCGGCGGGATTGCTCTACGTCGCGACCGGCGCCTGGGCCTACCACTGGACCGACCGCTGGGTGGTGGTGGGCTGGTTCCTGTTTCCGCCGTCGTGGCCGGCCTACCAGGTGCTTTTGAACTGTTATGTGCTTGTCTACGTAGTCATCACAGCCTGTTTGATCATGTCGCTCCGGCGCGGCCGCCGCGCCGCTTAAGCAACCGACCGGTCGGCAAACCGGCCGCATCCGTTATGGAAGAGTGCCCGGACCTATATCCGAAATAGGCCGTGGATGGGAACCCCTCTCCCACAAACCCTTCGCGAGCGAGGACAGAGGAGGACGCCATGACTGAGCTGGTGTGCATCGATTGCTGGCGGCGTGACAACCTCACCTTCACCCAGCGGCTGGACCCGGCCTACGTCAAGCCGGGCCCGAAATTCCGGTGCGCCCTGCACCGGGCGCAGTACGAGGCGGACATCCCGCACCCGGACCACACCGAGCGCACCGACCGCGCCGCCTGACCGCCACTACGGGGCCTCGATCACCAGACCCGCCCGTGCGCCGCGCTTCTCACCCCATTCGTAGAGCGCGGTCAGCACGGGAACCAGGCTCCAGCCCTCGTCGGTGAGGTCGTACTCCACCCGCGGCGGTACCGAGGGAAACACGGTGCGCCGCACCAGACCGTCCGACTCCAGTTCACGTAGCTGCTGGACCAGCATCTTCTCGCTGGTGTCCGGCATCAGCCGGCGCAGTTCGCCGTACCGGCGCACCCCTTCCTTGAGGTGGGCGAGGATCACCGGTTTCCACTTGCCGCCGATCAGGTCGACGGTCACCTCGACCGGGCAGTAGTAGCGCTTCACCGACACCTCGCCTCCGGTACTTACCGAAAAGTGCGTTCTTGTAACACTGTAATCATGCGACTTTCATGAATTCCCATGAAGGTCATCACATTCGATCGATTCAAACCCGGCGTCACCCTGGAGACCATCACCCCCTACCTGCCCGAGGAGGTCGCCAATGTGTGGCGGCTGTGGAAGGCCGGCATCGTGCGCGAGAACTACGCCCGCGCCGACGAACCCGGGGTGGTGATCGTCTTCGAGGTCGACAGCGTCGAGGAGGCACAGCGGTACGTGAACGACTTCCCGCTCACCAAGAAGGGCTTCCTGGAGTGGACCTACGTGCCGGTCACCGCCCCGCTGCCGATCGAGGCGCTGATGGACGCCTCGGTGGATGTCGCCGAACCCTACGACCGCACCCGCTGAGGCAGCCATGCGACAAGCCTACGGCCTGACCATTCCGCAAACCGTCGCGGACGCCTGCCATCCGGACCGCATGGCGCTGCTGATCTACGACATGCAGGTCGGCATCGCCGGGCAGATTCCGGACGGCGACGCGATCGTGAAGTCCTGCGTGCAGCTGCGGGATGCCGCCCGCGCGAACGGTTTCCGCGTGTTCTATACCCGGCACATGTCCATTCCCCCTGCGGCCGCTGGGGTCTCGCAATTGCGCACGGCCATGGAATGGCAGCGCGTGGACGATCCGGCGGAGGTGCGCGGGGCCTTTCCCCAAGGCTCGCAGCAGTACCACCTGGTGCCCGAGTTGACCCCCGGCCCGGACGAGGTGGTCTTCGACAAGATCACCATGTCGGCATTCGCGGCGACGCCCCTCGATATCGCGCTGCGGGACTTGGGGATCGGCGCGTTCGCCGTAGCGGGGATCGCGCTGGAGGTCGGCATCGAACCCACTGTCCGGCACGCCACCGATCTCGGTTACCTGCCCATCGTGGTCACCGATGCCTGCGGCGCAGGCCATCCCGGGGCGGCCGAACGCTCGCTGGCCGCACTGGCCTTCGCGGGCGGTTCCCGTACCACCGACGTGGCCGATCTGACCGCGCTCATGAATAGCCGCTAGTTAATCGGTCGACCGATAAAGAAAACCGGTCGACCGATTATTAGATTGGGGCAAATCCGGTTATTCCGTCATTTTCCAACCGGGCCTGCGGGGACTGCGGATCGCCTACAATTGATCCACAGTCCCGAAGGAGGCTACGCATGACTATTGCGCGATGGCCGAACGTCGTCACCGGACCAGTGGGAAACCGGATGGCACAGTTTCTGGAGACCTATCCCAACGCCGACGACATCTATATAACCAGCGGAATGGACGGCGACCACGGAGCGGTCTCGCATCACTACGGTTTGACCTATGCCGGGTCACCGACCGCCGCATTGGATATCGGCGCGGGCGGAATGACACCGGAGGGCAATGTGAAGATGCGCGACTTCGCAAAATGGCTCTACGACAATTACGCCGATTTCACCGTCGAATTGATTCACTCCACACCGTTCGATGACGATGACGGTTTCTACGTCAAGAACCAGATCCGGAACCCGGGCGGCAGCGTCTACGGCGGTCCGCAAACCATCGGGCACTACGACCACATCCACTGGGCGACGTCCGCGGACCTGATGACCCGCATCGAACAGCGGGCCGGCGAATCCGCGCCCGACCGCGTCCACCCCTCGACCGCGGGAACGTCGACGCCGACCAGCGTTGCGAACACCTCCCCGGTCTGGGGATTCGATGCGTCCGACTACGACTGGGACCGCGGGCCCATGAATCTGCTCGCCGCTCAGCGCGACGGCATCTCGTTCTTCACCCATAAATCGACGGAAGGCAGCGATTGGCGAGCAGCGCACTTCCAGGAGGCGCTGGAAAGAGCCCGCGGCGCCGAAATTCCCGTCCTCGGCGCGTACCACTTCCTGTGGCCCGACAATATCGAGCAGCAGGTGAACTTCTGGATGGACACCGTCGATCAGCAGGTCCCGTGGTGGAAAGACGTGCCATGGATCTGGCAGATAGACGCCGAGGAATCCAATTCTATGCCGCGCCCGCCGAATCCTGACGAGATTTCCCTGGCGGTGGATCTGTTGCGGCAGCGAATGACGGAACAGAGCGCCTGCGGTTATGTGATCGCCTATGCGCCGAAGTGGCTCTACGGGGATACGCTCGACGGCAGTTACGACATCTGGAACAGCAATTACCAGGGTTCCGGCGCGCCACGCCCGTTCAAGGAGCAATACCAGGGCGTGACGGATTTCCAGTCGGGCTGGAATCCCATGTCGGGCCGGAAACCGCGGATCTTGCAGTTCGCATCGGACGCGGTCATCGGCGCGCAGAACACCTGCTGCGTCGACAAGTTCGATGGCGATCTGTACGACCTCATTCGGCTGTGCGGGCGGGAACCCGCGCTCGTCAACGGCACGGTCTCCCCCACGGACATCGCTGCGGCGTAGACCATCCCGGGTCGGGGGGCGGCGAGCCGGCAACAGCTGGGGGAATTCCCGGATGGCCATCGCCCCCGACTTTCGACAAACTAGGAGCTGTGAATCGTCTATCGCCCGAACGGGTCAGCGTCGATCGGGAGGGGCCGAGGTGACGGCGCTCGCCCGCGGCGAGAATCGGCCCGCGCCCGCCGACCGGATGACGGTCACCGTGACCTGTTCCGCCGCAGTGGATGTGTCCGCGCTGCTGCTCGGGGCGGACGGGCGGGTGCGGTCGGACGGTGACTTCATCTTCTTCAACCAACCGGTCGGCCCCGGCGTGGTGTATCGGCACGGCCGCGGGTCCGGCGACATGGTCGATGTCGCGACCGCCGCCCTGCCCGCCGACGTGGACAAGATCGCGATCACCGCCAGCCTCGACGGCAGCGGGCCCGCCACCTTCGCCGGCGCCGGCTCGCTGACCGCCACCATCGGATCCGATGCGGGCACACTGACATTCCCGATGAACGGCCTGACCAGCGAAGCCGCCGTGGTGTGCGTCGAGATCTACCGCCGCGGCGAGGGCTGGAAGGTGCGCGCGGTCGGCCAGGGCTACGACGACGGACTGGCCGGGCTCGCCGCGGCTTTCGGCGTCAACATCGACGACGACCCCGAGCCGCCCGTCCAGACTCCGCCGCCTCCGGCGCAGGCGATGCCGCCGCAGCCCACCGCACCGGCTCAGCCCTTCCCCATGCCGTCCGCCCCACCGGCGCAGCCGTTTCCGCCGCAGCCGTCGCAGTACCTGCCGACGCTGCCCAACCCCGCGCCGCCGCAGCCCGCCATGCCCGCCCAGCCGTTCCAGCCACCGATGCCCGCGCAGCACATGCCGGCGCAACCCGGCTTTCCGGCGCCGCCGCCCACCATGCCCGCCCAGACCTTCCCGCCACCCGTGGCGCCGCAGTCCTTCCCGCCGCCGTATCCGCCCGCGGCCCCGCTACCGAATCACCCCGCATCACAAGGAGTTCCGCCCGTGCAGAGCGAGCTGTTCAATCCGCAACACGCCGAGGTCAGCGGTGCCGGCATTCAGAAGCAGGGCGGCAAGATGATTCGGGTCGCGGTCGACGGGGAGACCCTGGCCCGGGCCGGATCGATGGTGGCCTATCAGGGTGATCTGCGGTTCAAGGCGCTCGGGTCCGGTGGGATCGGGCGGGCCATCCAGCAGCGGCTGACCGGCGAGGGCGTGCCGCTCATGCAGGTGTCGGGCCGCGGGGATCTGTTCCTGGCCAATGCCGCCTCCGATGTGCACATCGTGGATCTGGACGGCACCGACGGGCTGACCATCAACGGCGCGAACGTACTGGCCTTCGATTCCTCGCTGTCCTACAACATCCAGCGGGTGCAGGGCGCGGCCGGTTACGCGAGCAACGCCGGCTTCTTCAACTGTGTCTTCACCGGTCGCGGCCGGATCGCCATCACCACGCACGGCCAGCCGGTGGTGCTGAACGTCGATCAGCCGACCTACGCGGATCCGCAGGCCGCGGTGGCGTGGTCGTCGAGTCTGCAGACCGGGATCAAGCGCAACGACTCCATGGGTTTCGCGCGTCTGATCGGCCGCAGTACCGGTGAGGGGCTGACGCTGTCGTTCTCCGGCCGCGGTTTCGTCATCGTGCAGCCCTCGGAGCTACCGCCGGGCGGATTCATCGGCGGCACCGGCGGAGGGCAGGAAGCCGGACAGTCGGGCGGCCTGCTGGGTGGCTTGCTGGGGTAGCGTCGGGGGCAGTCTCGTTCCGATGGAGGGGTCTTGCGCGCACTCACCCGAGTACTGCTGATGCTGGTCACGCTCGTCTCGGCGCTGGTAGGGCTGCCCTCGCAGGCCATGGCCGCGCCGTCCGAACCGGCGCTGGACGAGGCCACCTCCCGGCAGCTGGACGAGCTGCTCGCGCTGCGCAACTCGATCCCCGGCGACCGGACCGCGGCGATCGCGCAACTCTCCAGCCGCTTCCTCGGGACCCCCTACGGGGCGAACATGCTCATCGGCTCGGCCGCGCAGCCCGAGCAGCTGGTGGTCGATTTCCGCGCCGTCGACTGCTTCACCTATCTCGACTACGTGGACGCGCTGAGCCGCTCGGCCGACCGCACGCAGTTCGTGCAGAACCTGGTCGCCACCCGCTACGCCGACTCCCGGGTCGAATTCACCAGCCGCAAGCACTTCTTCACCGACTGGGCCACGGTGAACCACACCGCGGCCGCCGACATCACCCGCTCCCTCTCCCCCGGCGCGGTCACCGTCACCAAGCATCTCAACGCGAAAGCCGATGGCGGCAACTACCTTCCGGGTCTGCCGGCGGTCGATCGCGACATCACCTATGTGCCGGCCGCGGCCTTCGACAACGGCGTCATCGGCAATCTGCACACCGGTGACTTCCTGGCGCGTACACCGATACGGCGGGCCTGGACGTCACCCACGTCGGCATCTTCGTCAACACCCCGAACGGGCCGATGTTCCGCAACGCGTCCTCGCTGGCCGCCGACGAGCAGGTGGTGGACACCCCGTTGACCCAGTACCTGACCACGGTCCCCGGCCTGGTCGTGCTGCGCCCCAACTGATCGACCCGGTATCGGCGAATCCGACGTGGCGGCCGCCCGAATGTGATTCGTTCGAACAGGAAATCAACAGGGCCGAACACCCGCGCTCCCGCTCGCGATCGGTCATGCTGAGCTGATGGGTTGGGCGTGATGGCTGACGCGGCAATGGATCCGGCCCGCGGGGCCCCGTGGTGAACGGGCGGCGGGGACTGGAACTGCGCGGGCGGGTGGTGACCCGCGCGGGCGTACTGGAGGACGGCGTGATCACCGTCCAGGGTGAGCGGGTGGCCGCGGTCCGGCCCGCGACCGAATGGGCGACCACGCATCGGGAATTGCCGCCGGCGTACGCGGGCACCGTGGTGCCCGGCCTGGTGGACATCCACACCCACGGCGGGTTCGGGCACCGTTTCGACACCGAGGACGTGGCCGAGGCGCGGGACGCCGCGGCCTTCCATCATCGACGCGGTTCCACCAGCGTGCTCGCCAGCATCGTGACCGCCGCGCCCGACACCATGGTGGCGCAGGCGAGCATGCTGCGCGGTCTCGCCGACGACGGCGTGATCGCCGGAGTCCATGTCGAGGGCCCCTTCCTGTCCACGACCCGGTGCGGCGCACACGATCTCGGTTACCTGTCCGATCCCGACCCGGAGCTGATCGACCGCCTCTTGCAAGCCGCCGACGGACAGTTACGGGTGATGACTCTGGCTCCCGAACGCGCCGGATTCGACACCGCCGCCAAGCAATTGGCAGACAGCGGTGTGGTGGTGGCGGTCGGGCACAGCGATTCGAGTTTCGACCGCTTCCGCTCCGCGCTGAGCCCGCAGGGCTGCGGCACCCTGGTCACCCATCTCGCCAACGGCATGCCGCCGCTGCACCATCGCGCGCCCGGACCGGTGGCGGCGGGACTGGTCGCGGCGGCCCAGCGGCAGGCGTTCGTGGAGGTGATCGGCGACGGCGTGCACGTCGACTCCGGTTTCGGCGCACTGGTTTTCGCCACCGCGCCCGACCGCGTGGTGCTGGTCACCGATGCCACCCAGGCGGCGGGCATGCCGGACGGGCAGTACCGGCTGGGAATCTGCCCGGTGACCGTGACCGACGGGGTGGCCCGGGTGCCGGGCGGTTCGCTGGCGGGCGGCACCGCGACGCTGCTGCACTGCCTGCGCTGGGCAGTGCGCGAATGCCATGTCCCGCTCTACGACGCGGTCGCGGCCGTCACCTCGACGCCCGCGGACGCGGCGGGCCTGGACGAGGTCGGCGACCTGCGGCCCGGCATGTACGCCGACGCCGTGGTCCTCGACGACCAGCTGGGCCTGCGGCGGGTGCTGCGGCGCGGACGCTGGCTGGCATGATCGCCAGCGCCGCACCGGAATCCGCGCCGTCTCGAGCGGACCATCCCGCCTTCACGCCCCGTTGACGAACTCCCGCAGGGTGATCGGCGGCCGGCCGGTGAACCGCTCGATGGATTCGGTGACGCGGAACAGTTCGTGCCCGGATCCGATGGCGGCGAACATGGTCCACAGGTGGGTCAGGTGTTCCACGGCCACCTCGTCGCGGTAGACCGTCATCGCCCACTCCGACCACTCGGCGGGATCGACGTTCCGGTAAGGGACGCCGAGTATTTCGGCGGCCTCGCCAACCGTCATGATCTCGCCGGCCAGCCACAGCACCGGATCCACCGGGCCCTCGGTGCGCAGCACTCCGGCCCCGACCCCGGCCACGTCCTCGCCCGCGATGAGCGGCAGCACGGTATCGGGTGAGCCGAGCGGCAACGCCAATTCACCCCGGTCCCCGATGGCGACGCGCAGGTTCTCGAAGAACACGGCGGCCCGCAGGTGGACCGCGCCGATCCCGGCGGTGTCGAGCACCTGCTCGGCGACCCAGTGCCGCCGCATGTGCGGGGTGCCCGCCTGCGGATCCGAGCCGAGCTGCGAGGTCGCGACCACCCGTTCGAGACCGGCCTGTCGGCCCACGGCGGCGAGAACCGCTGTGGCGTCGATCATTCCGGCGGTCACCGGGTAGGTGAAGTACGCGCGGCGCACGCCGTGCAGCGCGGGCGTCACCGCCGTGATCTCCCGCAGGTCACCGGCCACCACCTCGGCGCCCAGGTCCTTCAGTTCGGCCGCGCGGCCGTCGTCGCGATGTACGAAGGCGCGCACCGGTAGGCCCGCGCGCAGCAGTGTCTCGGCGACCCGGCGGCCGGTGCCGCCCTGGCTGCCCCGGCCGCACCGGTGACGAGAATCGGTTCCATGGTCGTGCTCCTCACGCCTGGTCCGGCAACCGGAGTTCGAAGGCCCCGCGGGCGGCGAGGCTGTGTAGGAAGTCCACGGCGTCGAAAGCCTCGGCGGGGGCGGCGACTCCGCTCTTGGCCGTCCCCTCGGTGAGCCGCACCGCCGCCTCGACCGAGGCCAGCGCGGCGGCCGACCACAGATCCCGCCCGGTCAGGGTCCCGGACGCCGAGCCGGTGGCGGCGAGCGCCTGGGCGGCGATCATGAATCGGCTGTCGGCGCGCGCGGCGGGCTCGACCTGTTCGCTGGTGAACGCCTGCTCCTCGGCGAAGGTGTGCGCGGTCAGCTGCGCCTCCACCGCGCGCGTGCGCGTGTGCCGGGGCACGGTGACCGCCTCGGGGAACGGCACCGGCGCGATCATGGGCCGCGGCCCGACCGGCGGTGGGAAGGCGAAGATAGCCTGCCGCGGTTCCACGAATCCGTATCGGGGCTGCCCGTCCTCGTATCCGATGCGGTCGGTGTCGGCGAACAGCAGCCGCGCGGTCTCCACCGCGCCGTGGGTCATCATCCAGTTGGTGACGTGGTAGGCGACGGTGATCCGCTCGATATCGGGAATCCCACGCCCGACCGCTGCGGCCAGCAGATCGCCCAGTCCCCCATAGAAACTCACGCTGGGCAGCATGGTGATTCCGGCTCGCTGGGCCGGTTCGGCGAAGTCGTCGAACAACCGCTTCACGTGGTGCACTTCCACCGCGTGATCGATGTAGTGGCAGCCGCCTTCGACGGCGGCGGTGGCCAGGGGTAGTCCGGTGGTAGCGAAGGGGCCCGCGCAGTGGATGATCACGTCGGCGGCCTCGGCCAGCGCCCGCAGGGCGGCGGGATCGTCCAGCGCCGCGGGCACGACCCGCGAATATCCCAGGGCGGCGAGGGCATCCGGATCGCGGCCGGACACCACCACGTCCTTCCCCCCGCGCGGTGAGATCGGCGGCGACTAGGCGGCCGGTGTGACCGGTGGCCCCGTAGATGGCGAAAACAGTCATGAGATATAGACCGCGCCGCCGGCCGAAATTCATCGCCGCGAGCCGAAAGATCTTGTACCGCGCGCTATTTCCGCAGCCGCACCGGCAGCCGTTTCAGGGCGCGGATCACCGGATTCGGATGCCAGCGCAGCTCGGACTCGTCCACGGCCAACTCGAGGTCCGGAAACCGCTCCAGCAGTTGGGTGAAGGCCACCCGGGCCTCGAGCCGGGCCAGCGGCGCGCCGACGCAGTAGTGGACGCCGTGGCCGAAGCCCAGGTGTGCGGAATGCTCGGCGAGCGGGTCCAGGCGGTGCGGGTCGCCGAAGTGGCGCGGGTCCCGGTTGCCGGCGGCCAGGGCCACCAGGACCAGTTCGCCCGCGGGAATGTCGATGCCGCCCACGGTGATCGGCTCGGCGGTGAAGCGCAGAGTGGCCATATCGACGGGGCCGTCGAAGCGCAGGAATTCCTCGACGGCGGCCGGGATCAGCTCCGGCGTCGCGCGCAGCCGCTCCAGCCAGGGCCGGTCGCGCAGCAGCGCCAGCGTGCCGTTGCCGATCAGGTTCACCGTGGTCTCGTGCCCGGCGACCAGGAGCAGCAGCGCCATCCCGATCAGCTCGCCCTCGTCGAGCCCGGCTTCGGTGTCGGTGACCAGCGCCGAGAGCAGGTCCGCGCCGGGCTCGGCCCGCTTGCGGTGCAGCATGTTCCGCAGGAACGCCACCATCTCGGCGTGCGCCCGCGCCGGGTCGACGCCCGGTTCCAGGGTGCCGACCAGCGCCTTGGTCCATTCCCGGAAGGCGCCGCGGTCCTCGATGTCCACATCCAGCAGGTGGCAGATGATCGCGACCGGCAGCGGGGTCGCGAACGCGCGCAGCAGATCCACCTCGTCGCGATCGGCCATGGCGTCGAGCAGTTCTCGCGAGGTCCGCTCGACGACCGGTTGCAGCGCCGCCACCCGCCGCGGCGTGAACGCCTGCGACACCGCCTTGCGCAGCCGGGTGTGGTCGGGCGGATCGGCGTTGAGCATGTGCCGCAGCCCGTCGTGGGTGCGCGGCCCCTCCCACGACCCGGTGTGTTTGCGCGCGATCACCGACTCCAGCAGGTCGATGTCCTTGCGCAGCCGCGGATCGGCCAGCGCGGCACGGCCCTCCTCGTAGCCGATGATGAGCCAGCGGTCCACGCCGTCCCCGAACCGCACCCGCAGCACCGGTCCTTCGTCGCGCCAAAGCCGGTAGTACGCATGCAAATTGGCGAAGAAGTGATCGCCGAGCAGCTCGGTCACCCCTCCGACGGTACGGGAATTCAGCGGCGGGCGGCGACCCGATCCCGCATGCGGTTGAGAGTCAGCCGCCACAGGCTGGTGGCCACGTCGAGCGGAACCCGCGGTTTGGCGGCGCGTTTGGTCATCTCCAGGCGGGCCTTGCGCATGATGGCGGACGGCGCCTTGTCCGGGTGTCCGGCGTCGAACGGCGGGTGCGGGTCGTATTCGATGTAGAGCTGCGTCATCTGCGCGGCCTCTTCGCCCGCGATCTCACCCACCAGCCACAGGCCGAGGTCGATGCCGGCGGAAACGCCTGCGGCGGTGACGATCTTGCCGCTACGCACGATCCGGTCGTGCGGGCGCGACTCGGCCCCGAAGGTGGCGAGCGCGGACTGGGCGGCCCAGTGGGTGGTGGCGGGATGCCCGCGCAGGATGTCGGCGGCGGCCAGGATCAGGGCGCCCGAGCAGACCGAGGTGGTCCACTGTGTGGTGGGGTGCACGGCGCGCAGCCACTCGATGAGTTCCCGGTTGGCCATGGCCTCGGTGGTCGCCGCCTCCGATCCGCCGACCAGCACCAGATCGGGCGACGGCGTCTCGGCGAAGGTGTGGGTCACGCCCAGCGCCAGTACCCCACTGTCGGAGACGACCGGCCCGACTTCGTTGGACACGAACCGCAATTCGCTGTCGGGGATCATCCGCAGCACCTCGTAGGGGCCGATCGCGTCGAGCACGGTCATGCCGGGGTAGAGGACGATGGCGATCTGGAACGTCATGAGACACGCTCTCCTTCGGAATTCGTGAACCGGGCGCGGTACTCGCCCGGCGGTATGCCCAGGTGGCGGTGGAAGATTCGGTACAGGGTCTCGGGACTGCCCAGCCCGACCGCGGCGGCGACCCGGTCCATGGGCTGGTCGGTGGTCTCCAGCAGCCGCCGCGCGGCGGCGATCCGGACCCGCTCCACGTAGCGGGCCGGCGTGGTCCCGGTCTCGCCGGTGAAGACGCGGGAGAAGTGCCGGGTGCTCATGCCCACCCGCCGGCCAGGGCGGGCAGCGACAGATCCGATTCCGGGTGCTCCTCCATCCAGACCTGAAGTTCCCGCAGTGGATCGCGTTTGGGCGGATTGGCGGTGAGCGGTGCGCTGAACTGGCTCTGCCCGCCGGGGCGGTGCAGGTACACCACCATCCAGCGCGCCACCTCGCGCGCCAGGTCGGGTCCGTGGTCGGCGGCCACGATGGCGAGGGCCAGGTCGATGCCCGCGGTCACCCCGGCCGAGGTCCAGACCGGGCCGTCGCGCACGTAGATGCGGTCGGGTTCGGTGGTGAGGGCCGGGAACTGCTGGGCCAGCAGCTCGCCGCCCGCCCAGTGCGTGGTGACGCGGCGGCCGTCCAGCAGTCCGGCGCGGGCGAGCAGAAAGGTGCCCGAGCAGACCGAGCCGACCCGGTCGGCGACCGCGGCCACCCGGCGGATGCCGGACACCAGGTCGCTGTCGCCGGCCGCGGCCCAGAAGGTCAGGCCGCCCACCACCAGCAGCAGGTCCAGCGGTCCGGTCCAGCTGTCGAGCCCGTGCGCGGCGGTCACCTCGATACCGCACGAGGACCGCACCGGACCGGCCTGCGCCGCGGCCAGTTCGACCCGATAGCCGGGGACCGCCCCCAGTGCCGCGGCCCCGGCGAACACGTCGGCGGGTCCGGCCAGATCCGTCAACTGGAATCCGTCGAACACCACGATCAGCACCACCCGCATGCCTTCAGCCTGCGGCCCGTGGCCGACGGCGTCAACGACACGACTCTTGCAGATTCGGCCATGCCCGCGATGGCCCGCAGGTTGCCGCCGCGGGCCGCTTGATATGAATGCGGAGTGGCCCGACACCTTTTCCAGTGCCCGCTGCGGTGGTCCGACATGGACGCCGACGGGCACGTGCACAATGCCGCGCATTTGCGCTACCTCGAGGAATCCCGCATCGATCTGTTCTGGAAGCGGGGGTTCGGCGGCGCCAATGTGGTCGCGCAGATGGACATCGACTATCTGAAGCCGCTGCCCTATCGGATGGAGCCGGTGCGGATCGAGACCTGGGTGACCAAGATCGG